>NZ_CP179926.1:2477805-2787531 GCF_052344095.1 Pedobacter paludisoli | reverse complement strand
GAAGCTTAATGCTAATACTTCTGAAAAATTCTTTTTTCCACTTGAATTAATGTTAATAATATGGTCAAATTGTTTTGTTAAGGCCGAAAAGTAGTTCAGCCCTCCTCCATTTGTTCCAATAAATAAATTATCGCTACCATTTGGCTCTTTGCAAATAACCTTAATAATGTTCGAGCTAATGCTTGTCGGGCTGGCTGGGTCGTTAGTATAACTTTGAAAAGTTTGATTTTTTTTGTTGAAATAATTTAAACCACCTCCTTCAGTACCTATCCACAGATTTTTATTTTTATCTTCAATAATTGAGCTTATTACGCTACTACGAATACTTGTCTGGGATTTGCTTTCTCGATAAACTTTAAAGGTAGAGCTAAGAGGATGCGAAATATTTACGCCTCCAAAATAGGTTCCAATCCAGATGTTTTGATCGCGATCTTGAAAAATATGATGAATGGAATTGAAACTTAAAGACTTTTCGTTTTCAGGATCGTTTTGGTAGTTTGTGAAAAAGAGTGTTTTTGTATTTAGAATACTTAGTCCTGCTTGCGTACCGATCCAAAAAGTACCTTTTTTATCAAAGAAAAGTTCTCGTATATCATTATGAATAAGTGAGTTTGATTTATGGTTGTGATGAAATGTTTTAAAAGTTTTTTTGGAAGGAGTGTATCTTGCTAAACCATTGGCGCTTCCAATCCATAAATCGCCATTTTTTTCTTGAGCGATTGCAGAGATATTTTCAGAAATTTCTTTTGGTAGCGAAATTTTTTGTTTTTGATAGGTGTTGCCTTTTTTCATTAAGCAATATAGGCCTGTCCAAGTACCAACCCAAATGGTGTTTTTGTAGCTGTAGATGGCAAATACATTATTTGCAGCTGAATTACCTAATGAATAATGAAGAGGTTTTGTATAATTTTCTTTTTCAGAATAAATAAAAATGCCCATCCGAGTGCCAACCCAAATGTTATTTTCAGCATCCATTTGGATGGTTTCTACAAGGACTTTCGGGAATTTATTTGGTTGGATAAAGACATCATTTTTCTTGTCGTATTGGCATAAACCGTTTGTTGTTCCAATCCAGATAGTGCCTCTAGCATCGGTTGCAATTGTCGTAATCTCTCCTGCAATAATAGTTTTTAGGTTTTTTGGGTCACTTTTATATACTTTAAACGTATTCCCGTCATAGCGGTTTAAGCCATCGCGAGTACCCAGCCAAATAAATCCAATGCTGTCTTGTGCAACTGCCATTACCGAGTTTTGCGACAAGCCATTTTCAACGGTTAGATTATTAAAGCTAATTGGATTTTGTGCCTTTAAAGAAAAAGCAAAAAGAAGCAAAAATAGATGGAGGATGTATTTATAAAAATTGGTAAAATATAAATAAAACCTAGGCACTTTTATTTTTTGATATTTAGATTTAAACATTGGATAAGGACAACTCTATTTCTGCAAATTAGCGAATATTATCCACATCGCTGCCGATTTTTCTACCTTTTTTATAGAATATTCACCGTTTTTTTCACCAATTAAGTCTCAGATTTGATAGTACTAAATCAACCGAACGCTTTATAAGTAACTGAGAGTTTTCTGTAACAGGAACTTCATCACAACAGTAAACTCAAATAATTGAACTAACCAACCTACGTAAATGAAGTAAAAACTAACAACCAAACCAATCAACCATTTAGTCAGCATAGACTCTAAAAGCAAATCAACTCAACCGAAACCACTAACTAAATTGTATGAAAATTAAAATTCTCAGTAGAGGCTTTATGCTTCTCTGCATTTTTATTATGTCCGTTCATTCGTCTTGTAAGAAGGATGTTTATACATCGGACATTTTTATCGCCAAGCAATGGAAAGTAGACCTATCTGCGTCGAGTGTTGTGCCGGCAATCACTGGCCGAACCGATCACGCCGTGGCTATGGTGTATCTCATGAGTAACAATGAGCTACACTATGATATTTATTTTGATATAGCCCTTCAAAATAATGATTCACCAGGAAAAGGCCAGCTTTTTCTGGGCGATTTAGGACAACTAGGAACGCTTTTTTTGGATCTACAAACACCTGCTTTTAATAGCGAAAGAGAGTGTAAAGGAAGTGTAAAGCTAGATGAAGGTTCTGTTGCGAAACTAATGACCGACAAAATTTATTTGCAGGTAAGTTCTACGCAGCAACCCAATGGCCTTGTTAGAGGAAAGCTCAATTAATAAATCATCTAAATTCTTAATCATGAATAAAATAATTACGATTAAAATTAAGGAAATATTTTGTCTGAAATTATGGTTTAGTATGTTACTAGCTCTGGTAGCGCCACGAATTGTAAACGCACAAGATAGTCATGACTCACTAGTGATTGATTCAGTAGCCGTTAAATTTCCTATACAGCAACGACACGTTAATTTATGGTTCCGAACACTATCCAAACTTAGAAATGTTGCTGGAAGCACCACACTTTATAGCGAAGATTTAAATACCACGCCCGTTTCAGATTTGACCAATGCGTTGGCAGGAAGGGTTACGGGTTTATATTCAACCAGAAGCTCTGGTCAAACAGGGCCATTGTACGATGCTTCTTCGTTAACTTTACGTGGCAATACACCCTTAATTGTGGTAGATGGTGTTATCCGTGATTTTACCAGTTTCAATCTCGATGATATTAAGAGCGTAACTATATTAAAGGATGCAGTGGCAACCAGCATGTATGGTTTACGCTCGTCGGGTGGGGTAATTTATGTTACTACCAAAGATAAATCCTTAGATAAGCCTTTTGAACTGGGTTTTTCGGCCCAATATGGTGTGCAGCAACAGCTTCAACGTCCAAATTTTTTAAGCGGAGCCGATTACGCTAGTTTATATAACGAGGCCCAATTAAATACATTTCCGAATGCTACTCCAACGTATAGCACCGCTTTAATCGACGCTTACCGAAATGGAACGAATGATCCATATTTACAACCCACAAATGACTGGTATAATTCGGTATATAAAGATAATGCAGCTCAACAAAGGTATTCGATATATGCTGCAGGTAATCAGAAAAATTACCGATACTATACCTCCGTAGAACATTTTGCTCAAGATGGTAATTTTTTGACAAGTGCCGATAACCCATACGAAACTAATAATTATTACAAACGCTATAATTTTAGAACAAATGCGCAGATAGACTTTAGCGAGGATATCCAATTGGGCTTAAATATTTTTGCATCTATTGAAAAAAATGGTGAGCCTGGAGCCACCGCGGGTGTCATCATGAATCGTATCTACCAAACAAATCCTTTGGCATATCCTGCTTATAATGCCGATGGAAGTTTAGGTGGAACAACCCAATATACAACCAACATATTAGGAAGTACCTTAAATTCTGGATACAATACGCAAAATCAGCGCTCAGTAAATGCCGATGTAAGTTTGAAATTCAAATTGGATGATTGGGTTAAGGGTTTATGGGTACAAGGACTCTTGTCTATCAATAACTATTATCTGCAATCAATAGAAAATAGTAAAACGTTTGCAGTTTATTATCCGGTAACCAATAGTACAGGAACCACCTATACAAAAATAGGAAGCGATGGATCTATCATTGCCAATAGCGGAAATCCTACTTTAGGTACGCAATCAAAGCAAACCTTTGCTAATGGGCTTTTAGGATACGACGCTACGTTTGGAAAAAGTAAGCTGAATGTTCTAGGAACCTTTAACTTAACCAATTTAATAGATTCTTATACCCAATTAAACAGAATTTATAAAAACGCAGGATTAACAGCCAGTTATGCATACGATAATAAGTATTTAGCAGATATTGGTTTGGTTTATAGTAGCTATAACCGCTATCCACCAGGAGAGCGCTGGGGTTTCTTACCTTCTATAGGTTTAGGCTGGATTGCATCTAACGAAGATTGGTTCAATAACGATGTCATCAGCTTATTAAAGTTCAGAACTACTATAGGAAAAACTGCTTTGGCAAATACAGGATATTATACATATTTGCAGAATTATTCAATTTCAACCACAGGATATAACTTTGGCGCAACTCCAACTCCAGTTAGTGGTAGTATCGAAGGAACGCTAGCTAATCCGGATGTTACTTGGGAAAAAGCATTAAAGTTAGATGTGGGAGCTGAAATTGGATTTTTTAAAAATAAACTTCAGGCAGAATTTGTGTATTATACGAATAAATACACCGATCAATTAATTAGTCCAAACAATGGATATGCCTCTGGAATAATTGGTCAAGCCTACCCAAGTGTGAATGCTGGAAGTAACCGGTACAGTGGTTTTGAATCGAACCTTTCGTTTAATAATACAATTGGTAACCTAAGCTATTTTATTAAAGGTAATTTCACTTTTGCGAAAAATAAAGTTCTTTCGTTACAAGAGGGGAATTATCCATATGACTGGATGTATAGAAGTGGCCAAGCGATAGGCAATTTTGGCTATGAGGCCATAGGGTTTTATCAGCAAGGTGAGAATTTTAACACCATAGCAACTATTCCGGGATATACTCCGCAGGCAGGCGATATTAAATACCGCGACTTAAATGGCGATGGTATTATTAACTTCTTAGACCAAAAATTAATCAACGATAAACCTTTATATCTTTTTGGTTTAAATCTGGGTTTTGCTTATAAAAATTTCGATTTCTCGATGTTAATAGAAGGTCGTTTACCACGACTAATCTATTATAACCCTGCACAAATGTTGGCATTTAGCAACAGTTATGGTTATGTACTGGATTATACCACAGAAAATCGTTGGACTCCAGAAAATAATATAAATGCAACCTTGCCACGATTAACATTGGGCAACAATGTGAACAATAGCCAGGCGTCTACCTTTTGGTACAAAAGGGCCGATTACATCCGCTTGAAAAATGCAGAGATAGGTTACACATTTCCTGTTAAATTCTTAAGCAAGAACAAGATAAACAAACTGCGGGTGTTTATGAACGGATATAACTTACTAACATGGACCAAGTTAGATTATATGGATCCAGAAACAGGATTGTCTGGATTTGTAAATAGTCGTGTAATTAACGGAGGTGTTTCATTAAAACTATAAGGCTAATTCGAATGAAAACTACAAAAATTATAACCATCATAGCTGCAGTATACATGGTTTCTGCAGTATTGGGTTGCTCAAAAATGATTGAAGATCGCCCTCTTGAGAATGCAACAATTGATATGGTTTTTGACCCCGCCGATTCATTAGGTGTACATGCCGAAAACTTTTTAAATAATACTTATTCAAGTTTGCCAAATGGATTTAATAGGATAGGAAGCAATATGTTAGATGCCGGAAGCGATGATGCCCTTCCCAATTCAACCGCAGACGCGATTCAATTTTATTCGAATGGAGCATTTAATCAAGTTAATTTACCAGACAATACATGGGATGCCAACTATGCCGGTATTAGAAAAGTAAATACTTTCCTAGCAAACGTAGAGGTGGTTCCCTTTAAAACACCAGGTTTAAAAACTCGATACAAAGCAGAGGCACGTGGATTAAGAGCAATCTTCTATTTTGAGTTGTTGAAAAGATGGGGAGGGATTCCTTTAATTGGAGATAAAGTATACAATTTAGGTGATGACATTGCATTACCACGCAACACGTATCAAGAATGTGTAAATTATATCTTGACAGAGATTGATGCCGTTATGCCCAATTTACTATCGCCCAACACTACAAGTGGATATACCACGATCTATTTTGGACGAATTAACAGAGGTGTAATGATGGCCTTGAGATCGCGCTTGTTATTGTACGCCGCAAGCCCTTTATACAATACTACAAACGATGTAAGTAAGTGGACGGCAGCAGCAGCAGCAGCTAAAGGAGTGATGGATAGTGTAGCAGCTGGTAAGTTTGTGTATGCTTTGTCAACCTCTACGGCAACGGCGCATTATAACACTACAAACATGGCTGGCTTAGCACCTACCGGCACAACTTTAACCAATTACGTTGCCGGTGTAAATAGATTTCTAAATGTATTTTCAACCAGATACAATGCAGAAATTATTCTGCCTTATTTGCGCGCTACAACAACAGATGTTGAATCGCTGAATGAGCCTGTAGGATATACGCGTGCGGGTGATGGTAAAACGAATCCTACTCAGGAGCTAGTAAACGAGTTTGAAACCTTTACCGGTAGAATGATTTCAGAGTCTGGATCAGGCTATTCACTAACAGCACCATATTACAATCGCGATCCACGCCTAGCGGGAACGGTTTCTTTTAACGGATTATACTGGTTAACACGAAATGTACAAACCTATGATGGGGGAAGAGACAGGCCATTAGGATTTGGAAGAACAAATTCAGGTGAAACACGTACCGGATACTATTTGAGGAAATTTATGACAGGAACAACAAGCGAAAGTAGTTATACTGCTCAGAATCATAATTTTCCAATCTTCCGCTATGCCGAAATATTATTGAATTATGCCGAAGCTCAAAATGAAGCTGTAGGTCCTGATGCAACTGTATATACCGCTATAAATGCCATTCGAGCTCGTGTAAACATGCCAGCTTTACCGACGGGTTTAACACAAACCCAAATGAGAGCACGCATTCGACACGAGAGAAGGGTTGAAATGGCATTTGAAGAGCAGCGTTTTTGGGATATCCGTCGGTGGAAAATCGCAGAAACTGTCTTGAATGGAAGTTTACATGGAATTCAAGGGACGTTGAACGGAACAACTGTAACCTATCAAGAAGTTACCGTAGCTCCAACTAAGTTTGAAGCCTCAAAAATGTATCTGTATCCTATTCCTTTTGATGAAACAGCATCAAATAAGAATATGACGCAAAACCCAAATTGGTAGACCAATAATTTTAAGCGCATGAAAAAGATAATTCAGTATATTATTCTCATAGCTACTTGCTTAACTCAGGTGGTATATGCTCAAAATAAAACCGTTACGGGGACAATAGGTGATAAGGCCGGCCCGATACCTGGCGTAAGTGTTTACGAGAAAGGTATGACAGCAAACGGTGCAACAACCAACGAAGACGGAAAGTTTACGTTGAAGTTAAGAGGTACCTCAAACGTTTTAATCGTTAAAATGGTTGGTTACCTTACAAAAGAAGTAAATGTTGCCAATGGTAGCTCATTTAACATTAAAATTGAAGACGATACAAAAGGCTTAGAAGACGTAATTGTAACAGGTTTCAGTGAGAAGAAAAATCAAATGACGAATACCAGTGCAGTAAGTTCACTCTCAGGGGATGTTATCAGACAAAGCCCAACAGCGAGTGTACAAAACGCTTTGGCCGGAAGGTTGCCAGGCTTTTTCTCGCAGCAACGTAGCGGACAACCAGGAGCCGACGGTGCTGCGTTTCAAATACGGGGCGTAAGTACCTACCAAGGATCAAACACTCCATTGATTATTATTGATGATATCGAAGTGACAGCAGATCAAATTAACATGATTGATCAAAATGAAATTGAAACACTTACGATATTAAAAGATGCTTCTACAACTGCCGTTTATGGCGTTAGAGGAGCGAATGGTGTTGTGATAATTACCACCCGAAGAGGAAAAGCAGGTAAGCCACAATTAAATTTCAGACAAGAAACAGGGGTGACAAAATCTGCTGTAAACTTTGAAACAAATGATGCATTTACAACGCTTTCATTATTAAAAGAATGGACGGTTGAACAATATTTAGATCCAGTAAGCCAATATCCTAAATTTTTCGCAGGAAACAATTTAGAACATTACCGATTGCAAGACGATCCATACAAATATCCGTATGTAAATTGGTGGGATGAGATTACAAAAGATTATAGCATGCAAAATCGTACAAACTTTGATATTAGTGGAGGTTCAGAAAAAGCAAAGTATTTTGTGTCTTTGGGCTATTTGAATCAAGGAGGGATGTATAAAGATTTTACAGATGGAGAAGGATACAATGGTAATTATCAGTACGACCGATATAACTTTCGTTCAAATGTAGATCTTACCCCAACTCCTACATTGAAAATTAGATTTGACCTATCGGGAAGATTTGGGGTAACCAATTCTCCGAACGATGCCCCTGCAAATAATGGTGGACGTACCCTGCAATATTTATGGAACGGACAATTATCAGCCTTTGGGTATCCTGCATACAACGCCGATGGTAGTTATGGAGGCTCAACTTCAGGCTCAACTAAAATCAATCCAATAGCAAACTTACGTTGGTCAGGTTATAACCGCGATTATTCAAATAACATTGGATTTGTAAGTCAGGTAGATCAAAAGTTAAATTTCATTACCGAAGGCCTTGCCGCCAATGTTTTGGTTTCATATGCCAGTGACTATGATTTTAGAAGGTCATTGACACGAAATTCGAACGAAATGCCAACGTATTATTGGGATGATAACACTCAAAGTTATCTGCCTGTAGTGAACAACCTATATCGCTTAGGAAAGCTAAATCGTGCCGGTTCTTATCAAGGGTCAAATAGCTTGTTAAACATTCAAGCTAGATTAAACTATACTAGAAGTTTTGGTAACCATAATGTAAGCGCCTTTGCTTTGTTAAACCAAACAACTACTGCAACCCAAACTGCAACCGTAGCGAACGACCCTTATAACGTGCGCGGTATTGTGGGGTCTTTAAGCTATAACTATAAGCAACGTTATGTAATTGACTTTAAAGGTTCATACAACGGTTCAGATAAATTTCAATCAAGTAAAAAATACCAGCTATTCCCTGCTGTAAGTGTTGCCTATAACATAAGTGAAGAGCCATTTTTTAAGAACAATTTACCTTTTATAAGCAATTTAAAATTCCGTGGTTCGTATGGTCAAGTAGGAAATGATGGAATTGGATCTTCGGTTTATTCATATGAAAAAACATATGTTCCGGGAAGTGGGAAAGGTTATGTTTTCGGAGAAACCGGAAATACGGCGCAGGCTGGAATTATTGAACCTACCTTATCAAACACAGAAGTAACCTGGGAAACTCAAGAAGATGCAAACATTGGGATGGATTTACGCATGTTCAAAGGGAAACTTAGTTTTACAATGGATTTTTATAAGAAGAGAAGGAAAGATATATTAACACAAAGAGCTTCGGTAGCCTCGGCATTTGGAGCTTCTCTACCCTTTGTTAATCTAGGGATTGTAGATAATAAAGGCTATGAGTTGGAATTGAACTACCGTGATAATGCATTAAAAAATCAAATTTCATATTTTGTAAATGCACAGATAAGTCATTCCGAAAATAAGGTAGTTTTTAGAGACGAAGGTGCCGTTCGTTTTCCATGGTTAGGGAATACAGGCAAACCTGTTGGAGCTTTATTTGCTTATCAAGATGCAGGTTTGTACCAGTCATTAGCCGACGTATACAACAGTCCGCGTTTAACAAATGCCAATCCATTATCAAATTTAAATATTGGAGGTGTAAAACTGGTGGATTTGAATGGAGATGGTGTGGTTGATCAATACGATATGGGGTATATTGGTACAAATCAACCAGAATACATTGCAGGTTTAAGCTTTGGCTTTTCGTATAAGGGCTTTGATATAAGCACCTTGTTTCAAGGATCTTTTAAGTATTTTATTTCAATCAATAGAGGGATCATCAGTTACAGTCGTCCTGAAAATCAATCTATCCCATATAACTTAGGACGATGGACACCAATTACTTCTACGGATGCTACTTTTCCTGTGCTGTCCGGAAGTGGGTCTCAAAACGGTGCTTTTTCTACCTATTGGTTAAAAAAGGGAGACTATGTAAGATGGAAAAATGTGGAGATAGGGTATCGTTTTCCCTCCTCTTTCTCAAAGAAATTACATCTTAATAATTTGAGAGTATATGCAAATGCTTATAACCTTGGCTTGGTTTACAATGCTTTGCCTGTATCTATCGATCCTGAATCAGCAACAGGAACCGCTTCAACCACAAATATTGGGGACGTAAACGAATATCCGCAACAAGCTATTTTTAATTTTGGTTTAACTTTTGGCTTATAAGAACTAAAGCTATGAAAATGAAATATTTATTTATCGGTTTATTCATTGCAGGCGCTTTTGCTGCCTGTAAAAAAGCAGATTTTTTGGATCGAAAAACCGAGACTTTAACAGAAGATAAAGTATTTGCAGATAGTGCATTAACCACTGGTTTTATCAACGATTTGTACGCTTATACGGGGCAAGACATTATCCCATATCGCTATGTAAATATTACTTCTCCGGGATCAAATGATTATGCTTGCTTTGATGATCAAACAACTCTGTCAATAAGCTATTATAGTGCTCCGCAATCAGCAGTAATTGGAGGAACGTACACCGCAGCAAATTATTCATTGAATAATTATTGGCCAACCTATTATAAGAAAATAAGACAGGCTTCTTTATTCCTTCAAAAAGCCGTTAACACACCCATTTCTGAAACAAGAAAAAATAGGTTAATGGCAGAAGCAAGATACCTTAGGGCTTTCTTTTATGTTGCTCTGATTAGATTTTATGGGGGCGTACAAATTATGCCAGAAATCCCTTTAGAGGCAGAGGAAATATTGGTTTCAAAAAGAAATACGTATAAAGAGTGTGTAGATTATGTTGTATCTGAGCTAGATGCTGTGTCGTCGTTGCTTCCTTCATCCGTTTCACAATCTGCAGAAGAGTACGGGCATGCAACTAGAGGAGCAGCCTTGGCACTAAAGGCACGTATTTTATTGACCGCTGCAAGTCCATTATTTAATGGGAGTCCAGCAACTTCAGATTCTGGTTTGCTTCCTTTTGTTACGTATTCGGCTACTTATGATCCATCGCTGTGGCAAAAGGCAGCTGATGCTTGTAAAGCAGTAATCGATTTACCAGACTATGCTTTGGTTGAAGACAATGTTACACGCCCGGGACATGGTTTTTGGAAAATGTTTGTAAAAGGTCGGAAAAATTCAGAATACATTATTCCGTTTATTGTTGCAAACAATACAGCTTTAGAATCATCTCGTTTTCCGAGAAGTAGGGTAGGCGGAAGTGGAGGATATAGTAATCCGACTGAAAATGCTGTTTCTTTCTTTGGAACCAAAAGCGGTAAGTTAATAACAGACCCTACATCTGGATACAATCCGAACGATCCTTATGTAAATCGCGATCCACGGTTTTATTTTTCGATTATTTATAATCAAGCACCGATTTGGAGAACCGCTTCAGGTACTACGTTATATCCGGTGGATATATTTTTTAATAAAGCAACCAATGCGCTTTCTGCTGATGGAATTCAGACATACTATACTAAAACAGGTTATTATTCTAGAAAGATGGCGAACGATTCAACCGGAACTTCTGCATCGATAAGCAGAGCTTATCCAGTATTGCGTCTCTCAGAAATGTATATGGGCTATGCCGAAGCATTAAATGAGTTAGGCCAAACAGAAAATGCTGTGACAAATTTTAATATTGTTCGGAAACGAGCAGGCATCACAGCAGGAACAGATGGAAGATATGGAATACCGACTGGAGTGTCAAAAGAAGATTTACGCAAAATTATTCAGAGCGATTACGTTGCTGAATTTTTCCAAGAAGGACATTTTTGGTACGATTCAAGAAGATGGAAAATTGCTCAAGATACCGAAAGCAAAAATTTAATGATGTGTTACATTACCAAAGAATTAAATGGTACGTATACCTATGATAGGTCTAGACCTGCGTTAGCAGCCAATTGGCAAAACCGCGCCTATTTAGCACCAATTCCACAAGTGGAAATTGATAAATCTGCTACTTTAATTCAAAACCCTGGCTGGTAATACATAAAGAACTTAGGTTAGTTAGTTAAGACTCAAAATTAGGTTGGGCGCTGGATAGCGCCCCAACCTGACTAGAGTAAAGCTTCTCTTCGATGGGAGTAACAAGCCTCTCGCGTCGGCGATTAACATGAATATTTCACAAATAGTTAGCAAGGATAAAAACAGCATTAAAATATACGAATCAAGGTAAAATGACAGTAAAAAATAGGCGTTATTGCGGAAGAGTGATGTTGCTGGTTTGCGTGCTTTTAGGCCTAATGGCAAAAAGTTCTGCCCAAATAAAAACCGATACTATTCCCTTAAAATACGGTGCGCATCGCAGCGGAAATAGGACAGATGCAGACATGCAACGTTGGCGCAGCTATGGATTGGGACAATTTATTACCTGGGGCTTGTATGCTATTGCCAGTGGACAATGGGAAGGAAAATCCTACAATGGAGCAGCTGAGTGGATTCGCTCATGGGCCGAAAATTCAGCTCCTGAAAATTGGAAAGACACGTACGATAATTTTTATAAGCAGTTTAATCCAACCGATTTTGATGCAAGTAAATGGGCGAAACAAGCCAAGCAAATGGGCGCAAAATATGTCATTTTTACTACCAAATTTCACGACGGTTTTTGCCTTTGGCCAAGTAAATACACCGATTACACCATCAAAAATACCCCCTATAAAAAAGATATCGTAAAACAAGTAGTAGATGCGTATGATAAAGAGGGAGTAGATGTTTATTTGTATTTTTCTATTATCGATTGGAATCATAAAGGCTATCGGGTAGCGGTGCCAAAAACCAAAGCGGATAGTCTGGCATACGAAGATTTTAAAAAGTTTACCCGCAACCAGCTGTTGGAATTGCTCGAAAAATATCCTAGTACCAAAGGCTTTTGGTTTGATGGAACTTGGGATGCCGCATGGGTGAAGCAAAGCAAATTTACCGACGATTTAGAAAAAGAATTAAGAACAATCCACCCTGGATTAATTATTGGTAGTCGTTTCCGGGCCGACGAAAATGGTAAACGCCATTTCGATAGCAACGGAAAAATGATGGGCGATTATGAACAAGGTTGGGAACGTAAATTACCAGCTAATGTAGATGTGGTACAAGGCCGCGATTGGGATTGTGTTATGACTGTTGCACCCAACCAATGGGGATATAATTCAAACTGGAAAACATCCTACATCAAAACGACCAACGATTTAATCGATATGCTTATGCACGCGGTTTCTATGAACGGGAACTTTGTCATCAACTTTGGGCCTGATAAAATGGGGAATATTAGATCAGAAGAAACAAAAATAGCCGAAGAACTAGGGAATTGGATTGCCGAAAATAAGGAAGCCATATATGGTACCTGCTACGCTGGTTTGCCAAAACCCGACTATGGTTATTATACCAAAAAGGAAAATAAATTGTTTTTAACGGTGTTTAATCGTCCATTAAATAATGTAATACGATTGCCAATTTCAGGTGCATTCCCTTATGATGTTTTGAAGGCAGAGTTCAAGGGCCAACGTTTAACCATAAAAGAGGTGAATATTGGCATGAGTAACGACGTAAATCTGTATTACGATATTTCCCTGTCAGAAGGTATTCAGGTAAATCTGCCATTCGTAATTACAATTGATTTAAAAGAAAATAAAAATAAAGAAAAGGCTTATGGAAATCAATCTAAAGTTTAAACCCAGTGATAAAAAAAATGACTAATTATAAAATGGGTAAATCAGCACTGAGCAAGATCAAAAGGGCTATGCTGTTTAGTATATTTCTTGGTAATAGCCTAAACAATGGTTTTGCGCAACAGACAGCATTAACCAAAACCGATACCATCCCCTTAAAATACGGCTCCCATCGCGCGGGAAATAGAAACGATGCCGATATGCAGCGTTGGCGCAGCTATGGATTAGGACAATTTATTCATTGGGGAGTTTACGCCATTCCGGGAGGACAAGTACCAGGCCATACGTATATGGGCGAAGCTGCCTGGATTCGTTCGTGGACAGGAAATTCAGCCCCCGAAAATTGGAAAAACACCTACGATAATTTGTATAAGCAATTTAATCCAACCGATTTTGACGCAAGCAAATGGGCGAAACAAGCCAAACAAATGGGCGCAAAATATGTCATCTTTACAACTAAACATCACGACGGATTTTGCCTTTGGCCAAGCAAATATACCGATTACACCATCAAAAATACCCCCTATAAAAAAGATATTGTAAAGCAAGTAGTAGACGCCTACGATAAAGAAGGTATCGATGTTTACTTATATTTTTCTATTATCGATTGGAATCATAAAGGGTATCAAGTAGGAGTGCCAAAAACCGCCGCCGATAGTCTTGCTTACGAAGATTTTAAAAAGTTTACGCGCAATCAACTACTAGAATTGCTCGAAAAATATCCTACTACCAAAGGCTTTTGGTTTGATGGTACATGGGATGCCGCTTGGGCGAAGCAAAGCGAATTTACCGACGATTTAGAAAAAGAATTAAGAGCAATCCATCCGGGATTAATTATTGGCAGTCGTTTCCGCGCCGACGAAAATGGTAAACGCCATTTCGATAGCAACGGTAAAATGATGGGCGATTATGAACAAGGTTGGGAACGTAAACTACCAGCAAATGTAGATGTGGTACAAGGCCGCGATTGGGATTGTGTAATGACGATTCCTCCCAACCAATGGGGATATAATTCCGATTGGAGCTCATCGTACATCAAAACCGCCAACGATTTAATCGACATGCTTTTGCACGCAGTTTCTATGAACGGGAACTTTGTAATAAACTTTGGTCCGGATAAAAAAGGAAATATTAGACCAGAAGAAACAAAAATAGCCAAAGAAATAGGAAACTGGATCGCCGAAAATAAGGAAGCCGTTTACGCTGCACGATATTCGGGTTTGCCTAAGCCCGATTTCGGTTACTATACCAAAAAAGGCGACAGTTTATATTTAACTGTATTTAACAGGCCAGTAAACAACATATTGCGACTACCAATAGCACGTTCATTCAAAACAAAACCACAAAAGGCATCGCTTTACGGTAAAGAATTAGCGCTAAAAGTAACCGATATGGGAATGAGCAACGATAGCAATTTATACTACGATATAACCTTGCCCGATAACTTTAGCCCTGTACAGCCCTTCTGTATAACCATTACTTTACAAGAAATAAAAACAGGAAAAACTTCATTTGAAGAAGCAAAAACATAAAAATCATTTTATGATCAAATATTAATGAGACGAATAAGAAAAATAATAACGTTGAGTTTGGTTCTATTTTGCACATATGCCAAAAATAGTAATGCACAGAAAGCAGATACCATTCCCTTAAAATACGGATCACATAGAACCGGAAACAGAACGGATGCCGACATGCAGCGTTGGCGCAGCTATGGTTTAGGACAATTTATTCATTGGGGAGTATATGCTATCCCAGGAGGGCATTGGGAGGGGAAAACGTATAATGGTGCCGCCGAATGGATTCGTTCATGGTCTTCATCAGCCCCAGAAAATTGGAAAAGTACCTACGATAATTTGTATAAGCAATTTAATCCAACAGATTTTGATGCAAGCAAATGGGCGAAACAAGCCAAGCAAATGGGCGCAAAGTATGTCATTTTTACCACCAAACATCACGATGGTTTTTGCCTATGGCCAAGTAAATACACCGATTACACCATCAAAAATACGCCTTATAAAAAGGATATTGTAAAACAAGTAGTAGACGCCTACAATAAAGAAGGTATAGATGTTTATTTATATTTTTCTATTATCGATTGGAATCATAAAGGCTATCGGTCGGGGCTTCCAAAAACCGCTGCCGATAGTGTTGCATACGAAGATTTTAAAAAGTTTACCCGCAATCAGCTCTTCGAATTGCTTAAAAATTATCCAACTACCAAAGGCTTATGGTTCGATGGTACATGGGATGCTGCTTGGGTGAAACAAAGTAAATTTACCGATGATTTAGAGAAAGAATTAAGAGCCGTTCATCCGGGATTAATCATTGGTAGCCGTTTTCGCGCCGATGAAAATGGTAAACGCCATTTCGATAGCAACGGTAAAATGATGGGCGATTATGAACAAGGTTGGGAACGTAAATTACCCGCTAGCGTAGATGTGGTACAAGGCCGCGATTGGGATTGTGTAATGACGATTCCTCCCAACCAATGGGGATATAATTCCGATTGGAATTCTTCATACATCAAAACGGCAAATGATTTAACCGACATGTTGCTTCATGCCGTTTCAATGAACGGAAATCTCGTAATCAATTTTGGCCCTGACGGAAATGGAAACATCCGAAAAGAAGAAGCCGAAACAGCAGAAAAACTCGGCGAATGGGTAACGAAAAATGGGGAAGCCGTTTATGGTGTACGCTATTCTGGCTTGCCAAAACCCGAGTACGGTTATTTCACCAAAAATCATAACAAATTGTTTTTGACGGTGTTTAATCGTCCCTTAAATAATGTTGTTAGGTTAGCCATACCACGCTCTTTTACCGAGAAGCCTGCTGCCGCAATTCTTGATGGAAAAAATTTACCACTTGTTGTAACCGATATGGGCATGAGTAACGACCCGAATTTATATTACGATATCACACTGCCTGAAACGTTTAAGGCAACGCAACCCTTTGTTGTAACCATCGAATTGAAAGAGAATAAAGCAGAAAAAGGTGCTTTCGGCGAAGCAAAAACGTAACAAAATGAAAATTAGATTTATCCTATTGTCCTTTATTTTTACCCATTTTTTATCCCATGCGCAGCAAAAGGCGGCACGCAATTGGTTGTCGTCGAGTTACCAATCTGTTTATGGGACAAAAACCGCCTTTCCAAACTTAAAGGAATGGCAAACACAAGAACGCGAGAAAATATTCTCGGCCGTTACAAAAATTTCTGATACTGAAAAGGCAGCAATACGGGCTGCCGCCGATAATGCGAACACCTACCAATGGCCATCTTTACCCGCCAGTTTATACCTCGACTACCGAAACACCGGTACACGTGTGAACTACGAAAAAATACTTGGCGAACGTCGTAAAATGCTCTCTAATTTGGTAATTGGCGCTTTGTTAGAAAATAATGATAAGTACATCCCACAAATTGTAAACGGTTTGTGGTTAACATTAGAAGAAAGTACTTGGGTAGCGCCTGCGCACATTGTGGTGCAAAAACAAGGAGCAGATTTGCCCTCGCCCAGCTATCCATATATCGATTTGTACGCATCGCGAACAGGTTTGTTAGTAGCGGAAATATACAATTTGTTATCGCCCCGTATCGCCAAGTATTCGAAAGTGGTAAACGAACGAATGGTGTACGAAATGAACCGACGGATTTTTGAGCCCTATGCCAAGTTCGATACCTTTTCTTGGATGGGAACAAAGGGTAATGCAGTAAACAATTGGAATGCCTATTGCAATACCAACTGCATGCAATCGGCACTCTTGATGATGAAGCCTAACGATACACTAAACCGCTTCACACAGAAATTGTTGCGCAGTGCCGATCAGTTTGTGAACCAATATCCCGAAGATGGCGGTTGCGATGAAGGTCCAAGTTATTGGGACATGGCCGGAGGGAAAATCATTCGTCTTTTTATGCTGATGAATCAAGCATCCGAAGGAAAAATGAATTTTAAAGACAAAGAATTGCTGCACGAAATGGGCAATTATGTGTATAAAATGCAAATTGCCGATAATTCGGTGGTAAACTTTGCCGATGCAGTAGCCAGTTATACGCAAAATCCCGAAAGCGTGTATCGTTTTGGCGAGCTATTCAACGATCCTAAATTAAAGGATTATGCAGCTTATCTTTTTAAGCAAAAAGGAGAGCAAATAACGATTGATGATGTAACCGATTTTACCCAAACCATACAGATTTATGCCGAGTTGAAAAAGGAAGGAACAAAAGCTCCATTTCCGGCGGTATCTGTATTGCCTAATTTGCAGGTTTTTACCACACGCGCAAAAGAAGGAAGTACCAAGGCACTATTTTTAGCCTGTAAAGGAGGAAACAATAACGAAAGCCACAACCACAACGATATTGGAAATTTCTTGGTGTATGCCGATGGAAAACCCCTGTTAATTGATGCAGGAGTAGGTACGTATACCGCCAAAACCTTTAGCAACAAACGGTATGAACTTTGGAACGTTCAATCCAACTGGCACAATTGTCCTACCATAAACGGTTTCGATCAAAAAGATGGAAAACAATACGCAGCAAAGAATTTCAACTATACAAAACACGGGAAAGAAGAAGTTTTAAGCATGGACATTGCTGCGGCCTATCCGGCACAAGCCAGCATAAAAGAATGGGAACGCCGATTTGTATTTAACCCACAAAAAGATTGCATAACCATCGAAGACCAATTTCAATTATCGGCAATAAAAGCCAATAATGTAGTAAATCTTTTGTCTTCACAACCTGTAGAAATTAAAAACGGTACTTTATTTATCGGGAAATCAGCTTATGCACTTCATTTCAATCCAAAAGTTTTCGATGTAAAAATTGAAGAAAAACAAATGGACGATGCAAGGTTGCAAAAAGTTTGGGGCGATAAATTATTCTCGATTAAACTGATCGCTAAAACAAAAGAATTAACAGGTCAGTATAAAATCGAAATAAAAAAAATCTAAATGAAAAATAATACACGAACAAACACTGTTGTTTTATTAAGCTTGTTTCTTGGACTTATAGGTCAAGTACAAAGTTTAAAGGCTCAATCCCCTCGACAAACAACCTTATTTAATGCGAATTGGGAGTTTAAAAAAGTAAAAGATAGTACCCAAAATAAACTGGCGTGGGAAAAAGTAACATTGCCACACACCTGGAATGCGGTAGACATGCAAACCACCAAAAACTTTTACGAAGGAGAAGGAATTTACAGAAAGGATTATTTTTTTGGGAATGAGTACAAAGAAAAACGCGTTTTTATGCGTTTTGAAGGGGTAGGTCAAGTTGCAGAAGTTTACGTAAATCAAAAACTAATTGGAAAACATAAAGGAGGCTACTCGGCTTTTTGTATGGATATTTCCTATGCACTAAAATATGGCGAAAAAAATACTATCGTAGTAAAAGTGAACAATACCGCCAGAAAAGATGTAATTCCAGTAAATCAGTTTTTATTTGGTGTTTACGGAGGCATTTATCGCCCTGTGAGCTTAATTGTAACCGATAAGATTAACATTACAACGACAGATTATGCTTCTCCAGGGGTGTACATTTCACAGCGAGAAGTAAGTGCGCAAAAGGCCGATATAGGTGTTGCTGTAAAGGTTGAAAATATTACCGCGAAAGCAGAGGAAGTTGTCCTTAAAACAAGCATTTACGACCAGAAAGGGAAAATTGTACTAACCAAAGAAAGCACACATTTGGCTAATACACAAGGCAGACAGGAATTTACACAAGAAATTACGCTAAATAATCCCACACTGTGGGATGGATTTACGAATCCGTATTTATACAAATTGGTCGCACAAATTGTAAAGAATGGAAAAGTAGTTGATGAAGTACAGCAGCCTTTAGGTTTAAGAAAATTTGAACTAATTGCCGGGAAAGGAATGTATTTGAATGGAAAACCTTATCAAATGCGTGGCGTGTGTAGACATCAAGATAGATGGCAATATGGAAGTGCTTTGAGCAATGCACAGCATAAAGAAGATTTAGAGATTATTAAAGAAATGGGAGCCACAACCATTCGTTTTGCCCATTACCAACAGGCAGAATATCTGTATTCGCAATGCGATACAATGGGCTATGTAATTTGGGCAGAGGTTCCTTTTGTAAATACCTACACCGGTGAAGAAGGCGATAATGCAAAACAGCAATTACAGGAACTAATAAAACAAAATTACAATCACCCCTCAATTTATGTTTGGGGTTTACACAACGAAGTTTACGGCAAAACACCAGCCGATTTCCCTGCGGCATTAACCCGCGATTTAAACGATTTGGCAAAAAACATCGATCCGTATCGTTATACTGTAGCCGTTAGTGGATACGGGGAAATGGATCGACCAACCAATTTGAATACCGATATCCAAGGAATGAATCGGTATTATGGCTGGTACGATGGTCAAATTGGCGATATCGTTCCTTGGGTAGAAGGTCTTGAAAAAAAATATCCTGATAATTTGCTGATGCTGGCTGAATACGGAGCAGATGGAAATGTGTTTCATCAACAGGAACAAAGTGAATTAAAAGATACGTTTAATTACGGTTCGCCATTCTATCCCGAGGCTTATGAAACAAAAACACACGAAATGCAGTGGCCAGTCATCAAACAGCATCCCTATATACTTGCTTCGTATGTGTGGAATATGTTTGATTTTGCAACGCCTATGTGGAACCGCGGTAGTATGCCTGCCAGAAACATGAAAGGTTTGGTAACATTTGATCGGAAATTAAAGAAAGATGCTTTTTACTGGTATAAAGCTAATTGGAGCGAACAACCGGTACTCTATTTGACTGAAAGACGCGCCACTGAAAGGAAGCATGCTCAAACCAGTATTACAGTATATTCAAACAAAGGAAAACCATCCATTTATTTAAATGGGAAGAAACTACCTGAACCCACTCAAAATGGTGTGCTGTACAAACTGGAGAATGTAACGCTGAAAAAGGGAAAAAATACCATCAGCACAAAAATCTTAGTACAAGGTAAATCACTTACCGATCAAATAATCTGGGAATTGAAATAGAATTTACTACTTTCATGCTTAAAGAAATATAATTTTAAGCATGAAAGTTCCCTATTATATGCTACTGTTGATGAGCTTCTGCAGTACGCTTGCTATCGCTCAAATCCCTGAAAATGTCTTATTCAAAAAAGATATCGTATACACGCGAATCGACAATTGGGAGGGTAAGCTCGACGTTTATTTGCCAAAAGGAAAGACGAATAGCACATTGGTTGTGTACATTCACGGAGGAGGTTGGGTTCAAGGGAGTAAAGATGCCGAGTACGAAAAAATCAAGGTTTTTATAGAAAATGGTTATGCTGTAGCCAACATCGAATACCGATTAGCCAAACAAGCACCTGCACCCGCAGCAATAGAAGATTTTCATTGCGCAATGGCTTATTTATTAAAAAATGCCAAAAATCTTGGCTTTAACAAGAAGAAAGTAATTTTAATGGGAGGTTCAGCAGGAGGTCATTTGGCACTTCTAGAAGGCTTACAAAGTTACAAGCCTGTTTATACGGGCGGCTGTAATACCAAAAACTTTGTTCCTGCGGCTATTATTAGTAAATACGGCCCAACCGATTTATTGACGTGGGAACCTGCGATAAAAGCCGGCGGCGCATCAGCAGCATGGTTAGGCGAACGCGTAAGTGATACTGCTTTTATACAATCATTATCACCAACAGCTTATTTAAATGGACCAAAAATCCCTGTGCTTTTTATACACGGTGATGAAGATAAAACAGTACCAATTAGCCAATCACAAAAACTGTTTGGGCTTTTAAAAGAACGCGGATTTCCAACAGAATTGTACGTAGTAAAAGGAGGGAAGCATGGTAATTTCGGTGCGATTGAAACCCCTAAGATGGATAAAGTAATGTTAGCTTTCTTAGCAAAATATGCGCAATAGTGCTGGGTAGTGCCTGATTTACCTGCCTCCCAATTGGATGCAGGTAAACAGGGCTTAAATCAACATAAACTAACCAAATATGATGATGAAATTAGTAACATAAATAACAGAAGAGAAATAATCTTTATTTAGACTAATTATAAACAAAGTAAAGAAGTAAAATTTAATTATGCAAATTTATTTGCATTTCCTTCTTTCTCGGGAGCAAAATAAAGGTCTTCGTTTTACTTAAAAATTAGCTTAAGGGTAATTTTAGGTTAAGAAATCGAAGGCAATTACTTTATTTTCGCATTTTCTTTTTTAATTTTTAATTCTTCCGCAAAATGTTCAGGTAAGGTTAAAACCTGATTCTTTTCCGTGTAAACGGTTAATGTATCATTTCTGAAGTTGTACACATTTAGGATGTCGTTTTGCGTGTCGATGTACAAATCATACGCATCAACCGGGCATTCGTGTTGTTTACAACCCGATGTATGTAGCATAGTACCTTCCTGTATAATTGGTGTTTCCGTATTCCAGTTTTCCTGTAATTTCGAAAATTCTTTTCCTAATAAGGTTTCTAAACGGGTTTTTAATACGGGATTTTCAAGCAATTTTACTTCTTGCGGATATTTACCCACTAAGGCGTTTAAACTGCTTAGGCTATCGGTTTCGGTTGTCACAACCGTTGTGCTATCGTGTGTGGTTGAGTCTACCTGTTTGCTGGTTTTAGTTCCATTTGTACAGCTTGATAAAAAAGCTATTACACAGCCGTAACAAAGAATTTTCTTTATCATAATTTAATAATTAATAAGTTAAGTTACACTTTAATCATTAAACGAAATAGAAACTCTTTTAGTTTTTTAATTAAAATTTTTCTTTAAAATAGGCGCTAAACCTATTTTACTTTAGGTGATTTGAACGAGAAGATTTTCTGAGCAGATAGTTTATTCAAAATTGTAATATTCGTGTTGCTGACAAGATTGTATAAGGAATGGATAACATTATTCAATTTTTGCGCCTCTAGCAGCCCTAGGTTTGTAGTTCTTGTAGAAAAATAACGAAGGTGCTGAGGGAAGATTTAAAAGTAATTCTCCTCTGGATGCGTTTTTCAATAATTAAGTCTAACCAAATTTATAAACTGATGAGTAAAAATTTAACACAAAGTCGTTTGTTTAAGATGGCATTCGTTTTCTCTGCGTTAGGAGGAATAACTTTTTTGCCATTGCTTTCTGCCGGAAGTGAAAGTAAGGCATCTCCCGGGCCCTATTTAAAAATAAATGACGCACGTGTATTTCCTATAAAAGGAGTAATTGTTGATATGCAAGGAATGCCTTTGCCTGGTGTTAGCATAAAAGTAAAAGGTGGAACCGCTACTGCGATAACAGATGAGAAAGGGAACTTTACCATCAATCTAGAAACAGGAAATGAAACCTTGGAGTTTACTATGGTAGGGTACAGAACCATGGAATACCCTGTGACTGGAAAGAAGGAGATTCGTATTGTTTTAAGTGAAGATATTTCTAATCTGGATGAAGTAGTAGTTGTGGGTTATGGAACGGTAAAAAAGAAAGATTTAACCGGCGCCGTTTCTAGTGTGAAAAGTGAAGACATAACTGTTAGTCCAGTAAGTAATGTAGTAGAGGCGATGCAAGGAAGAGTTGCAGGTTTGGATATTCAAAGAACAAGCGGAAACGCCGGCTCTGCTCCGCAAATTTTATTACGGGGAAATCGTTCCATCGCAGGTTCTGTACCTGGTGCATCTTCTGATCCTTTGTATGTAATAGATGGTATTATTGGTAATATCAATAGTTTAAACCCCAACGATATTGAATCTATAGATGTATTAAAAGATGCAGCTTCTACGGCAATCTATGGTGTTGCCGGTGCAAATGGCGTTATCATTGTAACTACTAAAAAAGCAAAATCGGGCAAAATTCAAATTGATTTAGATAGTTATTACGGGGTAAATGGTTTTGCAAGATACCCAGAACCTTTAATGAACGATGCATGGATAAAATATGTAAATGATCGATATTTTGCTGGAAATGGACGTTTACCAGCCAGTTTAACGGATGCTGGTGTGCCCGCGGCAGGCGTGGAAGCTATTGCAAACGGACAATGGGTTAATTGGGTGGATGAAACCTTGCAAACAGGTTCACAGCAAAATCACTACATTTCTATGCGGGGTGGAAGTGAAAAAACGCAAGGATACATGTCGATAGGTTACATTGGTGAAAAGGGAATTTACAAAGGTGATGATTTAACTTTCTTGAATTTACGCACGGGAGTTGATTTAACTTTCTCCAAAATATTCAAGGCAGGCATTCAAATTACAGCCGGCGTACGAAATAGCAACCAAACAAATAGTAGAATAAATAAAGCATATGGAATTAATCCATTAGGAACAGCTTATACGGCGAGTGGAAGTGTAAATTTATATCCTTTACCAAACGTTTCGGCAGTTAGTCCAATTGCTAATTATGAGCCAGGAGTATTGGAGAATAATACCAAAAGCCTTCTTTTAGCCATGAATCCCTATGTAGAGTTTGCTCCACTTAAAAATTTAACCATTCGGTCTAATTTAGGTGTAACACTTTCTTCTGCCAGAAATGGTTATTTTGCAAATGAGTTGTCATACAATTTAGCATCCGAAGCCCGTAAAACGAAAGAGGCTAGTTATGGCACCAATATCGGTTATGGTTATCTTTGGGAGAATATCATTAATTACAATTTCAACATAAATACCGATCATCAGTTTACCATAACAGGTATCACATCAATGGCTGATAGCAGAAGAGAAACTTCTATCATTTCTGGGCAAGGTTTAGATTTTGATGAATATTTATATTATAATTTAGGAGCATTAACCACCGTTAACGGTAAAGGTACAAGCTATACGCAAAGCAATCGTTTATCTTTTGCAGCACGTGCCAATTACAGTTACAAAGGAAAATATCTGTTACAGGTTTCTAACCGATGGGATGGAGTTTCTCAATTGATTGATAAATGGTCATCTTTCCCTTCGGTTTCGGCGGGATGGCGTATAAGCGAGGAAAGCTTTATGCAATCGACCAAAGATTGGTTAAGTAATTTAAAATTAAGAGTAGGATACGGGGTAGCAGGAAATCCAAATATTCCGGCATATTCAAATAGTACACTCGTTGCCTCAAGAACTTCCGACTATAATCTTTCATTAGGTAGCTCAGCAGCATTGCCCATTTATGTTTTGAATCGTGCATTAGGCAACCCAGATTTAACATGGGAGCGTTCTTATAATTTAAACTTGGGTTTGGATGTAAGTTTGTTTAATGGTCGTGTAGATTTTACAGGTGAGTGGTTTAGTACCATTTCGAAAGGGGTATTATACCCAAGAAACTTACCTCCAACGGCTGGTGGTTACGATGCTAAAACGCAATACATCATCTATTCAAATATTGGAGAAACCAAGAACAAAGGTTTTGAACTAACCATTAATAGCCGAAATATAGAGAACAAAAATTTTAAGTGGAACAGTACCTTCACCTTTACAAGAGCTACCGAAGAATTAACTAAAATAGATTTAGGAAACTCGGTGGCTACAACATCGTTAATTACCAATAACCTTTTTGTTGGAAATGTTTTGCCGCAAAGTATCATTTATGGTTATAAAAAAATTGGGGTGTGGCAGTTAGGCGAAGAGAGCGAGGCAGCAAAATATGGCGCGCGTCCGGGAGATATTAAACTTCAAACGGTACCTAAATTTGATGCCAATGGTGTTTCTGACAATGGCGTTCACCCGTATTCTGCAAGTGACAGAATGGTAGTGGGACATTTAAATCCCGACTTTAATATGGGGCTTCAAAATACCTTTAGCTATAAAGGTCTAGACCTGACCATTTTCATGGTTATGCGCTACGGACAAACTATTAACGCTCAATTGTTAGGTTATTACAATGCTGTTTCTCAACCTGCTTTTTATAACTATTGGACACCAACCAATCCTTCAAATGATTTTCCTCAGCCTTCAACCGGCGGTACCAATAACAATAACGTCAATAATACCTATTCGTCTGCCCTATCAATTGTAGATGGTTCGTATTTCAAAATAAAGAATGTGACTTTAGGTTATTCTCTTCCCAATAAATGGATTAAAAAAGTTGGTTTAAGTCGACTTAGATTATACGGAACAGCTTATAACACGGTAATCCTAACAAAGAGCCCATTGCTTAAAAATGTCGATCCGGAAACGGGAGGAAGTGATAGCTTCCCTCTATACAAACAACTTGTTTTTGGCTTAAATGCTTCTTTTTAATTTTAGAATGGTATAAAAATGAAAAATCTACATAAATTTTCTTTTGGCATGGCGTTGATGATGGTATTATCTGCCAGCTCGTGCAAAAAATATATTGATGAATACAATCCTGGTGCAACAACCCTCGAAACGGCATACACCAACAAGCCCGGATACGAGGGATTAATTAATGCGTGTTACACAGATATGTATTATTATTACGGAAAGGTCGATTTCATTGGTCCTTCAGAAATGGGAACAGATCTATGGGTAAATTATGCAACCAATGATAGTGGTTTTTGTTTGTATGATAATACGTTGAATACACAAACCGGAACCTTAAAAACCATTTGGGGTGGTTGGTACTCAACCATTAATTTGTGCAATACAGCAATCGAATATAGTACACGGGTTCAAGGATATGGTAGTCAGGCCGAGATAGATGCCAAAGTAGCGGAAGCATATTTTATGCGCGCTTGGGCTTATTTTAATGTGGTTGAACAATTTGGTGGAGTTGTTTTACCTACCAAATCTTCAGCCTTGGATGGAACAAACATTAGTCCGCAAAGAAGCAGTGAAAAGGCATTCTACGACCAAATGATTTCCGATTTAAAAACGGCATTAACAAACCTTCCGGTTACGCAATCTGTACGCGGCCGAGCGACCAAAAAAGCTGCTTTAGCAATGCTTGCAAAAGTGTATTTGCAAAGAACACGCCTTGGTGAGAAAGAGCAATATGCCAAACTAGCGCTTGAAACCTCTGAAGAACTTATCAATAATCCGTCAAAATACAATTGTGCGCTGTATACAAGCGATGCCAGTAAATCAGGCTTCGCCAAAGCATTTGATGGAAAGAATAATAAAGCAAATACAGAATTTTTATTTTTTGAAGCAGTGGATGCAGCAGCCGGACTTAATCCTGAAGGATACAATAGAGGCCGTACCCGCCAATACTTTTTGCCTGATTTGGGCGGTAGAGGTGCCGAATGGGGAACCATCGAAACAACTGTATTGTATGGAAGATCGAATGCAAAACAATACAAACCAACAAAATATTTGTTAACCAGTATTTTTGATCCGCGAGAAAATACCCCAGATACGCGATTCGCCAATACCTTTACCTATAAGTTTTATGCGAGCGCAGATAAGGTAATTAATCAAACACTGGTAACCAATTACCAAAAGGACCCGTCAATTTTGGGTAAAACCATTTTAAGTACACGTGCTTTCTACAGCGGAGCAGATTATTTCTTGCCTGCCGGAAATACACTAGAGGAAGAAAAAAATATGGCAAATGATGCTGGTTTGGCTGTGTTTACTCCAAATTGGACCATCGCTGCGGATGTGAAGAAGAAAACCCCTGCTTTGGTTGTAGATCCTTCGGATATTTTTGACCCTGTTACGAATAATTACAAAATCCCAACAGATTACCCGAACGAACCAAGTCTGATTAACATTTTCCCGGCGTTTAAAAAATTCTCTGGAAAATACTATTCTTACACCAATCAGTATTGGATGGGCGATTTCCCAATTATTCGACTGTCGGAAGTTTATTTAATTGCCGCCGAGGCTGCTTTGTTAACCAATGGCGATGCAACAAAGGCCGCACAATATGTAAATGTAATCAGAAAAAGAGCAGCTATAACTTCACGCGAAACAGAGATGTTAGCTACACCAGCAGAAATGACTGTAAGCTACATTTTAAAGGAACGTGGACGTGAATTGGCAGGCGAACATACGCGCTGGTACGATTTAAAACGAACGGGCAATTTATCAAAAGCGTATTTTCAGGCAACAAATCCTATTCTTGCGAATAATTTTGATCCGCAGAAACATACAGTACGCCCCATTCCGCAATACTTTTTAGACGCAATTACAAATGCGCAAGATTTTGGTAACAACGGTTACTAATTCAACAAAAAAGAAGATCTATTCACGAATGCAATGCCCCCAAAAAGTTAAATACTAGTTGGGGGCATTTTTATGTTTGGATATGCTACTTTTCCTGCAATTCATCTTTAAATCTCTTGCTATTTCAAAGGAAGGTACTTTTGGTAAGTAATCCTTCCTTATTCAATCATTTGCTATAATCAGTTTGTATATGTAAAAAGACGGTTGTAGGAATTGTTTGTTGAGTTTTACGAAAAATATTGTAGGAGTTATGCAAACGTTTGCACACAATTCTGTTGTTTTATGCTACGTGTTAATAAAAACTAGCTAACTTAAGGCTAGAATTGTCCCAAAAGGCTCCCTATCTTCTAATAAATAAATAGTGCCTTTTTGTCAATTATTACTAACCAAATTAAAATCTTATGAGACTAACTAGACTATTGCTAAAAAGCTTTATGCTTTCGCAGTTACTGTTGTTTACTGGGCAAATTACGCAGGCGCAGAATCCTACCAACAATCAAGCCCGGCAACTGAAAGTAAACGGTACAGTTGTGGATGAAGCGGGTGCCCCAATTCCAGGAGTAAGTGTAAAAGTGAAAGGAACCAGTACCACAACCGTTACAACCAACAGCGGTGATTTTTCGATTACGGTGCCTAATGCTAACAGCGTTTTGGTATTTATGTTTGTTGGATATACCAATGTTGAGAAAAATGTAAACGGACAAACCTCTTTAAAAATTACGATGAACGCTGAAAGTACCGCCCTTGATCAGGTTGTGGTAATTGGTTATGGAACGGTGAAAAAGAAGGATCTTACCGGAGCGGTTGTTTCGGTTAAGGGCGATGAACTGATAAAAGTTGCATCATCCAACCCGATGGAAGCGTTGCAAGGGAAAGTTTCTGGGGTAGATGTTGTGCGTACCAGTGGGGCTGCTGGGGCAGGAGTAAGTGTTACGGTTCGTGGTAACCGCTCGCTGAACGCCAGCAACGGGCCACTATACGTTGTGGACGGAATCCAATACAATTCGATTGAAGATATCAATCAGAATGATATTGCGACGATGGACTTCTTAAAAGATGGATCCTCAACAGCAATTTATGGCTCACGCGGAGCAAATGGAGTAATTATAATAACCACCAAACGTGGGGCAGAAGGAAAAGCAAAAGTGAGCGCAGGAATGTATTATGGTGTAACCGATATCGCCGGCTATCCAGTGCCCATGTCTGGCCCTGAGTATGCGAATTTAAAACGTGAAGGATATCGTACTACAGGAACCTGGAATTCCACAGCAGACGATGCTAAAGTTTTTACCAATCCTGCCGATTTAGCGGCCGTTCAAAATGGTACCTCGTACTATTGGCCAGGATATATTTTACATAAAGGATCGCAGCAAGATTACAATGTAAGTATTGCCGGCGGTGGCGAGAAAACGAAAGTATATTTCTCTTTCGATTATTTTAAAGAAAAAGGATTATATGTGAATGATTATTCAAATCGCTATAGTTTCCGCTTAAACATTGACCAAACATTGTTCACGAATTTTAAAGTAGGCGTACAGAGTCAGTTGGCCCAATATGATCAAAATTTGAGGAATGATAGCCCTCTTTCGGTTGCTAATAAAGTTATTCCTTATTTTAATCCATACAATGCGGATGGTTCGTTGGCAAGATTCCCCGGAAATGGCAATCAATCAAATCCATTATATGATGACGAAGAAGGACAATACATCAACAATAACAATAAAACAAATTTACTTTCTACTGCTTATTTAGAATGGAAGCCAGTAGCAGGATTAACCATTCGCTCAAATTTGGGTATCACTTTATCCAGCAATAGAAATGGCCATTTTGAAGGCGCAAATACAATCAATAGAGCATTATCATCGGGTTCTTTATCTTCTATTGCGAATACCCGCGACAATAATTTACTGTGGGATAATATTATTACCTATGAGAAAAAAGTGAACGATCATAGTTTCGGTGTTACGGCCATAACAAGTTATCAATCTTTCATAAATGACCAATCATTGGCACAAGGTACCGGGCAGCTGGTAGCAGAACAATCGTTTAATGCATTGCAAAACAACCCTGCAAACCTTAAAATTTCAAGTAGTTATGTAAAACAAAATCTCCAATCTGCGGCATTGCGTTTAAATTATGGATTTAAGGAGCGTTACTTGTTAACCTTAACGGGCAGAACGGACGGCTCATCAGTATTAAGCGAAGGAAACAAATGGGCATTTTTCCCATCAGTTGGAGCGGCGTGGCGTGTGATTGAAGAATCCTTCATGAAAAATCAAAATACATTCTCTGATTTAAAAGCTCGTTTTAGTTACGGTGTAGCAGGAAATGCTGCAGTTAGACCCTATTACACACAAAGCGGATTGGTGTTAGTGCCTTTTGCATGGAATGAAACAACTGCCTTGGCATACGAACTAGATCCTACCATTGGAAATCCGGATTTGAAATGGGAATTGACAGGAAGTTTGAATGCGGGCCTCGATTTTGGGTTATTTAAAAACAGAATTACAGGTAGTTTCGAATATTACGATTCAAAAACGAAAGATTTACTCATGTTGATGCAATTGCCACCAACTTCGGGTGGTAGAAGCACATTGGCAAACGTTGGTAAAACACGAAATACCGGCTTTGAATTAAGCATCAGAACGCTAAATATTCAGAGTAAAGATTTTACCTGGTCTTCAAATATTACCTACATGCATAACAAAGAACGCATTACGTATTTGCCAAATGGTACAAATGATATCGCAAATGGTTGGTTTATCGGATCGCCGGTAAATTCATTTTATGATTATCGAAAAGTGGGTATTTGGCAAACAGCCGACGCAACCCAAGCAACCAGTTATGGTTACAAGCCTGGTGACATACGCGTAGAAGACGTTGATGGAGATGGTAAGATTACCGCGTTAAATGATCGAACAATTTTAGGTTCTACAGTTCCGAATTACAGTATTGGTTTTAACAACGATTTCGCCTTTAAAGGATTCGATTTAAATATTCAACTATTTGCAAGGGTTGGACAAATGTTTGTCTCGCAATATGCACTTAAATATGAGCCGAATGCAATTGAAAATGGAGCAAAAGTAGATTACTGGACACCCGAAAATCCAACAAATGAATACCCTCGTCCGAGTCAAAATATTTCCAGAGCGGCTTTACCATTCGCCACTACTTTGGGATACAAAGATGGTTCGTTTCTGAAAATAAGAACAGCAACTTTAGGTTATACCTTCTCAAATAAAATTGCCAAGGCACTTCATGTTTCAAATATTAGAATATACGCCAGTGGGAAAAACTTCTTAACCTTCTCTAAAGTTGATGATTATGATCCAGAGGGCGGTGGTTCATTTGACAGACCACTAACCAAGCTTTTCTTAGCAGGCCTAAATGTTTCATTGTAATAATTAAGATCATGAAAAAATTAATATATACAAGTATTTTGCTAATCCTAGCGTCAAGCGCTATGTTTAGTTCATGCACCAAAAACTTAGAAGAATATAATCCAAGTGGATTAACTGCAAACACCGTTTACACAAAAGCAGTTGGTTTTGAAACCTTAGTAAACGGAGCCTATTCATTTACACGCTTTTGGTATGGAAAAGAAGAAGGTTACTTATTGTCAGAAATGGGAACTGATATTTGGACAAGTGGTACAGGAGATCCGTATCCAATGTTTACACAATATTTTAATTTACAAGGCACAGCAGATCCGCTTCCTATACTTTGGAATAATCTGTATGCGGCAGTAAACTTATGTAATACCGGAATTACCAACATAGCTAATGTAACGGATTACTCAGCTGCGCAAAAACAACAGCGCGAAGCAGAACTACGTTATTTAAGAGCTTTTTACTACTGGCACATTGTAGAAAACTGGGGCGATGTGCATTTTACAACCATACCGTCTGCAGGAGCAGTTACCGAGGCCAATAGAACGTCGATTGAAACGTTTTACAACCTAATATTTGAAGATTTAAAATTTGCAGTAGCCAATTTACAGCCAACAGCCACTGAATACGGAAGAGCAACTGTTCCCGTAGCAAAAGCTTTTTTAGCAAGAATGTATTTAACACGCGGAATGAATGCCGAAGCTTTTACCTTGGCTGATGATGTAATCAAAAATTATGGCTATTCTTTGGTTCCACGCTATGCCGATTTATGGAATATGGGCAATCTTAAAAACAAAGAAGTAATTTGGGCAGTTGATTATTCAACCAATTTGGCTAATAACGATTTGACCACTTCTACCTATCCATATGGCCATAGCCGTGGCTCAAACAATGGTCACTTGATGTATTTAATGGTTTATGATCAGGTAAATACAGCTTTGTTGGCACGTGATATTCCAAACGGACGCCCTTTTAATCGCTATATGCCTACTTTGGCCTACCTAAACCTATTTGATCAAACAAACGATTCGCGTTATTTGGGTTCTTTCCAGGCCGTTTGGTATGCGAATAAAGCAGGTACTTACAACGGAAATGCGATTAAAGTTGGCGATACAATTTGCAGTACGCCAAATGCAGTTGTTCCTGTGGCTAATCAAAGTGCAAAATACGTTACGTATGATTTGGCTAAAGTATACAATATGACTACTAAAGTTCCTATTCAACGCAGATTTTATCCTTCACTATCAAAGTTTAAAGATTCTACTCGTACAAGCATTGCAGAGGCACAAAGTGCACGCGATGTATTTGTAATCCGTTTAGCGGAGATGTATTTAATTGCTGCAGAAGCGAAATTAAACCAAAACGATGCAACTACAGCCGCAACGTATATCAATGTATTGCGTACACGTGCAGCTAAACCTGGCCGTACTGCGCAAATGCAAATTACACCCGCACAAGTAACCATCGATTTCATTTTGGACGAACGTGCACGTGAACTAGGTGGTGAGCAATTAAGATGGTTTGATTTAAAACGTACCGGTAAATTAGCCAGTAGAATTCAAGCGATGAATCCGGATGCAGCTTTGAATTTTAAATCATATAACACGGTAAAACCTATTCCGCAGGCACAGGTGGATGCCGTAACCAATAAAGATGTGTTTAAACAAAATACAGGTTATAATTAAAAAAATAAACGTTCTTGGTTTTAGTTAGAGGGGGGCGCTGTAAATGCGCTCCCTTTTTTCGTTTTGCTGGTATCATAAATTTTGATACCTGCTGCATTGGGAAACAATTAAGCTGATTGAATTATTTTTGTTTTATATTGTTGGTAATGAGTGTTTTGTTTATTTGTCTGGCTGCCATTTTGCTTTCAACTCATTCATCTCAATACTTAAAATGGACAACGTAAAACTTTCAACCTCCTTTTTCATACCTTTGTTAAAAATATGCAGGGATTAGTTATTAAATCAACCGGAAGCTGGTACAATGTTTTAGCTGATAATGGCAAGCGATATGATTGCCGTATTGTAGGAAAATTTAGGATAAAAGGGATAAAAACTACCAATCCAATTGCAGTGGGCGACCGCGTAAAGTTTATTTTTGAGCGTGATAGCGAAACGGGCTTAATTAACGAATTATTGCCACGGAAAAATTATATTATTCGAAAATCAATCAATTTAAGTAAGCAAGCACAAATTTTGGCGGCTAATTTAGATTTGGCAATTTTGGTGGTAACATTGGCCTCTCCCCGTACAAGTTTAGGCTTTATAGATCGCTTTTTGGTAACGGCCGAAGCCTATGATGTTCCGGCTGTCCTTGTATTCAATAAACTCGATTTATTTAGCAAAGAAGGCTTAGAAATTTTACAAGAATTTAAAGCCATTTACGAAAGTATTAACTATCCATGTTATGAGGTATCAGCCTTGAAAGGGACAAACATTCCGCTTATTCAGGACCTGATAACAAATAAAATAACGCTCATATCTGGGCATTCTGGCGTTGGAAAATCAAGCTTAATTAATGCGCTTTTACCGGGGCGTGACTTGCGGACCGGCGAAGTTTCGGATTGGAGTGATAAAGGCCAACATACGACCACCTTTGCCGAAATGTTCGAATTGCCACAAGGTGGATTTATTGTCGATAGTCCGGGGATTCGCGAATTAGGGGTAATCGATATTGAAAAAGAAGAATTGGGGCATTTTTTCAGAGAGATTTTCGAAACTTCTCATCAGTGCCGATTCAACAATTGTCGCCATGTAAATGAACCAGGTTGTGCGGTGATAGAAGCTGTTGAAAAAGGAGAAATAGCTCCCTCGCGTTACGATAGTTATTTGAGCATTTATCACGGGAACGATACCCGAAATTAATATTCCTGATTAAATAGCAGTGATTTTCATCGCCCAAGGGCAAAAAAATAAAATACAATGAAATTTAAATTAGGCGATTTTGTTCGTTTTGTAGACGAAAAACGTGAAGGATATGTTACTAAAATCATCGATGGTGAAACCCTAGGCGTAACCGACGAAGATGGATTTGAAATTCCGGTGGTTGCAAGCAATTTAACCTATGTGCACGGCCACAACACTACCAAGGTAGAAAAAGACGAGCCGCAACCAATTGTTGTCAATGTACCTTTGGTTCAGAAAATTGAGAATGGAATTTATGTAGCCGTTGCAAGCGATAAAAATGCAGGGAATGTGGTTCATTTTTATTTGCAAAATCAAAGTCCAAATGTGTTGCTAGTCAGCTTAACAAGCGATAGGAAAGAAAAGTATGCCGGTCTTTATTACGGTACCTTAGCGCCCTATACTTCGGTTGCGATTCACTCCGCAAATTTATCGGATTTAGACATTTGGCCCGATTTCATCTTTCAATTTTTATTGTTCAGCAAAGCCGATGTGAAACCAACCGAACCACTGGTTTGTAAAAAAAGATTTCGTGCAAAAGACTTTAGCGTAGAGCAAAAGGAATTGCCGAATTTGAAGCAAAAAGGTTGGTTAATTCGTTTGGATGAGTTGGCTCCGGTAATTGATCCACAAAAATTAAAGGAGAGTTTCTTCAAAAGTGCAGAAGAGAAAAAAGTGGTGAATGCGCCTGAAAAAGAAGTGGATTTACATATCGAAAAATTGCGCGATGACCATCATTTTTTAGAAGCGGATGAAATGCTTCACATTCAGTTAACGCATTTTCAAAACGCTTTAGATGCGGCAGTTGTGCATAAGTTTGATAAAATTGTTTTCATCCACGGAACGGGTAACGGTGTTTTACGCAACAAAATTCATAAACTTATTAGCCAAAATCCACACGTAAAAACCTACATGGATGCCCGTAAAGAAAAATTCGGTTATGGAGCAACCGAAATTGTTTTTAAAGTATAAATTTTATATGGATGCGCGCTACACGCGCGCACATTAAAACCCAATGGGGTCTACGTCTGGCAACAGCTCGACCAATAAAATGATTGCATGGTTGCTTAAAGTTTCTAGTTCGACTTTAGCGGTATCCCACAAAGCCAAGCCATCTCGCGGATGCAACAAACAACCGGCTACTTCAAAAGCACCGTCTATCACAAAACAAAAACAACGACCCGTTTGGGCGCTCAAGGAATAGTCAATATCGGTTCGTCCATCAAAAATTCCAGCGCTTACTTTAAATGGAAAACGAGCATCGTTGATGACCTCCAGTAATTGGTTGTTATTGGTTTTAAAATCGAAATTAAAGCGTAATTTATCGCGTTTGTACAAAAAGAAATCCGTTTTAAACGCAAGATGTAGGTAATTTACGGTGTCCTTGGGGTACGGATTGCTGATTTCCAAAACTTCGCCTTTTTCGAGGAAAAGCACTTGCATGTTTTCGGTTTCAACGGCATATTCTTTCGTGCCATGAAGAATATCCAATCCTCCGGTTATGGGTACAAATACATGAAATGAATTTTCTTTCGATAAGAAAAAAGTGAGCTTACCACCGGCAATAAATTCGTCGTTGCACATACATAAACCCTCAAATGGCTGTTTATGTTCATGGTTGTAGCGCTCGAAATTAAAGGTGCTAAAACGCTTGAAATCGGTCGATTCGGCAATTCCTCGCTCACTCGACAGGTAAATTTTTGCGGATATTTCTTTCATCATTGCGCAACAAATGTAAGAGAATGGATGCTGACAAAAGGCGGAATTTTAAATAAATTGGTGAAATGTTCCGATTCATGAGCAAGTTTTTGATGCGAAATCAATAAAAAATCGTCAATGGTATCGTGCCAAAGAACAGGGGTTGAAAAGAAATTAACGGCAACTTGATGTTTCGCGATTTGAGTAAGGTCTGAATTAATTATTTCGAACTTGCTGTGCTCGAATCGTAAAAAGCGCCTGCCTAAATTATCCACAACATCCGGTATAATTCCATGTAATTGTTGTATATAGCCCATTAATGAAGCACCAACCAAAAAATGTAATTTGTCTGCCTGCGGATTTTGATGCCGTAATTCCGCGAAGGTATTCCATTTATTTTCTGTATTGTAAAGCTGCGCCTGCATCTTAAGTTCAGCAAAACTATCTTCAAAAAAGACTTTTTCCCAACCATCGGGACTATTGCTGTCGAATATCTTGCGATAGCAAAGGGTAATGATTTTTTGATTCATTTTTTTTAAAAAAAAGGCGTTAAACAAATGTTTAACACCTACCTAAAGATAAATATGAAAGGGAAAATTAGAAGGCGTATAACGTTAAAATTGGTTTAGGCTCTAACATTAAGCTTAAAGGTTAAGTCAAAACCGGCGGCTAATGTTCCGGTAACTTTGGCTATTTCAGTTCCGGAGGTATCATCGCTAAATACATTATCTGCATTGTTATAAGTATATCCATTCATTCCTTTCGAATAGCCGTTAACTAAGGCAACTGCCGATCCACTGCCTTCTGGAAAAGCAATTTGCGTAATGCATAAAGATGTACCCGAGGCATTATATACATGAACATGGATGTGCGTAGCTCTACCGCTGTACCAACCCGGAAAAATGGTGGTAAAGGTTACTAAGCCGTTTGCGTCGGTAGTTTGACGGCCACGTAAAAAATGTAAGGATTGATAATTGCTACTCTGCATGCCTGTGCCGCCATATTCAGAGTAATTTCCTTCAGCATCGCAATGCCAAATATCAACAATGGCATTGGCCAAACCCGCGCAATTGTTATTCAAGTTGCCGATGGTAATTTTAGCTGTGAGCTTGTAGCCAGTTCGCCCGTCGGTAATATCGCTGCGTACATAGGATGAAGGTACTTTTGTTGGGAATGGGCCCTCTGTTTCGGTAGGGGCTATAACGCAATTTCCGTTACTACCCGTTGTGCTGCTTGCCGTGCCTGAACCACCGCTTGCCGAATCTGTAATCGTGTTTTTTTTGCTACAAGCATCAATAATTACCGGCGTTGAAACCGCTCCAATCATTAAACTTCTAATGAAATTCTTTCTTTCCATGATTTTATGTTTTGCGTTCGTTAAACGAATATTCAAACAATAGGAGAATGTAACCAGAATGTGTCGATTAACCGAGCAATTGTGTCGGTAAGAAAATGAAAGCATAAAAAAATGTTAAAAGATGTGAAAAACAGGGCGCTTTAGAATATGAAGCACCTACGATGCTAAAAAAACGGAATAGTTATTCTTTCAACCGCAGAGAGCACAAAGGAAGCGCAGAGCTTTTGGAGCAGGGCCGTTTACCTCACACCCCCCAACCCAACACCTTCAACCCTATACCCGACAACCCTACAACCCTTCAACCCTACACCTTCAACCCTACAACCCTTCACCCTATACCCTTCAACCCTTCCCCCCTCTATTTAAACATTATTTTTCCAGGTATCAATAAATGTGGCATAGGTATCGCTTATAGGTAAGGTAATGCCATTTGTTAACGTAGCTTTGCGATTTAAAATCGATTTTACTTTTTTTATAGGGACAACATAGCTGCGGTGGATGCGTTTAAACGTTTCGCTAGGAAGTTTTTCGAGTATTTTTTTAAGCGAAATAAGTGTTAAAATCATGCTGTCGTTGCTCAGATGAATTTTAACATAATCTTCTAAACTTTCGATGTAAAGAATGTCGTTGAGCGGAATTTTTACAAGTTTGTATTCTGTGTACACAAAAATGCTTTCATCGGATGCATGGAGATGTTTTTTTTCTTGGAATTCATGGTATTCGATGGCTTTGTTTACAGCTTTTTTAAAGCGTGTATATTCAATCGGTTTTAATAAATAGTCGGTGGCATTTAGTTCAAAACCCTGAAAGGCAAAATTCTTATATGCGGTTGTAAAAATCACCATGGGTTTTTCAGTTAAAGACGCAAATAAATCAATTCCAGAAATATCGGGCATGTTGATGTCTAAAAACAATAAATCTACTTTTGCATGTTTTAAAAATTCCGCTGCAGCAAGTGCATCTTCAAAAACATGCAACAATTCTAATGCTTCGGTAGCATCAATGTAACTTTTAATGAGTGCCAGCGCTAAGGGTTCATCATCTACTGCTATACATTTTAAAGGCATGTTTTTCGTTTTATACGGAAGTAAATTAGTAAAATTTGAGCTATTTTTCGGGTTAACAGTGAATGCTGAGGTTTACGGTAAAAAAGCCATCAGAATTGTTAATGCTGAGCATATGCCGATCAGGATAAATGTATTTTAATCGTTGTTTTGTGTTTTCTAGACCGATACCCGTACGTTCCGTATTTTTCTTTTCTGGGAATATGGTGTTTTGACAGTAGAGATTAATGAAGCGCTCTTGTGTGTTTAATTTGATGATTAAGGTGCTTTTCTGATGGTTGCTAATACCATATTTGAATATGTTTTCGACAAAAGCCATCAAAATTAAGGGGGCTATTTTTTTGTTTTCGAAAGAGCCCTTTAATTCGTAAACCAGCATCGTTTTTTGGGTTAAGCGTAATTGCTGGAGCGCAATAAAGTTGCTAATACAATCAATCTCATTTTTTAAGTCGACAAAATCGTGCCCAGCTTCATCGGTAATGTAGCGCATTATTTTAGATAATTTCATGATGGATGGAGCGGTATTATCGTCTTTAATAATGGCAAGCGTATAGATGTTGTTGAGTGTATTGAACAAAAAATGAGGGTTTACTTGCGCCTTTAAAAAGGAGAGCTCTGCTTGTGCTTTTTCCGTTTCGGCTAAGATGGCACGTTGTGTGGTCATACGTAAAAGCCAGTTGGTTTCTTGCGTAAATCCCAACGTGATGACAATAAAAAATAGAAATAGGCTAATTACATCAACGCGTGGCCTTCCCGGTTGGTTTTTCATCGGAGCAAATGCAGGCGGTTCTTTAAAGTTTCTGTCTGCTGCATTTGGCTTGCTCCAATCAGCGGGATTCATGGGCCGTGGTGGTGTGTTTTTAAAACCAAAGTTTGGCGGAGGCTGTGGTGCTTGCATGTGCGGGCCTGGCCGTTTATTTTGGAATACAAGCGAATCGAATGGTTTGGTTAACACAAGGAGCAAACCGAGAACGATCAGACTTAGACTGTATAAAAAGAGTTTTTTAGTGAGGTATAGATACTTGAAAAGGAATTTTGTGTGCAGGAGGTAAACCACAATAAATATCAGGCAAAAAATACAATAGTTAAAAATGACTGCCCCATCTTTAAAAGTATGGAAATTTTGGTCGGATAATAATAGGGGAGGCAGTCCGAAGAGTAAAACCCCAAAAAGCAATTTAATCAGTACATTAACCCCGGTTTTCTTTAACATAGGCAGCAAAACAATAAAAATAACGAAATTAACACGATAAAGTGTCGATTAATACTTGCTTTGTATAGATGATTTGCATATCCTTGCAGCCGAAAGAGAAAAAGAATGATTTATGAACAAGTTAGGCTCGATTCTTGTGTAAAATGAGAGAAGTTTTTTTGTTCAACATCCGATTTCAATTATTAAAAGAATAAAATTAGCTTTGCCGCTATAGATGAAACACCTGGTTACCATATCGCTCGTATTTTTTAGCTTAACGCATTTGGCCAAAGCCGAACGCCTTGAGAGCTTAAGGATATTGAATGAACAATATTGTAATGAGCATAAAATTAACCTTGGTGTATCGGAAAGCGTATCTTCTCAACAAGCAGAAGAACATCACCCCTATCTTTTATCGTACACAAAGCTTGCTTTAATTGGAACACAACCCAATTTTCAAGCACCAAAATATGTAAATCATAACCAGGTTATCGCCGATTTAACCATCCGCAAAAAACCAAAAAATAACAGTCCCTAGCGGCTAAATACCCCTCGTTTTTTTACAGAGATTACCCTCAAATATGACGTACAACTGTCAACCTGACCACTTTGTGGCCATGGCGTAGTTGTTGTACAAACCAATTTTTAATAGAAAATACAATTTAAAATAGAATGTTAGGATTTTTAGCGAAGATTTTCGGAAGTAAATCGGAAAGAGATATTAAAGCAATACAGCCCTTGGTTGTAAAAGTAAATGAAGAATATGCAAAGCTTTCTTCAATTAGTAACGATGAGTTACGTCAAAAGACAATTTCTTTTAAAGAAAAAATTGCCACTTTTTTAGCAGAAATTGATGCCAAAATTGCTGGCTTAAAAGCAGAAGCTGAAAACGAATCGTTAGGCTTGCACGAAAAAACAGCTTTATACGATCAAGTAGATGCTTTAGGGAAAGAACGTGACGCAGAATTAGAAAAAGTACTTATAGAAATTTTACCAGAAGCTTTTGCTGTAGTTAAAGAAACATCGCGCCGTTTAAGCGAAAACGATTATTTAGAAGTAACAGCTAGTCCGTACGATAGAGAATATGCAGCGCGTAAAAGCAATGTGAAAATTGTAGGCGATAAAGCGCAATGGGCGAACAAATGGGATGCTGCTGGTACCGAAGTAAACTGGAACATGGTTCATTACGATGTACAGTTAATAGGAGGTACGGTATTACACAACGGTAAAATTGCCGAAATGGCAACGGGTGAAGGTAAAACCTTGGTAAGTACGCTGCCGGCATACTTAAATGCATTGGCGGGACAAGGTGTACACATTGTAACGGTGAACGATTACCTTGCACGACGTGATAGTGAATGGAACGGTCCTTTGTTTGAATTTCATGGTTTGCGTGTTGATTGTATTGATAAGCATGAGCCAAATTCGGAAGGCAGAAGAAATGCTTACGCTGCCGATATTACCTACGGTACTAATAATGAATTTGGTTTCGATTACTTGCGTGACAATATGTCGCAAACGCCGGATCAATTGGTGCAACGTAAATTGCATTTTGCCATGGTAGATGAGGTCGATTCGGTATTAATCGACGATGCCCGTACACCGTTGATTATTTCTGGCCCTATTCCACACGGTGATCAACATGAGTTTTATGAGTTAAAACCGCGTATCGAGCGTTTGGTAAATGCGCAAAAAGCATATGTATCGCAAGCGTTAAACGAAGCAAAAAAATTAATCAATGCTGGTAACACCGGAACCGAAGAAGGCGAAGGTGGTTTAGCCCTGTTGCGTGCATTCCGCGGTTTACCAAAAAACAAAGCGTTAATTAAGTTTTTGAGTGAGGGTGGAAACCGTCAGTTGTTGTTAAAGACGGAAAACTACTACATGGCAGATCAATCGAAGAATATGCCTAAAGTAGATGCGCAATTGTATTTTTACATCGATGAGAAAAACAATCAGGTTGAGTTAACCGAAAAAGGTATCGAATTGATTACCCAATCAGGTGAAGACCAAAACTTCTTTATCCTACCAGATGTAGGTACTGAAATTGCCGAATTGGAAAAATCGACTTTACCAATGGATGAAAAAGTGGCTACAAAGGATGCTTTAATGCGCGATTATTCGGTAAAAGCAGAGCGTATCCACTCGGTAAATCAATTGTTAAAAGCCTATACTTTATTCGAAATCGATGTGGAGTACATCATCGATGAAGGAAAAATTAAAATTGTTGATGAGCAAACCGGTCGTATTATGGATGGCCGCCGTTACTCAGATGGTTTGCACCAAGCAATTGAGGCAAAAGAGAATGTAAAGGTAGAAGATGCCACACAAACCTATGCAACAGTAACTTTGCAAAATTATTTCCGTATGTACCACAAACTTTGCGGTATGACGGGTACTGCAACAACCGAAGCCGGTGAGTTCTGGGATATCTATAAATTAGACGTGGTTGAAATCCCAACGAATCGCGTTATATCAAGAATTGACGAACAAGATTACGTGTACCGTACCGTTCGTGAGAAATACAATGCCGTTGCGGATGAAATTGTAAAATTGACCCAGGCTGGACGTCCGGTATTGGTGGGTACAACCTCGGTTGAAATTTCAGAGTTGTTAAGCCGCATGCTTAAACTACGTGGAATTAAACACAACGTATTGAACGCGAAGATGCACCAAAAAGAGGCAGACATCGTTGCAGAAGCTGGGCAACCAGGCCAGGTAACTATTGCAACCAACATGGCTGGTCGTGGTACCGATATTAAATTAGGCCCAGGTGTTAAAGAAGCCGGAGGTTTGGCCATTGTTGGTACCGAGCGTCATGAATCGCGTCGTGTAGATAGACAGTTGCGCGGTCGTGCAGGTCGTCAGGGCGATCCAGGGTCTTCGCAATTCTTTGTATCTCTTGAGGATAACTTAATGCGTTTATTTGGTTCAGAGCGTATTTCGAGCATCATGGTACGTATGGGTATTGAAGATGGAGAAGTAATCCAACACTCAATGATTACAAAGTCTATTGAACGTGCTCAGAAAAAAGTAGAAGAAAATAACTTTGGTGTTCGTAAACGTTTGTTAGAGTACGATGACGTGATGAACTCGCAACGTACGGTGATTTATGCAAAACGTAAAAACGCTTTATTTGGTGAGCGTTTAGATGTGGACATGAACAACATGGTGTTTGATGTAGCGGAAGACATTGTAAGCGAATATAAACAAGAAGTAAATTACGAAGGATTTAAATTAGAGGTGATTAAAAACTTCTCTCTTGATACCGCTATTACCGAGAAAGATTTTTCAGCAGGCAATATTAGCGCGTTAACGGAGCGTTTGTATGATGAAGCTGCCACGTTTTACAGTAGAAAATCGGATGCAATTATTCAGCAAGCTATGCCAGTACTTGCGCAAGTATATGCGGAGCGCGGAGCGATGATCGAACAAATTGTGGTGCCATTTACCGACGGTATTCGCGGTATTCAGGTAGCCGTTGATTTGAAAAAGGCCATTGAGAATAACGGAAAAGAAGTGATTCGTTCATTCGAAAAAACCATTGTTTTAGCCTTAATTGACGATAGCTGGAAAGAGCATTTACGTGAAATGGACGAGTTGAAACAATCGGTTCAAAATGCAGTTTACGAACAAAAAGATCCATTGGTAATTTATAAAATGGAAGCCTTCAATTTATTTAAAAGCATGTTAAATGTGGTAAATAAAGAGGTGGTTAGTTTCTTATACAAAGGCGGTATTCCGGTGCAACAAGATCCTGATCAAGTACGCGAGGCTCCGGCTCCGGTACAACAACCTAAATTGCAAACCACGAAACAAGAGTTTGGTAGAGAAGAACCTGGAATGGAATTTGGCGACACGCGTGAGCCAATGCCGCAACAACCGGTTATTGCTGAGCCAAAAATTGGTCGCAACGATCCTTGTCCTTGTGGAAGCGGTAAAAAATACAAAGCCTGCCACGGTGCAAACTTGTAAATAAAAACTATTTTAAAATAGCTGAATCCCTTTCGAGTAAAATCGGAAGGGATTTTTTTGTTGGGATAACCACTGAAAAAGTTATAGGCTTTGGGTTTTGCCACAGAAACACAGATTTGCATAGAAAAAGTCTTTTCCGTGCTTCCGTGGCATTAACTTGAAATTCATGGTGTCAGGTGATAACACCTGATACGACTAAATACCTGATATGGCTGAAAAAAAAGTAAATTAATTTTTGTGTTATTTAATTCTTAATACTACTTTGTGGCTACACACAAATACATGAATTATGAAAAAAGTTTTTTTGGCTGTTGCCTTCTCGGCGACGGTGCTGCTGTCGAGCTGCGCAACGGTTTTTACAGGTACTACACAAACCGTTCAAGTAAATTCAAATCCTCCAAAGGCGGATATTGAAGTAGATGGCGTTAAAGTAGGCGTTACACCCATGGCGGTTCCGTTAAAAAAAGGATTTAATGGGCAAACCGTGAGCCTTAAATTGGAAGGTTACGAAACCAAAACGTTTACCCCTAAAGTTACCTTTAATGCGGTTAGCGTCGTGAATCTTTTAATTCCGGTTGGTTTTATCGTTGATGCCGCTACTGGCTCAATGATGAAGTACAATCCCGTGGTGATTGAACATCAGTTAGAACCACAGAAAGCACCGGTTAAATAACCATAAAAAAGGCCGATTTTTTACAGAATCGGTCTTTTTTGTTTCAACTTAAAAATAGACAATGTAATGCATTTGCACAACCGATAAAGAATGCCGATTTTTGTTGCCATACCATTCGTATTATAATCGAGCATAAAATAGGGGTTATTCAATGAAATATTTATTTGCAGTTATCATTTCATCCATTTATTGTCAACTAGCATTTGCCCAAAAGGGAGAAGTAACGGAAATAAAAGATCCTTTAATTGATAGCTTAATAGCAAAACGATTAGAGGTTTACCGTAGCCCCGGCGAAACGAAAACCCGTAAACCCATTTTTACCGGCTATGGTTACCGGGTACAAATATTTTATGGATCCGATAGGCGGGAGGTGTTTAATCAGCAAGCCCGGTTTAAATCAAATTATCCAAAATACAACACCTACATTACGTATAAACAACCCAATTATTACATACGGGTTGGCGATTTTCGCACCAAGCAAGAAGCTCAAAAATTAATGACTGAGCTTCGGCCCACTTTTCCTACGCTTTTTGTGTTTAGAGAGAAAATTAATGCGCCAACTTTAGAAAATATACCCGATGATCAAAAATAAAATACAAGAACTAGCAGCCAACATTTTTAACGATGTAGTATCATACCGTCGCCATATCCACGCCAATCCTGAGTTATCCTACAAGGAATTTGAAACTTCTTTGTATATAAAAAGTAAGTTAACGGAATGGGGTATTGAACACACCAGTTGCGCAAATACGGGTGTGGTAGGTTTAATAAAAGGGAACAAGCCCTCAGGTAAAGTAATCGCTTTGCGTGCCGATATGGATGCATTGCCTATTCTCGAGGCAAATGATAAGCCTTATCGTTCAAAAAATAATGGGGTGATGCATGCTTGTGGGCACGATGTACACACATCATCGCTTTTAGGAAGCGCATACATTTTAAATCAATTAAAAGACGATTTTGGTGGAACGATAAAGTTGATTTTTCAACCGGCTGAAGAATTATTACCTGGAGGTGCCAGCATCATGATAAAAGAAGGTGTTTTGGAAAATCCTAAGCCAAATGCCATCGTGGGACAACACGTAATGCCTTTGATTGATGCCGGGAAGGTTGGATTTCGTTCAGGCATTTACATGGCTTCTACTGATGAATTGTATGTTACGGTAACTGGAAAAGGTGGGCATGGAGCGCAACCTCAAGAGAATATCGATCCGGTTTTAATTGCATCGCACATTATTATCGCTTTGCAACAAATTGTTAGCCGCAATGCCGACCCGCGTTTGCCTTCTGTATTGTCGTTTGGTAAGGTTACCGCCAATGGAGCAACCAACATTATCCCAAACGAGGTAAAAATAGAAGGAACTTTTAGAACCTTGAATGAAGAATGGCGCGCAGAGGCACATCGCCGTATGAAAAAGATGGCAGAAGGCATTGCCGAAAGCATGGGTGGAAGCTGTAATTTTGATATTCACAAAGGTTATCCATTTTTAATCAACGAAGAGCAACTTACCGCACATGCAAGAACTTCGGCAGAAGAATACTTGGGCAAAGAAAATGTAGTCGATTTGGATATTTGGATGGCTGCTGAAGATTTTTCTTTCTATTCGCAAGTAACAGACGCGTGTTTTTATCGTTTAGGTACTGGGAATGCAGAAAAGGATACCCAACACTCTGTGCATACTCCAAAGTTTGATATTGATGAAGACGCATTAAAAATATCGACAGGATTAATGGCTTATATTGCATTAAAGCAATTGGGAAATTAACATTTGGTCGAAAATTTGATATAAAAAGGGAACTGCCACTGGGGTGGTTCCTTTTATTTTTTAGAAATACCCGAAGCAATCAGGATGAAAAAAATTTTTCTGTTACTATTCATATCGCTGTGCGTTACACGTCTAGCCGCACAAGAAATCAACCGTTTTAACCCTGATACGATTAAAACCATCACGCTCGATTCGGCAGTAAACATTAAAGCCGAGCGATTAAACATCGAAACGTTTATCAATAAAATTATTAACGATACCAGTTTCTACCAATCCTTTCGCGATATGAAACGGTATTCCTTTATCGCCGAAAATCGGATTTTTACGTACGATAAAAAAAACAAAGTAGACGGAAAAATCTACCGTAAAATTAGGCATAACAATCACGGTCCGTATAAAATGGAGTATTTGGTAAAACAAGACACCGGAAAAGTGTACAAGAAAAATGGGAAATATCAATTGTACACGGTAGAAATGTTCGATTACATTTTCATGAATGCCTATAGCACCGATTTTGTTCCCAATGCACCTGTTAGCGATGGAAAAGGCGGAAGTAACGAAGGCTATAAAGCAAAATTAAAAACATTAATTTTTAATCCCGGGAGACCGGTAAAGGGAGTTCCATTTATCGGCAGTAAAACCGAAATATTTACCGCAAACATGCGCCAGTATTACGATTATAGTTTTGCCAGTGGTACGTATTTAGATTCCATTCCTGTGTATCGTTTCAAAGTAGCCGTAAAACCTGATTTATCGAGCTGGACCAAAGATGGTATCATGATTAAAGAGCTGGTAACCATTTTTGATAAACGAAATTTTAACATTCTAGGACGTTACGTAGACATGAAATACAGCAACATGCTGTTCGATTTTGATGTGCAGATGAATATAGAAATGAGTTATTTTGGTGAAGATAAATTACCTGCCAAAATAACCTATCAAGGCAATTGGAATGTCCCTTTTAAAAAGGAAGAACGAGCAAGTTTTTTAATTGTGCACAAAGATTACACCCTCGAAAAGGGGAAGTAGGTTTCGGGGTCTTGCCTAAAAAACTCTTTATAATACTATAGATTTAACACGCTGTCTTGTCACGCACCATATGTCCCCCTTATTTTCAAGAGGGAAAAGGGCAATGTCATTAAGCCCCGTCGGGGCGATATACACTAAACGATATACATGATTTCTTCGAGCTCCGTAGGTGCGACATTAAGTTGTAAGCGGATGTCATGGAGTTCTTTTGAAACGCAAAGGATCTTTTCTTACAGTTTTATCCTATTATTTTCTTAAGTTAAGGACATTGGGGAAAGTGGAATGATTTTTTTATGCCTTGCAAGCAGGTAGGCAAGCCCCGAATGCTCGGGATGTACCTAGCGCTAGCGAGAAGTATTTTTTGTGAGTCAGGTGATAACACCTGATACGGCCGAAACTTAGTTAAATAACGTTAGGTTGAAGTAGTTTATCCAACTCGTGAAAATATGTTATATGCTGAGTTTGTTCGCTCAAAATAAGGTATCTTCACAAAAAAAAACACCATGAATGCATCTTTATTCAGAAATATCATCCTTTTTAGTTTGGTTTTTACATCGTTTGAACTCTATGCGCAAGGCTTAACATCCAAACAAATCGACAGTATTTCAGAGAAGGCTCTAAGCGCATTTAACGTTCCGGGAATAGCCGTAGCGGTTGTTAAAGATGGCAAAGTAATTCATGCAAAAGGATACGGCCTGAGTTCGATAAAAACAGGGAAAAAAGTAGACGAAAATACGCGATTTGCCATTGCATCTAATTCAAAAGCTTTTACCACAGCCGCTCTAGCCATTTTAGTGGATGAAAAGAAGCTGACTTGGGATACGCCTGTTACCGATGTTATCCCTGAGTTTAAAATGTACGACGCATATGTAACGGCCGAATTTACCATCGCCGATTTACTGTCGCACAGAAGTGGTCTCGGTTTAGGTGCAGGTGATTTAATGATTTGGCCTGACTCATCAACCCTTAGCAAAAAACAGATTATTCACAATTTACGCTATCTAAAGCCGGTTTCGAGTTTCCGTACCAAATGGGACTACGATAACTTATTGTACATCGTTGCTGGGGAGGTAATTGAACGTGTATCGGGTAAAACCTACGAAGATTTTGTAGAAAACAGAATTATGTTGCCTTTAGGCATGAATGCAAGCGCCACATCCTTTAACCGATTAAAAGATAAAAACAACAGCATTGATGCCCATGTTCCAATAAACGGTAAAATTACGGTGATTCCGAAAGATTTTACCGAAAATAGCAACGCCGCAGGAGGAATAAATACCAGTATCAGCGATTTAAGCAAATGGGTGTTAGCCCAGCTAAACGGAGGGAAATACGGCGAAAAATTAGAAAAAAAGTTGTTTAGTAAAGCGGCACAAAATAGAATGTGGACTTTACACAGCATTATCCCGGCAGGAAAAGGTTCGTACAATCGACACTTTTTTGGCTACGGATTGGGTTGGTTTTTAAGCGATGAAATGGGCTATATGGTAGCCGAACACACCGGTGGATTGGCCGGAATGGTAAGCGAGGTGACCTTAATTCCAGATTTAAAACTGGGCATCATTGTGTTAACCAACCAGCAAAGTGGAGGCGCTTTTACAGCCATCACAAAATCGATAAAAGACGGTTATTTCAATATAACCAATAAAGATCGAATTAAAGAAAGCGCAGACGAGGAAAAGGAGGATCAGAAAGAAGGCAAAGAAGTAACGGACAAAGTATGGGCCACTATTGCAAACGAACAGAAAAACACAACTTCGGTAGATACGAAGAAGTATTTGGGAACCTATACCGATGTTTGGTTTGGCGATGTAACCCTTAGCGAATTGAATGGGAAAATGCATTTTCAAGCCAAAAATTCGCCAAAATTAAAAGGCGATATGCTATTTTACAAAGGAAACACGTTCATTGTGAAGTGGTACGATAGAAGTTTAGATGCCGATGCCTATGTGAATTTTAGCCTCGATAACGATGCAAAGCCTATTGGTTTTAAAATGGAAGCAATATCGCCGCTAACCGATTTCAGCTTCGATTTTCAAGATTTAGATTTAAAGAAAAAACCCTGAACCAAGCTTGAATAAACAATGAAAAACATCCTTAAAATCAGTATTTTGTTAACTTTTAGTCTGCTAGCATTCACCTCTATGACCTTTAAACCGAAACGAATTGTTTTTTTTGGCGACTCAATAACCCAACAAGGCGTTTCTAAAAATGGCTACATCACACAGTTAAAAAAGGCCTTAGATTCAACCAAATACCAGCTTTTTGGAGCGGGGATTGGCGGAAATAAAGTATACGATTTATATTTGCGCTTAGAAGAAGACGTACTGAGCAAAAAGCCCGATTTGGTGGTTATTTATGTAGGTATAAACGATGTATGGCACAAGCAGACTTCGCATACTGGAACCGATTATCCTAAATATTTGAAATTTTATCAAGCCATAATTACCAAAATTCAAGCAACAGGAAGTAAAGTCGTCCTGTGTACACCTTCGGTAATTGGCGAGAAAAAAGACGGAGAAAATGAATTGGATGCCGAATTAAACAAATACGCTCAAGGAATTAGAGAATTGGCAGAAAAGAATAAGCTCGTTCTCTGCGATTTAAGGAAAGTTTTTATCGAATACGAAGCAAAAATCAATCTTGATAATGTGGAAAAGGGAATCTTAACGAAAGATAAAGTACATTTAAACGATACCGGGAATACCTTAGTTGCACAACAGTTGTTACCTTTGGTGAAATAGTACCTCCTCGCAAAGACGACTACGGTTTTCGTCATTACGAACGGAGGTGCTTGATTTGAGTAGGTGGGTGAAGCAATCTATCAATAAGTAAGAAAAAGTCTTTCCTTATTGAAAGTGCTGAGATTAAATTAAAAGCGGGGCTAATCACTATATAAAATAGAATCATGGTAAGAGGAGGAAGCGTTTATATTCTAACAAATTTTACACATACCACCCTTTATACAGGAGTTACATCTGATATCGTTTTTCGAATTAAAGAACATAAAGAAAAGAAATATCAAAATTCCTTTTCTGAAAAATTTAATATATATAAACTTGTCTATTTTTGTTTCTTTAACTCAATTGAAGAAGCGATTGCTGAAGAAAAAAGAATAAAAGGAGGCAGTCGAGCAAAGAAAATTAAATTGATAGAATCAATTAACCCAGAATGGAGGGATTTATGGGAGGAGATAAAAGAGTGGTGAAATAGAGTTAGCGTTAATGGAATGACGTTTCAATTTATCGTCATTGCGAACTGACGGGTTGGGTTAAGCGAGGAGTGAAGCGATCTATATTGCTGGGAACAAAATGAAATTAGCTGAAGCATGAAAGATTGCTTCGTCATACTTCCTCGCAAAGACGACTACGGTTTTCGTCATTGCGAACTGACGGGTTGGGTTAAGCGAGGAGTGAAGCAATCTATCCTGTTAGGAAAGAGTTAGATATAGCATGAAAGATTGCATCGTCGTACCTCCTCGCAAAGGCGATTAAGGTTTTCGTCATTGCGAACAGAGGGAGAAACAAAAAACAAAGTAAACCGTAAGGGTTGGGAAAAAAGCATGATAAACCGCGAAACGATAGATAAAATAATGGATGCCGCCCGTATAGAGGAGGTAGTGGGAGATTTCGTACATCTAAAAAAACGCGGAACCAGTTTAATAGGAAATTGCCCCTTTCATGGCGAGAAAACACCTTCCTTTCACGTATCGGTAACAAAAGGCATTTACAAATGCTTCGGTTGCGGTAAAGGAGGCGATTCGGTGCGGTTCATTATGGACCACGAAAAATATTCGTATCCAGAAGCGCTTAAATTTTTAGCCAATAAATACAGCATTGAAGTAGAGGAAACCGAGCTTAGTCAGCAAGATACCGAAGCTGCCAATGCAAAAGAAAGCCTGTACATTGTTTCGCAATTCGCAACGGCATTTTTTGTGAAGCAACTGTGGGAAACCAACGACGGGAAAACCATTGGATTAAGCTATTTTAAAGAACGTGGCTTTCGCGAAGATATTCTCAAGAAATTTGAGGTGGGCTATTCGCCAGATGTTTGGGATGCTTTAACACAAAGCGCAACTAACAACGGTCACAACATCGAATTTTTAGAACAAACGGGGCTTTCCATCAAAAACGATAACGGAAAAATTTACGATCGTTTTCGGGGAAGAGTTATGTTCCCTATTCATAATTTTACGGGTCGGGTAATTGGCTTCGGCGGAAGGACCCTTAAAACCGATAAAAACGTTCCGAAATATGTGAACTCGCCCGAAAGCGATATTTATCATAAATCGAATGTTTTGTATGGCCTTTTTCATGCTAAAAAAGCCATACGAGATTTAGATAATTGTTACTTAGCAGAAGGTTATGCCGATGTGCTTTCGGTACACCAGGCGGGGGTAGAAAACGTAGTGGCATCGTCCGGAACTTCCTTAACTGTTGAGCAAATTAAGCTAATTGGTCGTTTTACGCAAAACGTAACCATTCTGTTTGATGGGGATGCTGCCGGGATAAAAGCCTCGTTACGTGGATTGGACATGATTTTGGAAGAGGGGCTCAACGTTAAAATTGTTTCCTTTCCCGATGGGCACGACCCCGACTCGTACATGCACCATGTTGGAGCCGGAGCGTTTAAGACTTATATAGAACAAAATCGCAAAGATTTTATCCTGTACAAGGCCAATGTTTTACTGAAAGAAGCCGGAAATGACCCGATAAAAAGAGCCGGTATTATCCGCGATATTGTAGAAAGTATTGCTAAAATACCCGATCAAATAAAAGCTTCCGTTTTTATTCGTGAATGCAGTAGTTTGCTCAAAATAGAAGAACGTATTTTGCTGACCGAGTTAAATAAAATGCGCTCGGACAAGAGTAAGAAAACGTTTGAAGCAAACAACCGTGCCAACAACAATCGTCCCTTTGCCGGGGGCGTGCCAGAGCCATTAGGCCCACCGGATAATTTGTGGGACGATGGACCCGGAGCAGGGTTTGAACCGCCACAACCGGTAGATTCAAATGAGCATCAGGAAAAAGAAATTGTTCGTTTGTTGCTTGCCTATGGACATGAGCTCGTGAACTGGGATAAGATTGATGACATGTATATCGGTTCGTTTATAATGCAGAATTTGGCCGATGTAGCGTTCGAAGACCCTACTTGTAAAATAATTATTGAGCATTATAAAACAGAAATTGATAACGGACGATTGCCCACTGCTAATCATTTTATCCAACATCAAGATCGCTCAATTGCCGATTTAGCCATTACCCTTTCTACTTCAGAATATGCCTTAAGTGAAAACTGGTTAAATAAGCACCTCATTTACGTGAAAGATGAGTCGATGAATTTAAAAGCGACCATTTTAGGAGGGATTTTTCACCTTAAGAAGCGAAAAGTAGATAAAATTTTAGCCAATTTATTGAAAGAAATAGAAGATGAAAAAGATAGTGATAATCAAATGATTTTAATGCAGCGTTATACGGTAATAAAAGGAGTAGAACGTGAAATTTCAAAGTTTTTAGGCTCGGTAATTGTGAAATAGTTCCTGAAATAGTAACTTCTCCAAGTATGGCAATGCACAATGATTTAGGAAAACTAGGCGAAGAAATTGCAAAAGCATATTTGGAAAAGAAGGCATATGAGGTGCTCGATGAAAATTGGATATATGGAAAAGCCGAGATAGATTTGATTGTTTACAAAAACCGTACGTTGATTTTTGTAGAAGTGAAAGCCAGAAGTTCTGTGGCTTTTGGTCAGCCAGAAGATTTTGTCGACAAAGCCAAACAAAGGCAAATGGAAACGGCTGCAAATAAATATATTGAACTCATGGGACATCAAAATGAAATCCGTTTTGACATTGTAGCCATTACCTTTAAAAAAGATAAAAATTACACATTAAACCACATAAAAGATGCTTTTTGGCCAGAAAATTAAAACCGTTTTTTTCCTAGCAGCCTGCACCATGGGTTTTTACTCATGTAAGGATACCCAAACATACCGAACTTTCATCAGCCCTGAAGCGGGATTAAGCGTTTCAAGTGGGAAAGATATTGACGTAGATGTGCAATTCGGAACAGCAACTAAAGTTGACTCGGTTGTTTATCTTTTGGATAGCACAATTGTTAGTGTTAAAAAAGATACTAGTGACTTGAAGGTAAGCACTACAGGTTTGAAATTGGGCTCTCATTTGATAACTGCGAAAATCTATGCGGAAGGAAAATCGGAAGACATAACCAGCAATGTAAATGTTTTGGCGGCCATGGCGCCTCTAGAATATGGTTACAAAATTGTGGCAACCTTGCCACACGACACCTCCTCGTATGTGGAAGGATTGGAATACCATGATGGATTTTTTTACGAAAGTGCAGGTGACTACGGCCATTCAAGTTTGCGGAAAGTAAATCCAACAACCGGAAAAGTTTTACAAAAAACCGATTTAGACAAGAAATATTTTGGAGAAGGAATCACTGTCTTGGGCGATAAAATTATCCAGCTTACCTACAAAGAAGGAGTGGGCTTTGTATACGATAAAGCTACTTTTAAGCAAGTGGCTGAATTTGCGTACACCGCCGGAAGAGAAGGCTGGGGACTGGCTTTTGATGGTGAAAAAGTGCTGAATACAGACGGTTCAAACACCATTTTCTTTTTGGATAAAAATAACTATCAAAAAATTGGGTCAATCGATGTATTCGATCACACAGGCGCCGTCGTTAATTTGAATGAATTGGAATACATCGACGGAAAAATTTATGCCAACGTCTATACCACCAATTCGATTATAATTATTAATCCTCAAACGGGCGCTGTAGAAGGTAAAATAGATTTATCAGGCTTATTGCCGAATGACTATTTTAAAACAGACTACGAAATTGGGAACAATGTATTAAATGGCATTGCGTACGATAAGGTGTCTAAAAGGCTTTTTGTTACTGGGAAAAAATGGCCGCATGTGTTTCAAATACAGCTCATAAAAAAATAGCATAAAAAAGGCAAAGATGAATCGTAATCTTTGCCTTTTTAGTTAATTGCTTTTTTCTTCCTTCGGTGTTTCTTTCTTTGCTTTCTCTTCAGCCTCTGTTTTTTTGCGTTCTCTTAAATAGCCATTAAACGTAATAGGCTGTTTATTAACTCCGGTAGCAATTAAAGTGGCATAACCATTTTGTGAAATATCGATGGTAATTTGATAATTTTCAATCTTTACATCTTTCGTATTGATTTGAATCGTGTAATTGCCCTTTTTATTTTTCGAGCTTTTGTAGGTATAATCTTTAGACGTAAATTTTATTCCGCTATCATCTGTTGAAGAAGGATAGGGAGCAGAATACGCTCTTCCAAAATACGGTAAATAAGCAATTAAGCTATCGGGTGCTACCTTAAACTCGTATTGTGAGCCTGTTAAGTTAATGGTTCCGCCGCCATTCCCTCCGGGCATTCTCGCCATAATACGGCTCATGTCGGCGGTATTCATTGGGATGGCAGTATTGGCTACAAAAACATAATTTTTTTCTTTAACGATTCGATTCGTTGTTTCTTTATCGGTTTGTGCAAAAATCTGATTGCTGAACAAAAGGAGCGCTAAGCCAAAAAAATAAGATAAATTTTTCATATTGTATGTCTTTTATGTGAATTATTATAAGGATGCATCGATGAGATGAAATCCACAAGTAAAAACTTAAATTCTTTATACTTATAAATATACGAGATTTTTCTCTGAAAGGTAAGGTCTTTTTAACCAGTGTGTTAAGAGTTATAGCGTACAGTTGTAACGATTTGTCTTTTCATAAAGAAGCCATCTTCCAATTAAATAGAAGATGGCCTTTATATGTGTTTTAAAATGGTTTATGCTCTCCAGGCTTTATATTGATTGATTAAGCCATTGGTTGAGCTATCGTGCGATTGAACGCTTTCTGCTCCATCCAATTCAGGAAGAATTTTTTTAGCTAATTGCTTGCCCAATTCAACACCCCATTGATCGAAACTAAAGATGTTCCAGATAATGCCTTGCACAAATATTTTATGTTCGTAAAACGCAACTAATGTACCTAAACTATATGGGGTAATTTTCTTTAGTAGGATGGAATTGGTTGGTCTGTTACCTTCAAATACTTTAAAAGCTGCAAGTTTGCTGATTTCAGCAGCCGATTTACCTTCTTTTTGTAATTCTGCACTCACCTCATCTTCGCTTTTACCGTTCATTAAGGCTTCGGTTTGCGCAAAGAAATTCGATAGTAAAATAGGATGGTGATTGCCCAATGGGTTTAAACTTTGTGCTGGAGCAATGAAATCGGCAGGAATGATGCGGGTGCCTTGATGAATAAGCTGGTAAAAAGCATGTTGACCATTCGTTCCCGGTTCTCCCCAAATTATTGGCCCTGTTTCGTAATCTACGGCTTTACCATTTCTATCCACATATTTTCCATTACTTTCCATATCGCCTTGTTGGAAATAAGCCGAAAAGCGATGCAAATACTGATCGTACGGTAAAATAACCTGGGTTTCGGCATTAAAGAAATTGATATACCAAATACCCAACAAACCTAAAATGATTGGAATGTTTTCTTCAAAATCGGCCGTTTTAAAATGATTGTCGGCAGCATGTGCACCCGCCAACAATTGTTTGAAATTTTCAAATCCAATGGATAGCGAAATAGAAAGACCAATAGCACTCCATAACGAATATCGACCGCCTACCCAATCCCAAAATTCGAACATATTCTCGGTATCGATACCAAAGGCAGCTACATCTTTCGCATTGGTAGAAAGTGCTGCAAAATGTTTGGCGATATCGCTTTCTTGCGCACCTTTACTTAAAAACCAGGTACGTGCCGAATGTGCATTCGTCATGGTTTCTTGAGTGGTAAACGTTTTCGAAGCAACTAAAAATAACGTAGTTTCAGCGTTTAAACCAGCCAAGGTTTCGGCAATATGCGTGCCATCTATATTGGAAACAAAATGAATGTTTAAATGATTTTTATAATGTTTTAAAGCTTCCGTTACCATTACCGGTCCTAAATCAGATCCCCCAATACCAATATTTACGATATCGGTAATTGGCTCTCCAGTATATCCCTTCCAGTCGCCAGAAATAATGCTATTGCTAAATTTCTCCATTTTAGCTAAAACAGCCTGTACATCCGGCATTACATCTGCACCGTCAACTAAAATGGGTGTGTTACTTAAATTACGTAAGGCAATGTGTAAAACCGAACGATCTTCCGTTTCATTAATTTTATCGCCTTGGTACATGGCTTTAATTGCTTCGTCTAATTTACATTCGCGAGCAAGCTGCATAAGTAGAGCAAGGGTTTCTTCTGAAATTCTATTCTTGCTGTAATCCAATAAAATGTCTTCAAAAAAGATGGAGAATTTTTCAAAACGATTTGCGTCTTCAGAAAAAAGATCCTTTATGCTTTTTTGATTAATGTTGATAAAATGATCGGCTAAATATTTGTAAGCCTCTGTTTCAGTAAAATTGATTTTAGGTAACATGCTCCTTCTTTTTTTGTAAATGTAATAAAGGAAAATTATAAAGTGTCTTTTAATGGTCAAAAACTGTTATTTTTCCTCCTTTTTCTAGGATATATTTGAGTGACGCTCGGTTCATCTTAATTGACTTATGAACAATATGATGCAGTAGTGTGATAGAATAATACGTGCACCTAGGTGGTCGTATAGAACTGAACCAAATATAAGCTACCAAGAATTCGATTCTTTCTCCTACATAAGGGAACAAGATTCTGGTTTATCGTTAGCGTTATTAAGGATCAATTTATCAGTCTTTCTGCATCCTAAATCGAGCGTCAAAATTTATCTATTATTTGACTCGTAAATTAATTTTTAATCTCTCGATATGAATAAAATCTTGTCTGCTCTATTGTTTCTTTTGACTATTGCATTTAACTCAAAAGCACAATTTGGAATGGGAACATCTGAACCAGATCCCAGTGCACAGTTGGAAATTTTATCCGACTCTAAAGGCCTTTTAATTCCTAGGTTAACTTATGAACAGCGAAGTTCAATTGTACAACCAGCATTGGGATTACTGGTGTATCAAACTACGGATAGCGCTGGATTCTATGTGTTTAATAAAAGTTGGAACCGATTGGTTCAAAAAGCCGAAATAGTTAATAATCCATCGCTTTTAAATGGATCTGGTACTCCGCTCGCAAGTTTAGGCTCTGCAGGTGATTTTTATCTAGATACAAAAGACCTAAAATTATATGGACCTAAAACCACTACTTGGCCCACAGCAGGAATCGCTCTTGGAGGCTTACCAATTGGGTTTTCTGGAAGTATAAGTGGAGAAATCTCAGGTACTCAAAACGCAACAGTCATCAACGACAATGTAATAAAAACAAATAAAATCACTGACCTAGCGATTACCACCGAAAAAATGGCGGATAAGGCTGTAACTACCGATAAAATTGCCGACCAAGCGGTAACCAATCTTCAAGTTAAAAGCATTGCTTGGAATAAAATTACAGCAAAACCAGAATCAATGCCGCCAAATGGTTCCGCTGGTGGAGAATTGACAGGTAATTATCCAAATCCAAAAATTAAGGATGAAGCTATAACAACCAATAAAATTGCCAACGGCGCCATAACCGACGAAAAGATACATTCTATTTCGTATAGTAAAATAATAGGTGCTCCAATTGGTGGAGCGGCTGGCATAGCTGGAGGCGATTTAGCAGGAAATTTTCCGAATCCAACAATTAAAGAAAGTGCTATCACTACAGATAAATTAGCTGATGGAGCCATCACTACGGATAAAATTGCCGATCAAGCGGTAACCAACCTTCAAGTTAAAAGTATTGCCTGGAATAAAATTACTGCGAAACCAAATGCCATGCCACCAAATGGTTCAGCCGGAGGAGATTTAACAGGCAATTATCCAAACCCAGTAATTAAGGATGAAACTATTACAACCAATAAAATTGCCAACGGAGCCATAACCGACGAAAAAATAGGTTCTATTTCGTACAGTAAAATAGTAGGTGCTCCAACCGCAGGAGCGTATGGAGTAGCTGGCGGCGATTTAGTAGGAGATTTTCCGAACCCAGTAATTAAAAATGAGGCTGTAACAACCAATAAAATCGCCAACGGAGCCATAACCGACGAAAAAATAGGTTCTATTTCGTACAGTAAAATAGTAGGTGCTCCAACCGGAGGAGCATCTGGAGTAGCTGGCGGTGATTTAGCAGGAGATTTTCCGAACCCAACAATTAAAGAAAAAGCCATCACTACGGATAAAATTGCGGATCAAGCGGTCACCAATCTTCAAGTTAAAAGCATTGCCTGGAATAAAATCACGGCAAAGCCAGAAGCAATGCCGCCAAATGGTTCAGCAGGAGGCGACTTAGCGGGTAACTATCCAAATCCAACAATTAAAAATGGCGCCATTACCACAACCAAAGTGAGTTCTCAAGGTGCTTCAAACGGTCAAGTGTTGGGCTTTAATGGAACGAACGTTGCTTGGATTACACCTGCTGTTCCGTCAGATAAAAATATAAAAGAAAATTTTTTGCCAGTAGAAGGGGAAGAGATTTTACAGAAGTATAAAAGCTTTAGGTTATTTAGTTGGAATTATAAGGGCGAAAACGAACATGCACAAAGGCATTATGGGCCAATGGCACAAGATTTTTATGCTGCTTTTGGTAAAGATAAGCTAGGCACAATTGGTAATGAAAAAAGCATTTCAAATGTAGATTATCTGGGAGTGAATTTTATCGCTATTCAGGCTTTAGAAAAGCGCACGCAAACATTAAAGATTGAAAACGAGCAACTGATTACAGCTATTCAAACCTTGAAAAATGAAAAATTAAGCCTCCAAAAACAATTGGCCGATATGGAGAAAAAGATGAATGCTCGATTGGCAAAGTTGGAAGAACGGATGGCTCAAACTCAAAACGCTGTTGTTGCTGAAAAAGAAAATGGTACTATTAAACAGGGAGAAAAATGATCAGCAGAACAGTTATAACATGTTTCCTCTTGTGCTTTTGCAATCTGCTTAAGGCTCAGTTATTTGTCGGTAGTTCCGTTTTAATGGTAAAATCGGGGAGTATCCTCTCTATCGACGGCTTGGTGTTAAAACCCGATAAAAATACGGCGATACGTAATACCACCATTCAAGCAAAGCCAACGATTATTAAATGGCCATTGTTTAACAGCATTAAACGGGTCTATTATTTCAGTACACCGCTGAGTTTTTCAGGCACCATTGGCATGTATGTGGATTATGCTATGTTAGAAAAACAACAAATGAATCAATTGAAATTAGCCTTTTCAGCAAAATCGGATCATTTGTATAGCAACTTTTCCATCCCTAACAACTCCATCATGGGCATTAGAAATTTTTTAAATTACTACGCGAACGGGTTATCATTTGGTTCTGTAACCGCGGTAGACCGTACAGAAGAGGTTCATTTAGTGAAAGCGGAGAATTTTTTAACGCCGAATGGCGATGGAATTAACGATACCTGGGTAATTCAAAATATTGACCTGTATCCAGGCAATCAACTCAGAATTCTGGATCGCGCGGGTAAAGTAATATACACCAAAACAAACTATCAAAATACCTGGGATGGCACACTTTCAGGGGTACCTCTAGCGCAGGGCACCTATTATTATATTTTGGAATTAGCAAAAAATCTCGCTCCAGTGAAAGGGTTTATCACGATCATTCGCGATTAATTAAAAGCAAAAATTAAATTCTATAAAACAAGATCTTGATACAAATTAAGATGAAGAAAATAGTATTTTTAACCTATTTGAGCCTATTTTGCATAAGCGTAAAGGCACAAATAACACCCCCTAAAAGTCAATTTTTCCAAAATCCATACCTCATTAATCCGGCCATGGCAGGATACCAAGATAGAGGAAATGTATTTATGGATTATTCTAGTCAAATGAATCGACTACCCGGTGGGCCGGTTTTAATGTCGCTTTCAGCCAGTACACCGCTCAGTAAAAAGGCTGCAATTGGTCTGAATTTTCAAAATGATAAAGCTGGGTTGCTGAGTACAACGGAAGCCATGGCGAGCTTTTCATATAAAGTATCGTTTAGTGAAGAACAAGCACTTCGTTTCGGGATTTCCTTATCTTGGGCGCAAGACAAAGTAGATTTATCGGAAGCAACGGCTAGTAGTGTAGTGGACCCTGATTTAGCAAGAAATAGGAACCAAGAAAGTTACATGGATGGGAATTTTGGAATTGCCTATTTATACAATGGTTTTGAAGCGCAGTTCAGCTACTTAAATTTGAATGCCAAGCGGATTTCGCAATTTTCAACGGTCGATTATGCTACCTTTTATAGCTCAGTAAGTTATTTAATCCCGCTTAACAATGGTTTTAGTGTAAAACCGCTCTTTGCCTATAGAGGTTTGAAGGATTTAGGCAATCAATTTGATGTTGCTGCAGAATGGAGAGCAAAAGAATTGATTTTCTATACCATGTATCACAGCAATAAAACCTTTACCGGAGGATTAGGGATTGATTTCAACAGGAATTTACATATTGCTGGTTGGTATAACACTGCGCCAAGTACGTTTGTAGGCCTATCAGGAGGTATTTTTGATGTAGTAGTTGGGCTTAGTTTTTGATTTTTTTAAAAAAACAATACGTGGTTATGCGGTATCCTTTTGAAAATGATTAGTTTAGGTAGTGAAATCCCAAAACGATGAAGAAAATTCTACTGATTTTATCTGGCGCAACAGGAACTGAAGGTGGAGGGGTTTTGGCAAAGCTGAAAGGCATGTTTAATTAAATATATAAAGTTACCGTGCCATCTAAATTGATTTTTTTAAATTTGATCTACTAATTTACGTTTCTCATGATAAAGAAGATAGTTTTTGTTTTTGGCTTTGTTTTAATAACTCAACTTCTTGCTGCATGTGTAGATTGTGATTGTCCTCCGGCTAGAACAATTTATTTCACCAATAAAGGGCTTTCACTAAGTCATTTGGATTTGTCAACGCAAGCCATAGCAACAAGTGCTGGAAAAGTTTTGAGTAAGAATTATGGTATTCGGGTTGAGATGAAAACCGATATGCTAACTTTGCATAAACCTCGAATGAGTTGGTCTCTAATGTCGGCAGCCTATGCTTGTAGTTGCCAAGAGGATAACTTTATAAGCAAAGAGAATATAATATCTTTAAAAATAGTTTCAAATAACGATTTTGATGCTACTCATCCAAAAAATACCGACCTTAGTTTGTATTTCAAGGCAAGAAAAGGGGTAACATTTATTCCAATTCTTGATTATATTAAGTCATCCGATGATTATTATGGTAGAAGGTATGCTTTTTCTGAGGGTATTTTTCTACAAGTACCTCCTACTAACAGCACGAAACATGCTTTTAAAGTAATAATTACTTTATCAGATAATAGAGTTATAGAAGCAGAAACAACAGAAATTGAATTGACGTAGTTTTCTGGTAGATAAATAGTTTGATAATCTGTTTTTGATGTACTTAAGCCTTCAATTAACTTCATAATGAAAAAAATATACACATTCGTTTTTTCGCTTCTATATTTAAGCTCTTTTGCTCAGAAAAATCTACAACGTGAAGCAATATCACAAAAAGCAGATGCTCTTGAACAGAAAATAATTAATTGGCGACGTGATTTTCATGAACACCCCGAATTAGGGAATCTGGAAGTGAGAACATCGGGTATCATCGCGAAGCATTTAGAATCTTTAGGGATGAAAGTGACTACTGGTGTTGCTAAAACGGGTGTTGTGGGTGTATTGGTAGGCGGGAAACCCGGGCCTGTTGTTGCTTTAAGAGCCGATATGGATGGTTTGCCTGTAACCGAACGGGTGGATGTTCCCTTTGCTTCAAAAGTGAAAACACAATATAACGGACAAGAAGTAGGGGTAATGCATGCTTGTGGGCACGATAGCCACATGGCTATTTTAATGGGCGTTGCAGAAGTACTGGCGTCTATGCAAAAGGATATTAAAGGAACGGTAAAGTTTATTTTTCAGCCGGCTGAAGAAGGGGTGCCACCAGGAGAGGAAGGAGGAGCCGCTTTAATGGTTAAACAAGGCGTTTTGGAAAATCCAAAAGTGGATGTCATTTTTGGCTTACACATTAATTCCCAAACGGAGGTTGGCGATGTAACGTATCGTCCGGGAGGGACCATGGCTTCGGTAAACGATATGAAGATTACCGTGAATGGTCGTCAGGCTCATGGAGCGTATCCATGGAGCAGTGTCGATCCAATTGTCATTTCAGCTCAAATCATCAATAATCTACAAACCATTGTCAGTAGAAACTTAAATCTAACGGAAAATCCGGGAGTGGTTACCATTGGCGCCATTAATGGAGGCGTACGCTCAAATATTATCCCCGAAAAAGTAGAAATGTTGGGTACGGTAAGAAATTTTACGGCCGACGATGAAAAAATGTTTATTGAGCGAATTAAAACCATTGTTGCGAAAACAGCCGAGGCAGGCGGAGCAACCGCAGAAGTGAAAATTCCGTATAGCAACCATTATCCGGTAACTTTTAATAATCTAGCCCTGACAGAAAAAATGTTGCCAAGTATGCAAGCAACCGCTGGCGCTGCACATGTGAAATTAAAACCTCCTGTAACTGGCGCCGAAGACTTTTCGTTCTTTCAGGAAAAGGTACCAGGGTTATTTGTGTTTTTAGGAGGAATGCCCAAAGGAAAAGACCCTTTGAAAGCCCCATCGCACCATACCCCAGATTTTTATTTAGATGAAAGCGGCTTTGTTTTAGGCGTTAAACTACTTGCAAATTTAACACTCGATTTTATGGCAATGCCGAAATAAATCCCACAAGGGATAGGAAGAATTTATTTTTATCCTTTTTATAGAAAGAAGTTTGACCCTCCAAGGGATAAAAATCTATTGGATTGTCGTTTTGCTACTGCGATTACTATATTTGCTGCTATGACAAAAGAGCAAGTGCAAGATTTAAGGGACAGAGTAGTGTCGCTGAGGAGGTATCTTTGACGTTGATGAGCTACTGTACGCCATTCGCGAAGAAGAAAAATTAACCATGGCTCCCGATTTTTGGGAGGAGCCTAAAAAAGCCGAAAAAATATTAGCCGAAATTAGTTCGAAGAAAAAATGGACCGATGGTTTTAATCAAACCAATAATGCGGTGGAAGATTTAGTGGTGATGTTCGATTTTTTTCAATCGGGCGATGCCTCTGAAGCAGAATTAAGCGAACAATTTGAAATAAGTAAAGCTGCAGTTGAAGAACTGGAACTTAAAAATATGTTGCGCAGTAAGGAAGATCAGTTATCAGCTGTAATGCAAATTACAGCCGGAGCAGGTGGCACCGAGAGTTGCGATTGGGCATACATGTTAATGCGTATGTACATCATGTGGGGCGAAAAAAATGGCTATAAAATTACCGAGCAAGATAAACAAGAGGGCGAAATAGCGGGGATAAAATCGGTTACTTTACAGTTTGATGGCGATTTTTCTTACGGATACTTAAAAGGCGAAAACGGCGTGCATCGTTTGGTGCGTATTTCTCCTTTCGATTCGAATGCGCGCCGTCATACTTCTTTTGCCTCGGTTTATGTGTATCCCTTGGTTGATGATACCATTGAAATAGATATTAATCCAGCAGATATTGAATTTGAAACGTTCCGTGCGGGGGGTGCTGGTGGACAGAATGTAAATAAAGTAGAAACAGCCGTTCGCTTATATCACAAACCTTCGGGGATTATTATTAAAAATCAGGAATCTCGGTCGCAATTGCAGAACAAGGAAAACGCTATACGCCTATTAAAATCGCAGTTGTATGAAATTGAAGAACGCAAACGCAACGAAGCGATTGCTGCGGTTGAAGGTTCGAAGAAGAAAATTGAATGGGGCTCGCAAATTAGAAGTTACGTGTTAGACGATCGCCGTGTGAAAGATCATCGTACCAATCATCAAACATCCAATCCAGATGCTGTTTTAAATGGCGATATCAACGATTTCTTGAAAGCGTATTTGATGGAATTTTAGTTTTAAGAATGAAAAAATCAGCATTAATTTTAATCGTACTCAGTGCTATGTCTACTGTTTTAAAAGCGCAAGAAATTGTTAATTTATATCCGGGAGATACTCCTGGGGCGAAAAAAACACCTGCAACCTATGTTGAAAAAACAGAGGTTAGAGCCAATGGCTCGATAAAAGTGAGCAAAGTGTCAATCCCGACGATAACAATTTTCCAAGCCCCTAAAGAAAAGGCAACGGGAACAGCGGTTATTATTTGTCCAGGCGGTGGATATTCTGGATTGGCCATGAGCCATGAAGGAACCGACGTAGCGAAACGTTTTAATGCCTTGGGTATCACTGCCTTTGTATTAAAATATCGCTTGCCAAGTGATTCCATTATGCTGGATAAAACCTACGCAACTTTGCAAGATGCACAACAAGCCATGTATTGGGTAAAGAAAAATGCCGCTAAATACGGTATTCATGCAAATCGAGTAGGTATTATGGGTTTCTCGGCAGGTGGACATTTCGCGTCTACATTGGAAACGCATTACGCCGATTTAAAAATCAGCAACCCAGAGAAAATTAACCTTAGACCTGCTTTTGCGGTCCTTATTTATCCAGTGATCAGTTTCGAAGAATTTGTACACAAAGGAACCATGGTAAATTTGTTGGGCGCAAACCCAAGTCCAGCGCTGAAGAAGTATTTTTCTGCTAATAAAAATATAACCCAAAAAACACCGCCAACTTTTTTGGTACATGCAAAGGATGATAAAACCGTACCTGTAGAGAATAGTATTATGATGAACGAAGTGTTAAAAGAAAAGGGTATTGATACCGAAATGTATCTGTACGAAAAAGGCGGGCATGGATTTGGTTTAATTAATACAACTTCTGATGTAGATTGGTTCGATTTATTAGCCAATTGGCTTAGGAAGGAGAAATTTTAAAATGTTAAAGGCGAAGGCCGGATGCGACATCTTGAAAAGCACAGTTTTATAATCGTTGGTTGTCAGGGATTAGACTGTGCTTTTTTTTTGAAGATAATTTTTCTTACTTTGTAGGTAGTTCCTTTTCGTTTTATGAGATGCTTTTTTGAAAAATATCGTAAAAGATATGCTACAAAAATTGACGCGATCCTTTAAGAGATGCAGAAAATTTAATACTTTCGCAGCCTAAATTATAATCTCTCATCCCTCATTTAATGAATAAAACCATCAAATTTGTAATGGTAGCGGTTGCAATCCTAACGGGTATTGCAAGTTGCAAAAAGAAAATAGTCGAGGAAATTCCACAGGAACCCGTTTGTCAGTTAAGCTCGTTAAAGGCAACGGAAGATATACGGGGCTCTTACACCAATCAATTTACCTACGATAACAATGGCCGTGTGATTAAAACTTCTAACGGAACTGAGATTAATACCTATGTATACACCAATAATTTGGTTACCGTAACCAACAAGGCTGGGGATGTTTCCGAAATTGTTTTAAAAGATGGAAAAGCAACCTCCAGTAGAAGCTTTGGTGTGGCTACTAAAGATGGAATAGTTTTTAAGCAAACCAAGCAATATACCTACAATGAAAGTGGTTATTTAACGCTGATTCAGAAATATGTAAATGGCGATTTAAACGCTATAACACAGTTGTTTTACGTAGACGGTAATTTAAGTAAAACCATTACTACGTTTGAGTATACTGGTTTTATAGCTACCACAACCTACGCATATAAGAGCAGTTTGACCAAAAATACCTACGAAATAGCCGATCCACTTTCAGATTTGGTAGACTATTTCTCAGGAGGTTATTTTGGGCAAGTATCTAAAAATGTTTTAATCAAATCGAATACCGCTTTGGTAGATAATAATGCAAATGTTTTAAATACGGTGAATGTTACCTATGATTATCAATTAGATGATAAAGGAAACACCATTTCGGTATTATATCAACAAAATACGACCACCAATATTGCTTCTGGGCAGCCCAGTATTGATAATTATGTGGCCTATTACACCTTAAGCTATACCTGTAAATAGTGTATACGATTAATCTTTTTTAGGTTCGGCTATAATTTCTTGTAATTGCAAAAGCTCTGCTACTTTTTCGCTGGCTCCTGCGTTTTCATAGGCAGAAATTAAGTTGCGAATAATTCGACGGATAATATCGGTGTTGCTGCAAGGGCGATAATATTCGGGTTGGGCTTCTAAATTTAGCTGACGTAAAAACTGATCCACATCGTGCTTTCCAAAAATATTGCCACGGTTAAATGCATTGATGTAAAACAGCACACTGTAATCGGTGTTTTCTTGTTTGCTTTCATCAATATAACCTAAAATGAAATGTTGTGGCAAATTGATTCCATAAATGGGTAAATCCAATTTTTGAGCAAGCGTAGAATAAATAATGGCTAAGGAAATTTGATTACCTTTTTTACTCTCCAATACCTGACTTAAATACGAATTCTGTGGGTCGTGATGATTTTTGGTGTTTCCACCAAAACCATACTGCTGGTATAAAACATGATTAATTAATTTTACCTTTTCAACGGAACTCATTTCATATTGCAGGCCCAGCCAAATATCACGCTTAATATCTTCAATTTGATTAATGATTTTTTGTTCGTCTAAATCGGGATATTGATATCGATTAATGATGAGTGCGCCATGCAACAGATCAAATGCACCGCTCATGTACCAAAGATTTAAATTTTCTTTTACACTGTTAAATTGTATTTGATGTACAATGTTTTCGATACGTTCTTGCATTAAACCATCGAAAGATTGTTCCCAGGCATTTTCTAAATATTCAATTACTTCGCCCCCGTATTCCAGTAGTTTTTGTTCAACATGATGGAACACTTCTTGATCAGGATCGTCTAGTAATTTTACTAAAGCGCTTATCTCTGTGTTATTTTCCATAAAACTTACATTCGTTTGCTGCGTTTTAATACTTTTGCACTAAATATGATACTTTCATTTATTACTGATTATTTAAAACACCGTTTTACGGCTAACAGCCGACACGGGACTCATTCGCCTTTTGTCTACAGGTTAGCCGACGAGGTAATTTACGATTTTAGCGAGAAATCTGATTATAAAGCCATCGAAAAACAGCGAAAAAAACTTTATAATGACGATTCAATGGTTACTGTGACCGATTTAGGGGCTGGATCGCACCTGAATAAAAACCGAGAAAAAAAGGTAAGTCAGATCGCAAAGAACGCGTTAAAGTCACCAAAATTAGCGCAGCTGATTTACCGTTTAGCTAAGGATATCCACCCTCAAAACGTTATAGAATTAGGTACGTGCTTGGGGATAACCACGGCATACCTTTCAACGGCTTGTCCAGATGCGCAGCTAATTACTATTGAAGGATGCCCAGAAACGGCAAAAGTTGCGCAACAGAATTTTAACGATTTGAACCTGAAAAACATCGATCTAAAGGTGGGTAATTTTGATGCAATTTTGCCTGATGTGATTGCACAACAATCTAGTTTAGATTTTGTATACATCGACGGAAATCACCGTAAAGACGCAACCTTAGCATATTTTAAACAGTGTTTACCCAAGCTTACGGAGAAATCACTTTTAATTTTTGATGATATTTATTGGAGCGAAGGGATGAAGGAAGCATGGGAAGAAATTAAAAACCATCCCGATGTTACCGTAACAGTCGACTTGTTTTGGATTGGTCTGGTTTACTTTAGAAAAGGGCAGGCTAAAGAGCATTTTAAATTAAAAGGCTACTAATTTTTTTTTTGATGTATTGCCGAGTTGGCGTAAAGTTGAATATTTAGTAAAACGATTAACTAAATAATGAAGAGAATAAACTGTATTTTATTTAGCCTTCTTCCTGTTATGGGATTTGCGCAAGATGTAGCGGTAAAAGTGATTGGAAAAGTTAATTTTCCCATCTACGATCAAAGTAACCGACAAATTTATTTCTTGTATCAACAGCATGGTGTTTCAGTGATAGATAGTACCTTGATTAAAAATAACACGTTCAGTTTTTCTAAAAATTTGGATATACAGGTTAAAACGGAACTGCAATTTACAAAGCCTAATACGTCGCCTAATGCAGCCGCTGACCCCAATGTTTTAAACTTTTTTACCAGCAAAGGAACGGTTGAAGTTGCGGCGAGCGGGTATCTAGGTCGTGCTAAAGTTACAGGTTCGGCCATGCAAGATGAATACGTGGCTTTTAAGAAAACCTATCTAAAAATGGATACTACCTTGCGTTTATTGGGATGGAAAAAGAAAGGAACGAAGACAACGGATACAGCAAAAATGGCGGCTGTAGAAAAGCAAATTGATTCAGTACGAAATCAAAAAATGAATTCACTTTTGAATTTTTTAGCGAAAGACAATCAAAAACCATATGCTGCGGATGCTATTTTAATGTATTTAAGAACAAATGGCTCATCACTCGATTTAGCTAAAGCACAAATGCATTTTGATGCATTACCGCCGGCGCAAAAACAATCTACCGAAGGAAAGGAAATTGTAAAAGAAATAGCCGATTTGCGTCAAAAAACCAAAAAATAATCTTTAATGCTAAACACGAAAATGATTTCTAGAAAATATAGTTTACTCCTTTTTGCGGTTTTTGTAACAGCTTTTTCATACGCACAAAATAAAAAGGAACTGGTAATATCGGTTTTTAACCATGTTGATTTTTATGATGGCTATGCAAAGCCGGTAAGTTTTCCCGTACCAACGGGATTGGAGCGATTAAGCAATACCAAATACATGCACAAATTAAGCGATGCGGAACGAAGTATGGTGGGAGCTAGCTTGAAAGTTAAGTTAACGGTTACTGCTGGATGCGATAATTACGATAGAATTGGCCGCGTTACTTTATATAAAACACCGAAGGGAAAATCGTATGACGATGCCGCAACCGAACAATTTGAGTTGATGCGAATTATGACACCCTTTACGTACAAAAGCCGACAGCCAGATAACATCCCGTATGTGGCAGAAGTGGATCATTTAGCCGGTTTATTCAATGATTTATCGAGTGATATTTGGATGATGACGGAGGTTTTTGGCACAACAGGCGCCGGACAAAAGGAAGTAATTGGCTGTAATGGTTCTATTTTAACCTTTACAATTTCTGTCGATTTAATATCGGAGAAAAGTAAAAGCAAAAAGAAAGTTGATTATTTTCCTTTGCTGAGCTATTTTTCAATAAATGGAAAAGATACTACCGATGGCTACAATGCAAAGCAAGTAGATTTTACCCTGAAGCACGATACAGAATCAGCGGTGTTGTATGTAATTTCATCGGGGCATGGTGCAGGAGAAAACGGAGAGGAATACAATTGGCGTGAGCACGTGGTTTACCTAGATGGAAATGAATACACACGTATAGAAATGAGTCAAATGTGTGCCCCTTACGAGATTTACAATACCCAGCCGAATGGCATATATTTTGGTAATATAGCGAAGGAACGCCGCAGTTGGTGTCCAGGAGCGCCGGTTCCATTGCGGAAGATTAATTTAGGGCCCTTAAAGGCCGGAAAACACATTTTAAAAATTAGCATTCCCGATGCAGTACTTTTGAAAACCAAAAGCAATTATGCCGTTTCGGCTTATGTGCTAGCGAATTATTAATGGGTAAAGTAGGGAATTGGTTGAAGAGGTTAATTAGTTGACTTGGTCTTGCTACTTTAACCTTTAAGCTTTAGTCTTTGAGCTTTAACCTTTAACCCTCAACCTTCAACCTTTGAGCTTTAGTCTTTAACCTTTAACCTCAAAACTTCTGACTAAAAAGCTTCGGCAAAGCTGATATAAAAACCACTCTGACGTTTTTCATTAGGAAGTTTTTCGCCAACACCGTAATCAAAGCGGATACTTAAACCTTTTGCCGGATCGAAGAAATAGCGAAAGCCTGCGCCATAGTTGGGTTTAAATTGATTGAATTCGAAATCACTTATGCCCCAAACAGTACCAGTTCCGATAAAGGCTACCGCACCGAAGCGATTGTTATAGCGGTAACGCAGTTCGGCCTGTGCAGCAAATAAATTCTCATCGCGGTAACGGCCAGTGTAATATCCTCTCATAAGGGCATCGTTACCCAATTGGGGCAACACATAAAAAGGAGTATTATTGCTTTGTACCGTGTGATATAAACCTTGTGCGCCTAATACGAATTTTCTTGACAGTTTCCAGAAGTTGCGAATATCCAATTTTATTTGACTCCCTGAAAAATTGTTGCCTCCAAAAAAGTCGGGGGCATATTGGTAGGTAATGCGGCCAAAAAATCCGGTGGTTGGGTAATTGTTTGAATTTCTGGTATCATAACTTTGAGAAACTCCGGTGTAAATCACATTTCCACCTTCTTTACCTTTGATGCTTTGGTCTGTACTGAAAATGCCGCCAATTTCTTTATCTTCATAGCTGTAATTTTCGTAGCCTAAAGATACACCTGTATAGGCTTTTTTGATAAATGCTTTCTCCAAGTCGAAGGCAAGTTTCACTTGTTGCAGCACCAATTTGTCTTCGTTGGCTTGTTGTGTATTGTTTCCTAAGCCATAAAAGTTAAAAGGGGTGTTTTTAAAACGAATTTCGCCTAAGGCATGGTAAGTATTGCCCTTGCTCCAGGCATCGCCACGTAGCGATAAGTTATAAGTTTTTTTTGTTGAGTAGGAAGCGGTTCCATAGAAGTTAGAGCTTCTGTTGGTTGTATCTTTTCTATCGGCATAAACGGAATACAAAACGCCCACGCCAAGTTCTAACCCTGTTTCTTGTGCAAAGCCAAATACCGGTATAGGCATTAAACTGGGTTTACGGGTGGTATCTTTTTCGTTGGATAGCATGCGCTTGATTAATTTCATTTGCGCCATTCCTGGTAGGGTTAGGGTTAATAGAAGTAAGGATATACTCGCTCTTTTCATGCTGCAAAGAAAAGAATTTTGTACGAAAGCGTATATTTTATTGGTTTTTTGTCTTTGCCATTCGCTTTTTATGACGCTGATGTTGGTTTTGCGGTTAAAAAGAACACTGTCTGATGTTTAATAACCCTGATTGCAGCGAGCATGAGCGTTTAGCGAGTAAAGCGAAAAGCAGGACTATGGTTGCCACACGCAGGGATGGTGCGTTTCTGTTTTTTTGATATTTATCTATTTATTATGCTTGAATAGTATTCGTATTCCTCGGTTTCTTTCGGATTTAATGCTTAAACACTAAGAAAGGCAAGCAATTAAGCTGTTTAAACTACGAAGTTTGCTAAAAAACCGTTACTTTTGCGAAAATTTAACAAAACAAAATGAGCACTACACGAGGACCTATATCTCAGTTTATGGAGCGTAATTACCTCCATTTTAATGCTGCGGCTATGATGGATGCAGCTAAAGGATACGAAACACATTTGGATGAAGGTGGAAAAATGATGATAACCCTTGCCGGTGCGATGAGTACTGCAGAGTTGGGAATCTCGCTTGCAGAAATGATTCGTCAGGACAAAGTGGCGATTATTTCGTGTACGGGTGCAAACTTGGAAGAAGATATCATGAATTTGGTAGCGCATTCACATTATAAGCGTGTTCCGAATTACCGCGACTTAAGTCCTCAAGATGAATGGGATTTATTGGAAAATCACTACAACCGTGTTACCGATACGTGTATTCCTGAAGAAGAGGCTTTTCGCCGTTTACAAAAGCATATTCATAAAATTTGGAAAGATGCAGATGATGCTGGAGAGCGTTATTTTCCGCATGAATTTATGTATAAAATGCTTTTGAGTGGTGTTTTAGAGCAATACTATGAGATTGATCCTAAAAACTCGTGGATGTTGGCAGCTGCTGAAAAGAATTTACCTATTGTGGTTCCGGGTTGGGAAGATTCTACCATGGGAAATATTTTTGCATCGTATGTAATTAAAAACGAGTTTAAAGCTACTACCATGAAAAGTGGTATTGAGTATATGGGCTGGTTGGCTGATTGGTATGTGAAAAATAGTGAAGGAAAAGGAATTGGCTTTTTCCAAATTGGCGGTGGTATTGCTGGCGATTTCCCGATTTGCGTGGTGCCAATGTTGTACCAAGATATGGAAATGGAAAATATTCCGTTTTGGAGCTATTTCTGTCAAATTTCTGATTCTACAACATCGTATGGTTCTTATTCTGGAGCGGTTCCGAATGAAAAAATTACTTGGGGTAAATTAGACATACACACGCCTAAATTTATTGTAGAAAGTGATGCTACTATTGTGGCTCCTTTAATGTTTGCTTGGATATTAAAACAATAACGCCAAAATGTTACATTTTGTTTTGTAGCCAAAGTTGAGGTTGCAAAGGATAAAAATGTAAAAAACATTGCTTTACAGTCCAAAACAGGCATTTGTTTAGAATGATTATAAATTGTATTTCCGGTCATTATTATGTCATCGGATTTATTAATAAGTTATACTTTTGTTCAAGTTTTGGTGGGGGTATTGTAGCCTATTCATCAATTTTAAACAAAAAAATAAATTAAATAAGTATAAAGTGTTCATTATGAGAGATATCTCGATGATTTTAAAAAGCGTTTGGAAGTCGTTATTCCTATTTTCAGCTATTTCCGTGATAGCGGTTTCTACCGTAAATGCGCAAGATGCTAAAGAGGGAAGAGCGCTTTTCAAAGCAAAATGTTCAAGTTGCCATGCATTAGATCATAAAATGACGGGTCCTGCCTTAACGGGTGTGAGTGATCGTCATTCTGAAGCATTCCTATTGAAGTGGATCCCGAATAACGCAGCCATGATAGCTGCAGGAGATCCTGAAGCGGTTAAATTATTTAACGAAAACGGTAAAGTAGCGATGACTACTTTCCCTGAGTTAGATGAAGCCAAAGTAAAAAGTATTTTAGCATACATTAAAGAAGGCGATCCTAAACCAGCAGGTGGTGCGGCAGCAGTAGCTAAAGAAGAAACTACTTCGGGTTTATCAATTGCAGGTATTGTTGCAATTGTTGCCATTGCGATTGCTGTTTTAGTAGTGTTAGGCCGTGCTAGTAAAATTCTAGAGCGTTTAATTCTTCAAAAACAAGGTATCGAGGTTGAAGAGGAAGTTCCGTTGAAAGCAGGAATTCGCAACATGTTCAAAAACAAGAAATTTGTGATGTTCTTTGTTTTGTGCTTAATTATCTGTTTAGGGTCATTCGGCTGGATGAGCATGTGGGAAACCGGTGTTCACCAGGGATATCAACCTGTACAGCCAATTAAATTCTCGCACGAATTACACGCGGGTACCAACCAAATTGATTGTCAATATTGCCACTCGGGCGCATTTAAATCTAAAAATGCTTCTATTCCATCGTTAAACGTTTGTATGAACTGTCACAAGGCAGTACAAGCAAGAGATAACCATGATGGTCAGATTTCGCCTGAGATCATGAAAATTTATTCAGCTTTGGGATACGATCCAGAAACACAAACATACGACAAGAGCAAAGAGAAGCCGATGGAGTGGGTACGTGTTCACAACTTGCCAGATTTTGCTTACTTCAATCACTCGCAACACGTAGTGGTTGCAGAAGATGCAATTCGTAAAGCAAAAGGATTACAACCAAATGAACCTGTGTGTTTTGCTTGTCACGGTCCGGTTAATACTATGGAAGAGATTTATCAATACTCTCCGTTAACCATGAAATGGTGTATTAACTGCCACAAGGAAACCGATATTTCTGGTCAGAAAAACAATGCTTTCTACGCTAAGGTTATCGAAGCGCATGAGAAAATTAAAAACGGCGAGAAAATCACACCAGCATTATTGGGTGGTTTAGAGTGTGGTAAATGCCACTATTAATAGATTAGAGTTTAGTAAGAACATTCGAATAAACAGTAATATAGCTTAAATGGAAAGCAACAAAAAATACTGGAAAGGCTTAGAGGAGTATAACAATACACCCGATTTTGTTGAAAATAACAAAAACGAATTCGCCGAGCCACTTCCAATAGAAGATGTTTTAAATGAAGCAGGGTTAAGTACCGTAACTCCTCGCCGCGACTTTTTAAAGGCGTTAGGTTTTGGATTAGGTGCGGTTACATTAGCCGCTTGTCAAAGCACACCGTTAAAAAAATCAATTCCATATTTGGTGAAACCTGAAGAGGTAACGCCAGGTATTCCAAACTATTATACATCGAGCTTTAGAGGTCAAAGTATTTTAGTAAAAACCAGAGAAGGTAGACCAATTAAAATTGAACCAAATCCGAATGCAGGATTATTCAATTGTGGTACTGATGCTACAGCACAGGCTTCGGTTTTGGATTTATACGATGTGTCGAAACTTAAAGCACCTGCTCTTGTATCAAATCAGGAAGCAAAGGAAACTACTTGGGCTGAGGTTGATAAATTTGTAAAAGGTGGTTTAGAAAAAGCACAAGGTTCTGGAAAGAAAATCCGCATTGTTGCTTCTACGGTAAACAGTCCATCAACGAATGCTGTAATTGCTAATTTTGTTGCAAAGTATCCAGCAACAAAATTAGTTCAATACGATGCTGTTTCATACACAGGGATTATTCAAGCAAACCAAAACAGTTTCGGTAAGGCCGTTTTACCAAAATATAAATTTGATAAAGCAGACTTAATTGTAAGTTTTGGAGCCGATTTTTTAGGTACTTGGATTAGCGGAGAGGAGTTTACTTCTCAATATACCTCTAACCGTGACTATAAATCGTTAGAAAATAAAAAAATGAGTCGCCACATTCAATTTGAAAGTGGTATGAGCATTACCGGTACAAACGCTGATACGCGTGTGCCAATCAAATTATCGGAAGAAGGACCAGCTTTAATTGCTTTATACAATGCAATTACAGGTGCTTCTTTAGCTGGTGGTAAATTAGGTGATAATACAACTGCTGATAAGGTAATCAAATTAGTAGCAAAAGAATTACTTCAATTAAAAGGCAAAGCCCTTGTTGTTTGTGGTTCAAATGATGTATCTACACAAATTTTAGTAAATGCTATTAACGCTGCAATTGGCAGTTATGGTACTACGATCGATTTAGATAATCCTTGTAAATTATATGCCGGTAACGACGCTGAATTTACAGAGTTTATTGCTGAGATGAACCGTAATGAAGTTGGTGCTGTATTTTTCTTAAACAGCAACCCTGCGTACGATTATTTTGATAACAAGAAATTTACGGAGGCTTTAGCTAAAGTACCTACGAAAGTATCTTTTGCTGATCGTGCAGATGAAACAGCTGTTCTTTGTGATGCTGTTGCTATTAACCATAACTATTTAGAGTCGTGGGGTGATGCAAATGCGTACGAAGGATATTATTCAATTGTACAACCAACCATTAATCCTGTGTTCAATAGCCGTCAGGCAGAAGTAAGTTTGTTAACTTGGGCTGATGCTCCAGTTAAAGATTACTACGAGTTTGTACGCGCACTTTGGACTTCTAACATGCCTGGATTAAACTGGGAAGATGTTTTAGATAAAGGTGTAGTAAGTGTTGCTGCTAAACCAGCAGGCGCTTATTCATTCAACTTAGCATTAGACGCGGTTGCTGCATCTGTAATGAAAACAAGTAATGCACTTGGTAAAGATATTCAATTACAGGTTTACGAAAGTATTCCAATGCGTGATGGTAAAAATGCAAACAATGCATTCTTACAAGAATTACCAGATCCGGTTTCGAAAGTAACATGGGATAACTATGTTGCCCTTGCACCTAAGTTTGCTGAGAAATTAAAAGTGAAAGAATTTGATGTGGTTGCTGTGAAAGCTAGCAACGGTTATTCAGTTGAATTGCCGGTGTTAATTCAACCAGGACAAGCACAAAATACAGCTTCAATCGCTTTAGGATATGGACGTACCAAAGTTGGTAAATGTGGTGATAACGTAGGTAAAAATGCATTCCCTTTCATTTCATTTGTAAATGGAACCATGCAATATGCATCTACAGTAACCATTACACCAACTGGTGGTTATTATGAGTTAGCACAAACACAAACGCACCACTCTTTTGAGGGACGTAATGTGATTCGTGAGGCTACTTTTAAAGAATACTTAAAAAATCCTGCTGCAGGTTCTGGTAAAGGCGAAGGCGAACACAAGAACTATGACATGTGGGAAGATTATGAGAAACCAGGTAACAACTGGGTAATGGCAATTGATTTAAATGCTTGTACCGGTTGTGGATCATGTGTGGTTGCTTGTAACGTAGAAAATAACATTCCTGTAGTAGGTAGAGATGAGGTTCGTCGTCGTCGTGAGATGCACTGGATTCGTATCGATCGTTATTATAGCTATGATGATAATGGTAAAGAGGTAACACGTGAGAAAGAAATAGCAAATTTAGCAGACTTAGATCACGTATCAGTAGTTCACCAACCAATGCTATGTCAACACTGTGATCACGCACCTTGCGAAACAGTTTGTCCGGTATTGGCAACTGTACACTCATCAGATGGTTTAAACCAAATGGCATACAACCGTTGTGTAGGTACGCGTTACTGTGCAAACAACTGTCCGTATAAAGTACGTCGTTTCAACTGGTTTAACTATTGGAATGATTCACGTTTCGATAACTATTTAAATAACGAGTTTACTCAATTAGTGCTAAATCCAGATGTAACTACCCGTTCTCGTGGTGTTATGGAGAAATGCTCGATGTGTGTTCAACGTATTCAAGCTGGTAAATTACACGCTAAAATGGAGAAACGTTCATTAAAAGATGGCGATATTAAAATGGCTTGTCAAGAAGCTTGTTCAGCAAATGCAATTGTATTTGGTGATGCAAATGATCCAAACTCTGAAGTTTCAAAAGCATTGCGTTCTGAGCGTATCTACTACGTATTGGAAGAAATCAATGTGAAACCGGGTATCGGATATATGACAAAAATTAGAAATACAGATACAACAGTACAAGCGTAAGCTTTAGTATAAAGAAAATACACATTATGTCAGGACATAACGAATCAATACTAAGAGAACCATTAATTACCGGCAAGAATATCACGTATGCAAAAATTACGGATGATATTTTGATGCCAGTAGAAAATAAGCCAAATAAAGCTTGGTGGACAGGGTTCATTTTTGCAGCTTTGGGTGCATTACTTTGGGTTGTAGCAGTAAGTTACACCTTCTGGAATGGTATCGGAGCATGGGGTTTAAATAAAACAGTAGGATGGGCTTGGGATATCACCGGTTTCGTGTGGTGGGTAGGTATCGGTCACGCAGGAACACTTATTTCTGCAGTACTATTACTTTTCCGTCAGAACTGGCGTAACTCAATTAACCGTTCGGCAGAGGCGATGACCATTTTCGCCGTAATTTGTGCAGCAACGTATGTTGTATCACACATGGGCCGTCCTTGGTTAGCTTATTGGGTATTACCATTACCAAATCAATTCGGATCACTTTGGGTAAACTTTAACTCTCCATTAGTTTGGGACATGTTTGCCATCTCAACGTACTTCTCGGTATCATTATTATTTTGGTACACAGGTTTATTACCTGATATTGCGACCATTCGTGATAGAGCAGTAGGTACACGTAGAAAAATTTATTCAATCTTCTCATTCGGATGGAATGGTAGCGTTAAAACATGGCAACGTTTCGAAGCGGTGTCGTTAATTTTAGCGGGTATCTCTACACCATTGGTACTTTCGGTACACACCATTGTATCATTTGACTTTGCAACGTCGGTAATTCCGGGATGGCACACCACCATTTTCCCTCCATACTTCGTTGCTGGTGCGATTTTCTCAGGATTTGCGATGGTGTTAACCTTATTATTGGTTGCACGTAAAGTATTAGGTCTTGAGAACTACATCACGATGTTCCACATCGAATCGATGAACAAAATTATCATCTTAACAGGATCAATTGTAGGGGTAGCTTATTTAACAGAGTTCTTCATTGCATGGTATTCAGGTTCAGAGTATGAGGCGTATGCGTTCATTAACCGTTCAACTGGTCCTTACTGGTGGGCATATTGGATGATGATGACGTGTAACGTAATCTCTCCACAGTTACTATGGTTCAAAAAGATTCGTTTAAGCATTCGTGCTACTTGGATTTTATCAATCGTGGTAAACATTGGTATGTGGTTCGAGCGTTTCGTAATTATCGTTACTTCATTACACCGCGATTATATTCCATCAAGTTGGGCAATGTTTTATCCAACATGGGTTGATATCAGTGTATTCGTGGGTTCAATTGGTTTATTCTTTACCTTGTTCTTATTATTCTTAAGAGTTCTTCCTTCAATTGCAATTGCAGAGGTGAAAATCATTCTTAAATCAGCTTCAGAGCAAGCAAAAATGAAAATCATTGAAGAAGGTCATGAGAATAAAGAATATGTACAAGAGTACATTGAGTCTTTAGAGAAATTTGATAGTGTTAAACAAGAAGATTACGCAAAAATAAAACAATGAGTGATATCAAATATATTTTAGGCAGCTTTGGTGACCCTGAAGAATTGATGCACGGCATCGAAAAGCTTCAGGAAAATAACATCAGTATTTATGATGTATATACCCCAATGCCTATACACGGAATAGAAGCTAAATTAGGTGTAAAAAGATCGAGAATTGATATCGCAGCATTTTGCTTTGGTATTACAGGTACTTGTGCTGCATTCTCATTAATTTACTATTGTGCAGTATTAGACTGGAAAGTTAACATCGGTGGTAAACCATCATTTGCATTGCCGGATTTTATTCCGATAATGTTCGAGTTAACAGTATTATTTTGTGCTTTTGGTATGGTGTTAACCTACTATGCTTCTACACATTTATTTCCAGGAAGAGCGCCAAGAGTGATGGATCTTCGTGCCACGGACGATCGTTTTGTAATCGCAGTAGATGCTAAGGAAAATGCTGAGCATACTGTAATTGATAGTTTATTAAAAGATGCTGGTGCTTTAGAAGTTAAGCACAATGAAAGGAAGTACATTAGCTATGAATAAGAATAAATTTGTTTATATGGCATTGCTAGCTATTGCTTCAGTAGCTATGTTATCGGCATGTAGAGATAAACGCAGTACAGGTTTAGAGTATGCAAGAAATATGTACGATCCTCTTGCTCCAAATCCTGATCAACCACTTTCTACAACAAACGAGTTGTTAAAAAGTTTCAATGGTCATACTGCACAAGTACCACCGGCACATACAAAGCCAGTAGGTTTTAAAGAGTACGATGAGTATCCAAATACAAAAGAGGGATATGAAGCTGCTGGTGTGAGTTTAATTAATCCACTTCCGGTTGATACAACTAACTTAGTAGAAGGTAAACATTTATTTACCGTTTTCTGTAGCCCTTGTCATGGTGATAAAGGTGATGGTCAAGGTCACTTAGTGAAAATTGATAAATTTAACGGTGTTCCATCTTATTTCTCTGGTAGTTCATCAAGAGGTGGTAACATGGCTGATCTTTCAGCAGGTAAAATTTATCACACAATTACATACGGTGTAAATAACATGGGCTCGCATGCTTCACAAATCACACCAACAGATCGTTGGAAAGTGGTGATGTATGTTCAACAATTACAAAAAGGACAATAAGTAAACAGAAAATAAATGGGAACTCACAATATTAATTTTAGTGAACAATTTGAGTTTACAGGTAAAGTAAAAACATTAAGCATCGTTGGTATTGCATTAGGTGTATTAGCAATTGCTTATGGTTTTTTAGCTGGTGATAAAATTATGCACGAGCGTACTTTCGCTAACCTGTTGCTTATGGGATATTACTTTGCATGCGTATGTATGTCAGGTTGCTTTTTCCTAGCTGTTCAATATGTAGCACAAGCAGGATGGTCTGCTTCAATTTTACGTGTACCACAAGCAATGGCAAAAACTTTGCCTATTGCCGCAGTAATACTTATTGTAATTATTTCTGCTGGTTTATACACACATAATTTGTATCACCACTGGCATGCTGATGGATTAACAGATCCGAACAGCCCTAATTACGATGCCTTAATCGCTGGTAAATCAGTATTTTTAAATGTACCTTTCTTCTTAGGACGTCAGGTAGTATTTTTAGGTGTATACAGTATTTTCGCAACGCTATTTGTTAAATATTCTTATAACGAGGATTTAGCAGGTGGATTAGAATCTTACAGAAAGAGCTTTAAAAATGCATGTATCTTCTTAGTTATCTACGGATTTACGACGCCAATTTTTGCATTTGATACGGTGATGTCATTAGAGGCTCACTGGTTCTCAACCATGTTTGGTTGGTATAACTTTGCAGCTATGTGGGTAAGTAGTTTAGCAACAATTGCCATTATCATTATCTTATTAAGAAAAGCGGGATATATGCAATGGGTTAACAATAGCCACTTACATAATTTAGGTCAGTTTATTTTTGGTTTCTCAATTTTCTGGACGTATGTATGGTTTGCTCAGTTTTTATTAATTTGGTATGCAAACATGCCAGAAGAAACAGTTTATTTCTATAATCGTTTTGAGTACTATAAGTTCTGGTTTTTCTTAAACCTTGCAATGAACTTCTTAGCACCTGTATTATTATTAATGGACAGAGATAACAAGAGAACTGGAAACAGATTGTTATTTGTTTCAATCATTGTATTGTTAGGTCACTGGGTAGATTATTATCAAATGATTATGCCTGGTACTGTTGCAGAACATAATGGTTTTGGTATAATTGAAATTGGTACTGCAGTTGGTTTCGTAGGATTGTTTACTTTTACCGTTTTAAGCGCGTTAAGTAAAAAACCTTTAATTGCTAAAAACCATCCGTTTTTACAAGAAAGTTTGCATCATCAACTTTAATTGATGATTAAGATAGAAGCAAATATTTAATTATTATTATAATAGAAGTACGGCGTACTACTTTTAAGAAAATGAGTTTAAGAAAGTTTATCACGAATAAAACGACCGCAGCTTTAGCAGTATTACTTACTGTTTTTGCAAACACAAGCGCATTTGCACAAGATGCAGCGGCAGCAGCGGCACCTAAGGTTGATATGGGCGAGGTTTATAAATCAGTACTATTTTATGTACTGGCTTTCCTTGCTGTATGTTTATTTATAGCCATTGTGGGTAGAGCCATACGGGTTTATGAATTAAGCCGTGAAGCACAAGGAAAACCTGCCGGAATTAACTGGAACCGTGTACATGCAAGTTTATTTGCATTGTTTTTGGTTGTTGGTTTATACGGTGTATATTGGGAATATACAGTACACGGAGAAATGTTGTTGCCAGCAGCAGCATCTGAGCACGGTGAGAAAATAGATAGAATGTTTAACTTAACGTTAATCATCACAACAATTGTGTTTGTGGTAACACATATCTTATTATTCGGGTTTTCTTATATCTACAGATATTCTCCTAAAAGAAAAGCTAGTTACTATCCACACAATAACTTAATTGAAATTATCTGGACACTTGTTCCAGCTTTAGTTTTAATTGTTTTAGTAACAATGGGTTTCTTAACATGGACATCAATTTTCTTTAAAGATGAAGACCCTAATCACAAGCCACTTCAAATTGAAGTTGTTTCTGAGCAATTTAAATGGTCTATCCGTTACCCAGGAGCTGATGGTGTAGTTGGTAAAAGAAATTATAAGTTAACAACGGCTAGCAATGCTTTGGGTATTGACTTCGCAGATCTTCAATCAAGAGATGATTTAATGGCTGATGAAATGGTAGTGCCTGTGGGTAAGCCTGTAAAACTTTTATTAGGAAGTAAAGATGTTATTCACAGTTTTTACATGCCACATTTCCGTGTTCAGTTGAACACTGTACCAGGTATGCAAACGGTGTTTGAATTTACGCCAACTAAAACTACTGCTCAAATGCAACAGGAGTTAAACGATCCAACTTTTAAATTCCTTTTCTTCTGTGCTAAAATTTGTGGTTCAGGTCACTATAACATGCAAAAAGATGTACGTGTTGTAACTGAGAAAGAATACCAAGAATGGTTAGCAGAACAGAAAACGTATTTAAATGACGATTTAAGAAAAACATTTAATTTGCCAGTAGCACCCGCTCCAGTTAAAGCGGTAGCAGATTCAGCAGCTGTAGATTCAGCCACTGTAACAACTAACAAAATGGCTTTAAATAAATAATAATACTGAGAGCGAAAGAATTATGTCAACAATAGCATTACACGACGAACACAATCACGATCACGCTGATCATGGACACCATAAGGAGACCTTCTTATCGAAGTACATTTTCAGTATGGATCATAAAATGATTGCAAAACAATTCCTAGTTACAGGAGTTATTATGGCAGTTATTGCCATGGTTTTATCAATTTTATTCCGTATTCAATTAGCATGGCCAGACAAAAGTTTCCCTTTCTTAGAAACCTTTTTAGGTCATTGGGCTGAAGGCGGTCGTATCAAACCTGACTTTTACCTAGCCTTGGTAACCATTCACGGTACCATCATGGTATTCTTTGTACTTACTGCGGGTTTAAGTGGTACATTTAGTAACTTATTAATTCCTTTACAGATTGGTGCACGCGATATGGCTTCACCATTCTTGAACATGTTGTCATACTGGTTCTTCTTTTTGGCTTGTGTGATCATGATGTCTTCATTCTTTATTCAAACAGGACCAGCTTCTGGTGGTTGGACGATATATCCTCCGCTATCAGCTGTTCAAACGGCTATGCCGGGTTCAGGTTTAGGTATGACTTTATGGTTAGTAAGTATGGTACTATTTGTAGCTTCTTCATTAATGGGAGGTATCAACTATGTAAGTACTGTATTAAACATGCGTACAAAAGGAATGGATTTATGGAAGATGCCTTTAACAACTTGGGCGTTTTTCTTAACTGCTATTTTAGGTGTTTTATCATTCCCAGTATTAGTAGCAGGGGTTGTATTATTGGTCTTTGACCGTAGTTTTGGTACAAGTTTCTACTTATCAGATATTGTGATGGGTACAACTATTTTACCAAATGAAGGTGGTTCTCCAATTTTATGGCAACACTTATTCTGGTTCTTAGGTCACCCTGAGGTATATATTGTAATTATGCCTGCATTGGGTATCTCATCTGAGATTATCTCTGTAAACTCACGTAAACCAATTTTCGGTTATCATGCGATGGTTTTCTCATTAGTAGGAATTACAGTTCTTTCGTTTATCGTTTGGGGTCACCATATGTTTGTAACGGGTATGAATCCTTTATTGGGTGGCGTATTCATGATTACAACCTTGATTATCGCTGTACCTTCTGCAGTAAAAACATTTAACTACTTAGCAACTTTATGGAGAGGTAACATTCGTTTTACTCCAGCTATGTTGTTTGCTATTGGTTTGGTTTCTTTCTTTATCTCAGGTGGTTTAACCGGTTTATTCTTAGGTAACGCTTCATTGGATATTAATTTACACGATACGTACTTTGTAGTAGCTCACTTTCACTTGGTAATGGGTTCTGCAGCTATCTTCGGTATGCTTGCAGGTGTGTATCACTGGTATCCAAAAATGTTCGGTAGAATGATGAATCCTAAATTAGGATATTTACACTTCTGGTTAACATTCATTGCAGCATATTTAGTATTCTTCCCACTTCACTTCTTAGGTTTAGATGGAGTTCCACGTCGTTATTATGCTTTCACTGAATTTGAATTCATGAAGAAATGGTTAACAGTAAACGTATTTGTAACCTGGGCGGCAATTATGGCGGCTTTAGCACAAGTAGCATTCTTGTTTAACTTCTTCTACTCAATGTTTAGAGGTAAAGTAGCGCCACAAAATCCTTGGGATTCAAATACTTTAGAATGGACTACACCAGTAGAGCATATTCATGGTAACTGGCCAGGAGAAATCCCTACAGTATACAGATGGCCATATGACTACAGTAAACCTGGTCATGACGAAGACTTTATCCCTCAAACAGTTCCTTTCTCGGAAACAATGAGTTCGAACTTGCCACACGATTTCGAAGGAAATGCAGAAGCAGAGAAAATTCAAGAAGAGTGGGATAAAGCAAATCCTAAAAACTAATAAAAGCGTTTAAGCTTTAACAATAAAGAAGGGGTATCTGATTAAGTTTCTGCTTATCCGATACCCCTTTAATCGTAAAGGAAAAATGATCAGCAGATCGGAAAAACGGTTCATTAAGATCAATTTCATAACCATAATTGTAACATTATTGGTTGTGCTTGCTGGAGGTATTGTACGCAGTACGGGTTCAGGTATGGGATGTCCCGATTGGCCAAAGTGCTTTGATCGGTATATTCCACCGACAGATGTTTCTCAATTACCTGCAAATTATAAAGAGAAATATGTGGCAGGTAGGCTGAAAAAGAATGAACGTTTTGCACGCTACCTCGAGCAAATGGGTAAGGTAGCATTAGCGGATAGTATCCGTCATGATAAGAATATTACTATCCCAGAGGAGTTTAATCCTGCTAAAACATGGACCGAGTACCTCAATCGTTTAGCAGGTGTATTGGCGGGCTTTTTTTTACTGTTAACGGCTATTTATTCGTTCACATATAGAAAAACGGCTACTCGAATTGTTGTTTTGAGTCTGCTGAACATAGTTGTTGTGGGGTATCAAGCTTGGTTAGGTTCAATAGTGGTTTCAACCAATTTAACACAATGGGTTGTTACTCTTCACATGTTGCTAGCCTTGGTTATTTTGGCCATTTCTATTTATACCTACAATTACGCTAGGGAGCTGCATAAACAGCCATCGGTAATTATGTATCGTATTTTATGGTTAAAAGGCTTCTTGTTTTTTACGGTTGGTTTAAGTGTGGTTCAAACGATATTGGGTACAGAAGTTAGAGAAGCAATAGATGTTATTGCCAAATCGTTTGCTTACAGTAATAAAGCTAATTGGATTGGAAAGGTGAGTGAGGTTTTTACCTTACACCGCGATATCGCAATATTGGTAGTTGTAGCCAACGGCATTGTTTATAAAATGGTTACCGACAGGTTTAGTGGAAAAGCTTTACCGTTGCTAACCGCAAAAATGATTTTAATTACACTCTTAATACAATTGGCAAGTGGTATGGCTTTAGCATATATTGCTTTTCCTCCGGTAGCGCAAGCATTGCATATTTTGTTTTCTACGCTGCTATTTAGTTTACAATTTTATTTGTATTTGTTGGTTTACCGTACAACTACATATAAGCAATAATATTTAAGAAAGTTGAAACAAATTATTTCAGATTTTTCTAAACTAGTAAAATTTAGGCTGTCGTTTACGGTTGTTTTTTCTGCTTCCATTTCATTTTTGATTGGGCAAAAAATGCAAATCGGTAGAAATCACATCCAATCTATTGACTGGGGTAACTGGTTGATATTAATAGCTGGTGGTTTTTTGGTTACTGCTGCTGCAAATTGCTTTAATGAAATTATTGAAAAGGATCTGGATAAGTTAATGTCTAGAACCAAAGACCGTCCCATGCCTGCTGGGCGTATGACTACCGGGCAAGGGCTAATTTTAGGCGTTTTCATGGCCTTTATGGGTACTTGGTTGTTAGGGAAATTAAATTTGGAAACAGGGCTTCTATCGGTTTTTTCGATATTGTTGTATGCATTTGCATATACGCCTTTAAAACGTAAATCGCCAATAGCTGTTTTTGTTGGAGCAATACCGGGAGCTTTACCACCCCTTATTGGTTATTTAGCAGCTTTTGGAAATTTAAAGTCCGATTTGTTTTTAGCACTTGATTACAAAATTGCTATCGTATTGTTTTTAATTCAATTTGTATGGCAGTTTCCGCACTTTTGGGCAATTGCTTGGGTGTTGGACGAAGACTATAAGAAAGCCGGGTTTAGACTATTACCAACCAAGAAAAAGGATAAAGTTTCTGCTTTGTTTACTTTTTTGAGTACGCTGATATTAATCCCTGTTAGTTTATTGCCTACCATGTACGGTTTCGGTGGATACTATGTGGGTGCTTTATCGCTTATTGCCGGTTTAGTATTTGCTTGGTTGGCCTTTAAATTATTAATAAACAGAGAACTCGTTGACGCTAAGCGAGTGATGTTTTGTTCTTTTTTTTATATCCCTTTGGTTCAATTGGGATTATTGTTGAATTTTGTAGCGAATTAATTATATGATTTTATCAATGGAGAATACTCAGGATATATTTGACCCCAAACCCCGTAAGTTTATTGTATGGTTGTTTGTGGTTTCATCTACCATTATGTTCGGTGGTTTTACCAGTTATTACCTGATTTTTGCCGCCTCTAAAGGAAAAGGGCACGGTTTAGTGTTGCCGGATGCCTTTATTTACAGCTCAATTATTATTTTATTGAGTAGTGCAGCTTTAGTTTTAGCATCTAGGGCTTTAAAGAAATCAAATATCAGCTTGCAGCGTAACATGCTTTGGATTACAGTACTATTGGCATTGGCCTTTGGTGTATTGCAATTTAATGCTTGGGGCAGTATGATTAAAACTGGAGCATATTTGGTCGGAAATAACGCCGCAATCTCATTTATTTATGTGGTTTCAGGTTTGCACTTGTTACACATTATTGTAGGGGTTTGCCTAATTATAAGTTGTTTAATAGGGAGTTACAGAAAAATAACCCCAGTGAAAATAACTTATAGAATGGAAATCGCTTCTATTTTTTGGCATTTTATAGATATATTATGGATATATCTGTATGTTTTTTTACTTTTGAACCGTTAAATTTGTTAACAAACTATTATACTATTTCCAAATGAATGCAGTATCACAATTAGATCAAGTTAAAACCGGACCATGGAATGGTGGTCGTTCACCGTGGTCGGTAGAATATGGTAAATTAATGATGTGGTTTTTCCTATTATCAGATGCGTTTACCTTTTCATCTCTATTGATCTATTACGGCGCTCAGCGTTTTTCTAAAGTTACCTGGCCAGATCCAGATAAAGTTTTTCAATCAATTCCAGGTATTACTGATTCAGGAGCTCCTTTGGTGTTCGTGGGTATCATGACCTTTATTTTGATTATGAGTTCTGTAACCATGGTATTGGCTGTAGAAGCCGGTCACCGTCGTTCTAAGAAAGAAGTAATTGGATGGATGGTAGCTACCATTATTGGTGGTTTCATGTTCTTAGGCTGTCAAGCAATTGAGTGGACACATTTACACCATGAAGGTTTCTGGTGGGGTCAAATTCCTAGTGCGGAAGAATTGAAGCACTTCTTTGACGGTCCCGTTTCATTGGTGTCTGCACAACAGTTTGCAAACTTATTCTTTACCATTACTGGTTTTCACGGTTTCCACGTATTTAGTGGTGTGGTAATTAATATCATTATTTTGATAATGACCATCAACGGTACGTTCGAGAAGAGAGGTCATTATTTAATGATTGAAAAAGTTGGTTTGTACTGGCACTTTGTAGATTTAGTATGGGTGTTTGTATTTACATTCTTCTATTTGGTTTAATTTATCATTTATAAAAATATTATTATGTCAGCACATAACACAGAATCGCACGAAGAACACGCAGGTTTATCTAAAGGGAAAATCTGGCAAGTATTTGGCATCTTATTGGCCATTACTGTAATTGAGTTCATCATTGCATTGGTTCTTATTCCAAACGGTACGTTATCTCAAAGTATAGGTAATTATTTATACATAGGGTTAACTTTGTTAAAAGCGTTTTATATTGTTGCATACTTTATGCACTTAAAATATGAGAAGTTAGGTTTACAAATTTCGTTAACAGTAACATTCATATTTATTATTTACTTTTTAGTATTAATGTTAATTGAAGGCGGGTTTTTATTTCACCACATGCCTTCTAAATTTTAATGAAGAAAAGTCCAATAAAAAAGGTATTAATCCTGGTAAGCATTTTAGCTGTACCGGGATTTTTATTTTTCTACATATTGCCTCAGTTCGCTAAGAACCGATATAAACGCTTGCCAATTTTCGGAGAAAAAGTGGTTGCCAGTACGTTTCATAGTGTAAAAGGCAAGAAAATTCCGGATACCATATACCACACCGTACCAAATTTTTCATTAGTGAATCAAACAGGAGATTCGATTAGTTGGAATAATTTGAAAGGAAAAATTGTGGTAGTTAGCTTGTTTTATCAAGCATCACCGGTGAATGCTGTAAATAAAAATTTAAGCGCCTTGGTTGATGAATATGCAAAAAACAAGCTCATTCAGTTTTTAAGTATTTCGGTAGATCCTTCAGATGAAGGGAAATTGAATAACATAGCTTCCAGTTTACATGCAAATGCTGCTAAATGGAATTTGCTAAGTGGCGATTCAAGCAGAACCTATCCTTTAATTAGGGAGGGATTAACGCTGGATGTTTTGGCAGATGAATCAAAAGGTAAAACCACGTTTGTTTATAGCAACCAAATGGTGCTACTCGATAATCAACACCGGATTAGGGGATTTTACGAAGCCACTAATGCAGATTCTATGGCGAAGCTAAGCGATGAAATAAAAGTCCTTATCGCAGAAGATTTAAGAGATATTAAAGACGGACGATAAATAACAATATAATATACAGGCTTTGTTTAAGCCTCTTATCATTCATAAAAATGAGTTTAGCAGAAGAGAAAAAATACAGTAAATGGATAATTGTATTATCAGTAGCAATTCCAGTTGTTGTAGCGCTATTATTTGGCGTTAATTTGAAAAAATTGGGCTACGATGTACAACCATTATCTTTTCTTCCGCCAATATATGCTACTATAAACGGATTAACAGCGGTTGTGCTAGTTTTAGCTGTTTGGGCCATTAAAAGCGGAAAACAACAACTTCATGAGCGATTGATGAAATTCGCAATTGCCTTATCGGTTGCTTTTTTAGCCATGTATGTGGCCTATCACATGACTTCAGATTCAACTAAATACGGCGGCGAAGGAGTTATTCGCTACGTTTACTACTTCATACTAATCACCCATATTATTCTATCGGTAATTATTATACCGTTTGTTTTATTTACTTATGTACGCGCATTGGCAAAAAACTTTGATAGACATCGAAAATTAGCCAAAATTACCTTTCCATTGTGGTTATACGTAGCTGTAACAGGCGTTATCGTATACTTGATGATTTCTCCGTACTATCATTACTAGAAAAAAAATACTAAAAACATGCATTAATTGTATATATTTAGATGTTGATTTTGGTGTAACTTCCTTTAGCCTGAATATAGCTATCGCTTAATTATCGGGTTAAACTTGGGGCTTAGAAATTATTTTAATATATGTTGGTTAATGGGGTAGAAGAAGAACATAAGTTAATTTCTGATATTGTTGCTGGTAGTGAGCGTGCATTTTCTATTCTATTTTTAAAATATATTCCGGCCTTGCAGTCTTTTGCGCTTCGCTTTACCAAGTCTGAAGCAGATGCTGAAGAAATTATTCAAGATGCTTTTGTTAGAATATGGTTAAATCGCGATAAGCTAGAACATGTTGAGAATGTTAAAGCATATTTGTACAAGTATGTTTCGAATGAATGCTTAAGTTATATTCGAAAAAAGACACGCGAAGAAAAAGTTGTTTCCTTATTGAAAGAAAGACAAGCAGAGAGTGATAATGTTACCATGGATGTTGTTTTAATAAATGAAATCAACAATATTGTAAGCGATATTGTGCTTAAATTGCCTAATCAAAGAAGGAAAATATATCAATTAAGCAGAATTGAAGGTAAAACTATCCCTGAAATTGCTGAAATTTTGCAAATATCTCCAAATACAGTAAAAAACACCCTCGTTACTGTGCTTAAAACCATTAGAGAAAATCTTGATAAACATGGTATAGTGCTGATATTGTCAATTTTATTAAAATTGAGATAAAAAAATAAAAAAAAACTCATTTTTCAATAGTCCTTTATTTTGTTTCTGCCTTCTTACTATCAAACATATGGAGCAACGGGCAAAATATCTTATTGAAAGATTCCAAGAGAATCTGTTAACTCATCAAGAAAAAGAAGAGTTAAGAGCGATTGTGAATGAACATCCTGATTTAGTTTCGGATTCAATTAGTAGATTAATTGAACAGCATGAAGCTAATGCTGCTCCAGTAGATCAAAAAAAGTGGCTTTCTGTAATCAATAGAATTGTTCAAGTAGATAAGCCTGTTCTAAAGAAAAAGTCGTTTTCCATTTATTTTAAATGGGCGGCGGCGGCTATGTTTATAGTAGGAATAGCCGTTGTTTTTAAAAGTTACCAGTTAAAAAAGAAAGTACACGTTTTCGCGGCTGATTTTGCACCTGGCAGCAAAAAGGCGGTATTAACACTCGCTAATGGAAAAAAAATAGTGTTAAACGATCTTGAAAGTGGTAAAGTAATTAAAGATGCCGGATTTTCTATTTCTAAAACAGCCGACGGCGAAATTATTTATACTATAGAAAAAGTTGCTGATAATAATAGTAAGCTTTTAAATACCATTACAACACCTAATGGTGGACAATGGCAAGTGCATTTAGCGGATGGCTCAACCGTTTGGCTAAATGCTGGGAGTTCCTTAGAATATAGTTTGAATATTGGTGTTGCCAAAGTGCGGAAAGTTAAATTAATAGGAGAGGGATATTTTGAAGTAGCAAAAAATTCAAATCATCCTTTCATTGTTGAAACCCCCACACAACGTTTGGAAGTTTTAGGCACACATTTTAACATAAACAGCTATCGCGATGAGGTGATTACCCGAACTACACTTTTAGAAGGAAGTGTGCGGATCTCAGATTTAGATAATCCAGCTGCTTTTAAAATATTAAAACCAGGTGAGCAATGTGATTTATCAGAAGATGAGATGAATATTACCGCTGTGAATGTAGAAGAGGCCATTGCTTGGAAAAATGGATATTTCATGTTTAACAACGAGAAACAAGAAAGTATTTTAAGAAAAATAGCCAGATGGTACGATGTTCAAATTGAATATGCAAATCCAGAGGCGAAAGAGGTTGTTTATTATGGAACCATTAGTAGGTTTGATAACATTTCTAAAGTACTACATAAATTTGAAGAAACTGGACAAGTACGATTTGATATTAAAGGCAATAAAATAATCGTATACAAAGAATAAACAATGCAGATGAAGAATTAACCCACTTTATCTATAAAAATAACAAATCATAAACCCTAAACCTTAAACAAATTATGCCTAAACATCGACATCCCAACTCCTAATTTCCTTTTATAAGCAATAAAAAAGGAGTGCTCGCAACACCCCCTTCTTATCTGCTTACTAATTCTGAAAAATCAGAATTAATTAATAATCAATTGTTTATTGAGTAATTGCAGGACGTACACCACGTGCTTAAGGTATTCGTATGTCTTGCCAAAAACAGAAATTAAATGTACAAAATTTATACAAGAATTTTATGTACGCATCATCGCTACATCCCTAAACTACTTTTAATGATGAAGTTAATTACGATCGTATTACTTACAACCTTCATGCAGGTAAGTGCGGCTTCATTTGGTCAATACGTTACATTAAAGGAAAAAAATGTAACCTTAGAAAAGATTTTCAAAGAAATTCGAAAACAAGCTGGTTATGATGTGCTTTTATCGACGGATAAAATTAAAAGCTCGGCTACTGTCAATGCAAATTTTACGAATGCCAGTGTCGATGAAGTCATGTCAAAAATTATTTCCGGTAAAGAACTAACCTATACCATTGAAGACAAGACCATTATCGTTAAACCAAAATCGAAATCGGTATTGGATAAGGTTTTAGATTATTTTGTTGCCATACGAATTACTGGTAAAGTAAAAGATAAAGATGGCAATGCGCTGCCTGGCGTAAGTATACGCGAAAAAGGAGAACAAAATGCAGTTTCGACGAATGCCAATGGCGATTATTCCATCTCTGTGAAAGAGGGTGCAACATTGGTTTTTAGTTACATCGGTTTTAAATCGACAGAAATTACGGTTGATTCTAAAACGGTCATCAATGTTACACTACTTGAAGACGCAGCTGATCTTAAGGAAGTTAATATTGTTTCAACTGGGTATCAAAAAATTGAGCGAAAATTGTTTACGGGAGCAGCAGCTACTGTTCAAATGAGCGACGTTAAACAAGATGGGGTAATAGATGTGAGTAGAATGTTAGAAGGCCGAGTTGCCGGTGTATCGGTGCAAAATGTATCCGGAACCTTCGGTTCAGCCCCAAAAATTCGCGTTCGTGGCGCTACTTCAATTTCAGGAGAGAATAAACCACTTTGGGTGGTTGATGGTATTGTGTTGGAGGATATTGTGAATATTTCCAATGATCAATTATCGAGTGGCGATGCCTTAACGCTAATTGGTTCTTCGGTTGCAGGTATTAATGCAGATGATATTGAAACATTTAATATTTTAAAGGATGCATCAGCAACAGCACTTTATGGCGCAAGAGCCATGAATGGTGTAGTGGTAATTACAACTAAGCGAGGTAAAATAGGTAATCCAACCATTAATTATAATGGAAATTTCTCAACCTTTCTAAAACCCGAGTATGTCAATTATAACATCATGAATTCGGCAGATCAAATGTCGCTTTATGCTGAGGTTTACAGAAAGGGCGGTTTATCTCCAAACATCGTTAACGGTATGAACGGTGGGGTTTTTGCTAAAATGTATGAAGAAATTAATAAGTACGATGCAAGTACCGGGCAATTTGGCGTAGTAAACACACCAGAGGGAAGATCGGCCTTTTTACAGAAGTATGCAACTGCCAATACCGACTGGTTTGATGTGTTATTTAAAAACTCTTTTGTACAAGAGCATTCCTTAAGTATTTCTTCTGGCTCGGAGAAGTCGCAGCATTACGTTTCTATAGGGTATTACAACGATAATGGATGGACCATTGCCGATAATGTTAAGCGATACACGATGAACTTTCGTGGCAATTACGTGCTTTCTCCTAAGGTAAATGTTGGTTTATTAACCACAGGAGCTTATAGGCAACAGCGTGCTCCCGGAACATTGGGCAGATCGAGCAATGTGGTAGAAGGAACCTATACCCGCGATTTCGATATTAATCCTTTTAGTTATGCATTAAATACGAGCAGAACGCTACGTGCTTATGACGATAACGGAAATTTAGAATACTTTAAACGAAACTATGCGCCTTTTAACATCATCAATGAATCGGAAAATAATTACATCGATTTGGATATGTTAGATATGAAAATGCAAGGCGAATTTAACTATAAGTTTATCAAAAACTTTGAGTTTAAGTCTGTAGGCGCTATGCGTTACGTGAAAACAACACGCGAACATAAAATTACCGAATATTCGAATATGGCAAATGCGTATCGTTGGATGCCAAACTCGACCATCGCAAACGCCAATATTTTTCTCTATGATAACCCAGATTATCCAGAGATTATCGATAAAGAAACGGTGCTCCCTCTTGGTGGTTTTTACAACAGAAACGATGATTATTTGCTGAACTTCAATGTTCGTAATCAAGTGGATTGGAGAACTAACTATGGTAAACACAATGTTGGAGCATTTGTTGGACAAGAAATTAAATTCGCCAATCGTCAAAATAGTTTTAATAATGGTTATGGCTATCAATATGATAAAGGCGGTACGCCATTTACCGATTATCGAATTATAAAAATGCTCCTTGAAGGTAACTTCAATTATTATGGAATGGATAAGTTCTATGACCGTTATGCGGCCTTCTTTTTCAATGGAAACTATTCATACGATAGTAAATATGTATTTAATGGAACATTTAGATACGATGGAAGTAACCGCTTAGGTGAAACCTCAACTGCTAGATGGCTGCCTACTTGGACCCTAAGTGCTGCCTGGAATATTGAACAGGAAGAATTTATGAAAGCTATTTCTGAAATTAATTACTTAAAGTTAAGAGGTGGATACGGATTAACAGCCAGTATGGGGAATGCTTCTAACTCATCAGTAGTTTTGACCAACAGTACCACCCTTCGTCCACGATTATCTGAAGTTGAACCTCGAATTGTTTTAGACGGATTGGAAAATTCTGAACTTACCTGGGAAAAGCAATATGAAGTAAATGTTGGACTAGATTTTGGCCTTTTCACTAGCCGATTAACTGGGTCTTTCGATTATTATAATAGAAATGCATTTGATTTAATTGGAAATTTTAGGACTTCAGGTATTGGTGGAGAGTACACCAAATCTGCCAATTACGCAGATATGAAATCGCATGGTTTTGAGGTAAATCTTGGAGGCATGCCTGTAAAAGGATTAAATTTTAAATGGACAACCAACTTTAACTTTGGATACAACAAGAATACCATCACAAATCTAAAAAGCAAACCACGTATTTATGACTTGATTATTCCAGAAGGAGGGGCTAAAGAAGGTGGTGCAGTGAGAGGACTATATTCAATCGATTTTCAAAAATTGAATAAACTCGGTACGCCTACTTTTATTGATGAGGAAGGGCAAGTATCAAGCAACGTGTATGTTCAAAGTACGACCACTGATTATTTGAAGTACGAAGGTTCAGTTGATCCGCTTTTTTCAGGAGGATGGAACAATACATTTACGTACAAAAATTTCACCTTAAACCTTTTCGTAAGTTATCAGGCCGGCAATAAAATTAGGTTATCAAACGCTTTTTCAACCAATTACGATGACAGCGATGCCATGCCAAGAGAATTTTTAGATAGATGGACCTTACCAGGCGATGAAAATTTAACGAATGTACCTTCCATTGCCGATTATTTATTGAAAAAATCAATAAGTGGAACCTATCCATACACCGCTTATAATTATTCTAGCGACCGGGTAGCTGATGGTGGTTTTGTACGATTGAAACAAGCTTCTTTAGGATACAGTTTATCTGCAAAAACAGCAAAATCTATTGGATTAAACTCTTTAGCCTTTAAACTTCAAGGAAATAACATATGGTTGATTTATGCCGATAGAAAATTAAAAGGACAAGATCCTGAATTCTTTGGGTCAGGAGGGGTTGCATTACCTGTTCCGAGACAAATCACGCTATCGTTAAAAGTTGGTATTTAAAATATATTAAGATGAAGAAATATATAATTTATTCGTTAATCGTACTTGCAGTTAGTGTGTCAGGCTGTAAGAAATATCTAGAAACTGCTCCTGATCAACGAACCAAACTGAATACCCCTGAAAAGGTTGGTGAGTTACTGGTTACAGCATATCCTGGGGCAAACTATGTCATGCTTGCCGAGGCAATGTCTGACAATGTATCATTCATGAACGCCACCGGAATAGATCGCCCTGCAAATAGAGATGGATATTACTGGAAGGATGTAGAGAGCACGGATCAAGATAGCCCTACCTATTACTGGAATAATTGTTATGAAGCAATAGCAGCAGCGAACCAGGCATTGGATGCGATTGACAAGGCAGCTGACCAGCAAAGTTACGCTCATCTAAGAGGCGAAGCCTTAGTGGCTAGAGCCTATGCTCATTTTATGTTGGTAACATTCTTTTCTAAATGTTACGATCCGGCAACTGCCAATACAGATTTAGGTATTCCGTATGTGACTAAACCTGAGACCGCCGTGCTGCAAAATTACGATCGTAAAACCGTTGCGTATGTATACGAGCAAATTGAAAAGGATTTATTGGAAGGAATTCCGCTAATTAAGGACGAGAGTTATCGCGTTCCGAAATATCATTTTACAAAAAAGGCTGCATATGCTTTTGCTAATCGCTTTTATTTATTTAAGAAAGACTATGCGAAAGTAATTTCGTATGCAAATTTGGCTTTTCCATCAAATGATTTTGGCGCGAATGTACGCCCGTGGTTCAATTTTTCAGCGCCAACAGGTGGGTCAACTGAGATTGCACAAAACATGTCAAATGCGTCTAATCCAGGAAATTTATTGCTAGCAGAAACCACTTCTTGGCTAGCCAGAACCTACGCAAGAGCCATTAACTCCATTAGTCAGAACAGATTGAACACTATTATTGCTCCATTAGGAACTACACTAACGGCATACCAAAGGTATTCATATTCATCAACCTATTATTTTGTTCCAAAACATTACGAACATTTTGTATATACCACAATTAATGCCACCACAGGTAGAGGCTATGTAATGCAAACCTTGTTTACAACTGAAGAGGTATTGCTAAATAGAGCCGAAGCAAATATTATGCAGGCGAAATATACCGAAGCATTAGCCGATATGAATACCCTGATCAGTAAACGAATCACTGCGTACGTGGCTTCTACACACAATTTTACGGATGCCAGAATTAAAAGCTTTTATAGCGCTAAAACCTCAGATGTACAGCAAGCTTATTTATTAGCACTATTGGATTTAAAGCGTGCAGAATTTGTTGAAGAGGGTGTGCGCTGGATGGATATTTTAAGGCATAAATTGCCCGTGTCTCATCTAGATCCAAATGGAAATTCGGTGGAGTTAGCGGCAGACGATTTACGCAAAGTTTGGCAAGTGCCAAGTGAAGTTACACTTGCAGGAATGGTTCAAAATCCTCGTTAAATTTAAATACAGATATGAAAAAAATATATGTTTTAATGGTAGCCTTTGTGATTGCGATTACAGGCTGTCGAAAAGAAGATGAAAATCTCAATCGTGAAATTGTTGGTTTGGGAGGAGATACTTGGACACAAACAGCGCTTGATAAATGGTTGTTTACCAATTTTACACAGCCCTACAATCTTTATGTAAAATATAGATGGGATGGAACCGAATACGATAACAGTAAAACGCTAACCCCGGTACAGATTGATCGCGTACAACCCTTAATGGAAGTGGTGAAAGGATCTTGGATCGATCCTTATGTGGCAGAGGCCGGAGAGGCATTTGTTAAAAAATTTGCTCCTAAACAATATATTTTAGTGGGCAGTTTACAATATAACTCGGGCGGTACAGTGACCTTGGGCGAGGCTGAAGGAGGCGTAAAAGTAACCTTATTTAACGTAAACAACTTTACCAAAACAGATCGTACGGTTGCTAAAAGAGTATTAAAAACGATCCATCATGAGTTTACTCACATCTTGAACCAAACTATTACCTATCAAAAGGAATTTCAACAGATTACACCTGCTGGATATACTGCAGACTGGAATAATGCCAGCGGCTATGCTGCCAATGGTTTTATTACGCAGTATGCGCAAGCAGCACCTTCAGAAGACTTTGCAGAGATGGTTGCGATCATGCTTACCGAAGGTAAATCGGGGTACGAAGAACTGTTGAGAACAAATACATCCGCAACCGCGGTGGCCAACATTCGAAAGAAAGAAGCAATGGTAGTTGAATACTTTAAACAAACCTGGGGAATTGATTTCTACGGTTTGCAAACTAGAATTCAAAAATCGTTTAACGATTTAGTGCCGAATACCTTGCCTACCTATTTGGGTTTTGGAAAAACATTTACAACACTAACCATCGACCCTGCAACCACAACCGGTTTATCAGCTGATTTTACAACGGCATACGAATCGGCAAAAACCGCACTACTAGCGTTTAACAGTACTGCAAAATACGAACTGGATAATTTGGTCATTATTTTTACAAGTGCAACACAAATGGATTTGCGAATTAATTTCCACGCTACTGCAGGCAGCAACGCAGGAACAACTTATTTTGCACTGTACACAAATTCATTTACTTCGACTGGTAATCAATTTACATTTACCGAAACCGCACGAAACGGAAATGCAGTTACCATTGCTACGCCTGTTACCCCCCTTACAAATTACTTTAAACAAGGGCCTTTGTTGATGGAATATTTTTATTCTCCAGAAATGAGAATAGAATATGGAGGTTTTAGGAAAGCCTCTAACACGGCATCATTTACATATGGTATTTTAGGAAATTAATTGTTTAGACATGAAAAATAAACTTATATATGTATGGCTTATTGTAGTATTTATTTTAAGCTGTAAGAAGGATGATAAACCTATTTTTGATGATCCCGATACCCGATTGTCGGCTGAATTAAAAGCCAATCAGGATAAATTGGTTGCTGCTACCAATGGATTTAAAGCGACCATTTATCCAAAAGGAGGAAAAGGGTTCTCGTTCTATTTTAAATTTTTGGCAGATGGAAACGTGGATATGATGAGCGACATCAATACCAGCTCAGCAACAACAGTGCAAACCAGTACCTTTAGATTGAAAGCGTTGCAAAGGCCTTCTTTAATTTTTGATACCTATAACTACATTCATTTAATTGCCGATCCGAATGCCAGTATTAGTGGTGGAGCGAATGCTACGGGTTTACGATCAGATTTTGAATTTGCCTTTGCAAGTACAGCCGCTGATACGATAAAGTTTGAAGGTACCTTTAACGAAAATAAAATGGTAATTGTACCCTTAACCGCAACAGAAAGCCAAGCTATTTTAGCCGGGGGATTAAAAACCATGACGGATGCAAATACGGCCTACCTTACCGCAAATAAAAATCCATATATCCAATTTGCAGATGGTACCAAAGGAGCGATTTCTATCGATCCTAGTTCAAAGACAGTTAAGCTGACGTATTTAGACAGCAAAGGGGTGGTGCAGTCTAAATCGGTAACCTTTGCTTATGGAATTAATAAACTATCGTTAAGCGATTATTTAAACTACGGTGGAATATATTTTAATGAATTGCTGTACGATTCTGCAACAAAAATGTACTATATTTTAGTAGACGGAACTAGAACGAATGTGCAGAATTCAGCCGTTCCAATTATTCCATTGTCGTTACAATTTGGTTTTCCGTCTTCATATGCATATAGGAAAATTACAATAACAGGAGCTTTGCCTACCGGTGTTACTTCAGGTTTTACAGCTGTGTATAACGAAGTTGTAAGACTTTTTGGAACGGTAAAAGTAAACTCAATGACCATTACATTAATTAGTAATAATCAATTAACTGTCGATGTTAGTTACACTTCTTCGGCATTATTCAGTGCAATTGCCACGTATGAATATGCGCGGTCGGGTGATGTCTTGACGTTGAGTGCCCCTATTTACAGCGGTAATTGGAATACCAGAGCAGTTCCGTTAAAACCGTTAACTGATTATATGTTAAGTGGTCCATTTAGAATTAATTGGGTAGCTAGCACAAATCCAAGTAGTCCATTGCTGGGTGGGTTATACCGTACAGCAGATGCTTCGTCATTTATTTATGGTGCATTATAAGTGGAATGGATAAGTTATGTAAGTAATAAGGTATAATTACATCTACCTATAACCTAAACCTCGCCCTAAAAAAGCGAGGTTTTTTTGTTGGTACTAGCCTCTCAAGCAAACAATAAAAAAAAATGCTCTCCAATAGTCCTAATTTTAGTTTTGGTCTTCTTACTTATGTATTGATGTAATATTATTACGCTTTTAGTGTCGTGTAATGTAGTGCAACATATATAGTATTATTACAATAAAATGTAATTCCAGATAAAGCAGTAACTCACTTTATCCTTTAAATAAACTAACAAAAACCAATAGTATGCCTAAAAGACGATAATACGAATTCTACACACAAGAATCAGGAGATAAAGTGAAGTCCTTCTTATATTTCATTTTTCTCTGTTTCGTCATCCCTCCGATTTTTTTTCTTAAAAATCAACTATTTATTTTCTAATCTGAAGATATGCTAACACGCATCGTGTGCTAGTTATGTCTTTCCTTAAACAGAAATTTATGCACGAATTTTACGTGAAGATTTCGTGTGCGAAATGGCGCTACACGACTAAATTCTTTAAAATGATGCGGCTAATTTTTGTTGTATTACTTGTTTCTTTAATGCAGGTAAGTGCGGCATCATTTGGTCAATACGTTACGTTAAAAGAGAGAAACATCTCCTTAGAAAAGGTTTTCAAAGAAATTCGAAAACAAGCTGGTTATGATGTACTCCTATCGACCGATAAAATTAGAAGCACATCTACTATCAATGCAAATTTTACACGTGCCAGCGTTGACGAAGTAATGGGAAAAGTTCTTTTTGGTAAAGAACTAACCTATACCATCGAAGACAAAACTATTATCATTAAACCAAAGCCGAAATCGGTATTAGATAAGGTAATAGGATATTTTGTTGCTGTAAGAGTTACGGGTAAAGTAAAAGACAAAGATGGTAAAGCTTTACCAGGTGTGAGTGTACGTGAAAAAGGGGGCTCTAATGCTGTATCAACAAATGAATCAGGAGACTATGCAATTTCGGTAAAAGAAGGAGCTACATTGGTTTTTAGTTTCATTGGGTATAAAAGTACCGAGGTGCTGGTGAGTGCTAAAACTGTCATCAACATAACTTTAATGGAGGATGCCGCGCAATTAAAAGAAGTAAACATCGTTTCAAACGGTTTTCAAACAATCGACAAGAAGTTGTATACCGGAGCCGCGGTAACTGTAAGTGGTTCAGATGTAAAGCAAGATGGTGTGATTGATGTGAGTAGGATGCTTGAAGGACGCGTAGCAGGGGTTTCAGTTCAAAATGTATCTGGTACGTTTGGTGCTGCGCCAAAAATTCGCGTTCGTGGTGCAACTTCTATTACCGGAGAAAATAAACCGCTATGGGTAGTTGACGGAATCATTTTGGAGGATGTAGTGAATATTTCAAATGATCAGTTATCCAGTGGAGACCCCTTAACCCTCATAGGTTCATCAGTTGCAGGAATCAATGCCGATGATATTGAAAGTTTTAATATTTTGAAAGATGCATCAGCCACAGCACTTTATGGAGCTAGGGCGATGAACGGCGTAGTGGTAATTACCACAAAGAAAGGTAAGGTTGGGAAACCAATTATTAACTATTCAGGAAACTTTTCTACTTTCTTAAAGCCTAGCTACAATTCATTTAATATCATGAACTCGGCAGATCAAATGTCTTTGTATTCTGAAATATATAGAAAAGGAGGATTGTCGCCAAATATTGTGAATGGAAAAACCGGCGGTGTTTTTACTAAAATGTATGAAGAAATTAATAATTACGATGCAACTTCGGGTAAATTTAGTTTAGAAAATACTCCTGAAGCAAGAGCTGCTTTCCTAAATAAATACGCCAAAGTAAATACCGATTGGTACGATGTATTGTTTAAAAATTCCTTTGTTCAAGAACATTCGCTAAGTATTTCTTCTGGTTCTGAAACCGCACGCCACTATATTTCACTAGGGTATTATAACGACAACGGTTGGACACTTGCTGATCAGGCAAAACGCTATACCATGAATTTTAGAGGAAATTATATCCTATCTCCAAAAGTAAATATCGGTGTGTTAACCGCAGGCTCTTATCGCCAACAACGGGCTCCCGGAACTTTAGAAAGAAGAAATAACGTAGTGGAAGGAAAATACGAACGTGATTTTGATATTAATCCATATAGTTATGCTTTAAATACTAGCCGTACTATGCGTCCGTACGATGATAATGGAAATTTAGAATATTATAAAAATAACTACGCTCCTTTCAATATCCTAGAAGAAATTGAAAACAATTACATGGACTTGGATATGTTGGATTTGAAAGTACAAACCGAATTTAATTACAAATTTGCGAAGAATTTCGAATTTAAATCCATTGCTGGAATGCGGTATTTAAAATCGACTACAGAACACAAAATTACCGAGTATTCTAACTTTGCAAGAGCCTATCGATACCTCCCAAATTCGGTTATCGCAAATAGCAATAATTTTTTATATGATGATCCCGATAAACCGGAAATCATTGATCCAGAGACCGTGCTTCCACAAGGTGGATTCTACAACCGTAAAGACAACAGCTTACTGAATTTCAATGTACGTAATCAAATTGATTGGCGTAAAACGTATGGTAAACACTTAATAAACGCTTTTATTGGTCAGGAAATTAAGTTTACCAATCGCCAAAATAGCTTTAATAATGGGTATGGTTATCAATACGATAGAGGTGGAATTCCATTTACTGATTATCGAATCATTAAAATGCAGCTCGAAGGAAATTTCAACTATTATGGAATGCAGCAGTTTTACGATCGATATGCAGCATTCTTTTTTAATACAAGTTATTCGTACGATTCTAAATATATTTTCAATGGAACTTTTCGGTACGATGGCAGTAATCGCTTAGGAAAATCAGTTGTTGCACGGTGGTTACCTACCTGGACACTGAGTGGCGCCTGGAACATGGATCAGGAAGATTTCATAAAAAATATTTCTGAAATAAGTTATTTGAAACTAAGAACAGGCTACGGCTTAACGGCGAGTATGGGCTCAGCTTCCAATTCTTCACCAGTATTTAGTAATGAAACTACTTTACGACCCCGTTTATCTGAAAACGAATCGAGCATTGTTCTAGATGATTTAGAAAACTCAGAGCTTACCTGGGAAAAACAACATGAAGCAAATATTGGCGTTGATTTTGGCTTGTTTCAGAGTCGTATTTACGGTTCATTTGATTACTATGATCGGCGTGGATTTGATTTGATCGGTTCGTTTAGAACATCCGGTATTGGTGGAGAAGTAAGCAAGTATGCCAATTATGCCGACATGAAATCGCATGGTTTTGAGGTTAATTTAGGAGGTGCACTCATCCGAAATTCAAATTTCACTTGGAAAACCAATTTTACCTTCGGATACAATAAAAATAAGGTAACAGATTTAAAAAGTAAACCCCGAATATTCGACTTGGTAGTTCCCGAAGGCGGAGCAAAAGAGGGAGGGGCAGTGAGAGGATTGTATTCCATCGACTTTCAAAAACTGGACTCAAATGGAACTCCAACATTTATTGATGAAAACGGGGAGGTATCTAAAAATGTATACATGCAAAGCACCAATACAAATTACCTAAAATATGAAGGATCAGTAGATCCACTATACTCGGGTGGTTGGAATAATACGTTTACTTACAAGAATTTTGATTTAACGGTTTTTGTGACTTATCAAGGAGGAAATAAAATACGATTAAACAATGAATTTGCTACCAGCTATAGTGATAGCCAAGCAAATCCAAAAGAATTTCTAGATCGATGGACCTTGCCAGGAGATGAAAATTTAACCAACGTGCCCTCATTGGCCGATTATTTATTGCAAAAAGAGTTAAAAGGAACTTATCCTTATACCGCCTATAATTACTCTACAGATCGCGTTGCAGATGGATCTTTTGTCCGTTTGAAGCAAATTTCCTTAGGCTATAATTTTTCGAAGAAAGCTGCCGAGTCAATGGGACTAAAATTTTTGAGTTTGAAAATGCAAGGAAATAATATTTGGCTCATCTATGCGGATAAAAAATTAAAAGGACAAGACCCAGAGTTTGTTGGGGCAGGAGGCGTAGCAATGCCGATTCCACAACAAATTACATTCTCATTAAAGGTTGGTATTTAAAATAATGAAACATGAAAAAATATAAAGTTTATGTCATTCTGCTTGTTCTACTAAGTTCAGGCTGTAAAAAATATCTTGAAGTAGCTCCCGACATGCGCACCACACTCAATTCGCCAGAAAAAATATCTGAATTGCTTGTAACGGCATATCCTTCAGGTAACTATGTGATGGTTGCAGAAGCGATGTCAGACAATCCTGTGTTTGTAAACGAAAGTGGCGAGGTTTATACAACGAATCAGAATCCGTTTAATTGGTTAGATATAGATGCAACAGATCAGGATACACCAGGCTATTATTGGAGCAATTGTTACGAGGCCATTGCTGCTGCAAATCATGCACTTTATGCCATTGATAAAGCAAAAAATCCTCAACAGTATGTCCGCCAAAAGGGAGAGGCATTAGTAGCTCGAGCCTTTGCGCATTTTATGTTGGTTACACTTTTTTCAAAATGCTACGATGAGTCAACCGCTTCAAGTGATATGGGAATCCCTTATGTGACCGAGCCTGAAATTGTGGTAGTTAAAAACTACGATCGTAAAACCGTGGCTTATGTGTATGGGCAAATAGAGCGTGATTTACTAGAAGGGATTCCCTTAATTAATGACAACGCTTATAAGGTACCTGCTTACCATTTCACCAAGAAAGCAGCATACGCTTTTGCTGCTCGTTTCTATTTGTTTAAAAAGGAATATGATAAAGTAATCCAATATGCAAATTTGGCATTTCCTACAAACAATTTTGCTGCAAACGTACGTCCTTGGTTCGATTTTGCTTCTCCAACAGGCGGCTCAACAGAAGTAGCACAAAATATGTCAAAGGCAAGCAATCCAGGAAATTTATTACTGGCGCAAACAACCTCTTGGTTAGCTAATAGGTATAAACAGTTAATGTATGGTTTAACTCAGACACAACTTAAGGCTATCACAACTCCCTTGGGGATTAATTTTAATGCCTATAAAACGTACAACCGATCTTCCACTTTTTACTATATCCCTAAACACTATAATCACTTTGTGTACAGCAGTATAAATGCAACAACGGGGAAATCGTATGTTATGCAATCGCTTTTAACTACCGAAGAAGTTTTATTGAATAGAGCAGAAGCATTGATCATGAAGAATAACTTTAGCGCAGCTTTGGAAGATATAAATACCCTTATCAGCCAACGCGTAAATGGATTTAATTCATCTACAGACGGTTTAACAGAAAATAAAATAACTGATTATTATAAAGGAAGCACGACAGATCAGAAACAAATGTATCTGAATGCTTTAATGGATGTGAAAAGAGCCGAATTTTTGGGAGAAGGTATGCGCTGGTTTGATATTTTAAGACTTAAAATGCCTGTTACACATGTGGATAGGTATGGGAAAACAATAGAGCTAGCCGCCGACGACTTAAGAAAAGTATGGCAATTGCCAAGTGAAGTAACCTTATCAGGGATGCCATTGAACCCTAGATAATAAAATATTAAAGCATGAAAAAAATATATTTAATAATGCTGGGATTCCTTATTGGAATGTCGGGCTGTAAAAAAGAAGAAAATTTAGACCGCGAAATTACCGGTTTGGGTGGGGATACTTGGCCTCAAATAGAATTGGATAAGTGGCTGTATACGAACTTCATAGCGCCCTATAATATTTTAGTAAAATATAGGTGGGATGGGACAGAATACGATAATGCGAAAACACTTACTCCAGTAAAAGTAGAAAAAGTACAACCCTTAATGGAGGTAATAAAAGGAAGTTGGATAGATCCCTATGTTGAGGAAGCCGGTATTGATTTCATTAAAAAATATGCGCCAAAGAATTATGTACTGGTTGGAAGTCTAGACTACAATTCATCGGGAACCGTAAAACTGGGAGAGGCAGAAGGAGGAGTTAAAGTAACGCTATTTGGCGTAAATAATTTTGAAAAAAGTAATCGAACCAATACCGTGAGGATTTTACAAACTATTCATCATGAATTTGGCCATATTTTACATCAGAATGTTGCGTATCCAAATGAATTTCAATTGATTACTCCTGCAGGATACACTTCCGATTGGAACAATAAAAATAATTACGCCGAAAACGGTTTTATTACGAAATATTCGCAATCAAATCCTAACGATGACTTCGTGGAAATGATTGCCGTTATGCTTACGGAGGGACAACCCGGCTATGAAGCATTGTTAAAATCAAATCCTTCTGAAACAGCTGTAAAATTAATTCGTCAAAAAGAAGAGATTGTCGTAACCTATTATAAACAAGTTTGGGGTATCGATTTTTATGCCCTTCAAAATAAGGTCCAAAAATCACTAGACGACCTATCACCTAGAAACCTATTAAATTATTTTGGATTTGATAAAGCATATACCTCGATCACCATTAATCCTGAAACAACAGCTGGTTTATCAGCGGAATTCTTAACCCAATATGAAGCCGCAAAGAAAGCCATGTTCGAATATAGCAACTCGAATAAGTACGTATTAGATAACATGGTATTAAAGTATAGTAGCGATAAGCAGATGGATATTATTTTTAATTACCATGCTTCTGCCGGAACAAATCAAGGAAAAACGTACGATGCTATATACGAGCACTCATTTGTAGAAAAAGGGAATGAGATAAAATATACCGAGACTGGGAAAAATACCAATGCTCAAAATCTTGCAAAATCGCTTGCCCCATTAACAAGTTTTTTCACTCAAACACCTATGATCGCTAGGTTTTTCTTCTCAAGCGATTTGAAAATGGAGTACGGTGGCTTTGTTAAAGCAACAGATACAGCATCTTATACTTTCGGAACGCTTGGAAATTAAAGTAAAAATTATGAAAAATAAGCTCATTTATATCCTGCTTATTGTTGCTGCAATAATAAGCTGTAAAAAAGATTCAGGTCCAATTCTTGATAATCCAGATACACGGTTAAATACCGAAATGGACGCACAAAAAGAACTATTGGTAGCGCAAAAAGATGGTTTTTTTGCCACTATATTTCCAAAAGGAGGAAAAGGTTTTTCTTTCTATATAACGTTCTCAGAAGATGGGACTGTAGATATGTTGGGAGATTTTAGCGATCAGACATTTACGCAACTCCAAAAGAGTACATATCGTTTTAAAGCACTGCAAAAGCCAACGCTTATTTTCGATACTTACAACTATTTACATCTAATTGCCGATCCTAATAAAGATGTAAACGGAGGGAAATCGGGCGCAGGACTAATTTCTGATTTTGAATTTGTTTACACCGGAAACGTGGGCGATACCTTGAAGTTTGATGGGATATTTAATGGGAATAAAATGTCGATGCTTCCGCTATCTGCCGAGGATAGCAAAGCGCTGATTGATGGTGGGTTTAAGAAAATGTACGATGACAATGCTGCGTATATGAAAGCAAATAGGTTTTCTGAAATTCAACTTCCCGATGGAACGAAAGAAACCTTAATTATAGATACCGCTGGCAAAGTAATTTCATTCTTTTCGTTGGATAAAAGCCAGAGTCTGCATACCGAAAATGCATCATTTGCCTACGGGCTAAATAAATTAATTTTGAGTAAGGGAATCTCTTTTGGAGATAGAACTTTTAATGAATTAATATACGATGCAGCAAATAATAAGTATTACATTGAGATAGCAGGAAGTAGAATTGATGTTCAAAACCCTTTAAAACCCGATGCACCTCTTTATGCGCTAATGGGATTTCCTCTTGGTGAGTATTTATTTACAGGTATTACCATTCAAGGCAATTTACCACAATATGGAATAAATTCGCCTTTCAATGCCGTTTATAATTCAATGGTCAGCTTGTTTAAAGCGACGAAGAGAAATGTATTGTACACTACATTTGGTTTCGGTAGTAACAATTTCTATGTGCAAATAACCTATAGCAATTCAAGTGGAAGTTCATACAATGCAATTGGCACCTATAAGGTTGTGCGAAATAATGATGAGTTTACAATTTCAGACCCTATAGGGAACTCAAATTGGGGACCAAGAGCTGATGAAATTAAACCACTTGCCGATTACCTGTTAACCGGTCCATTTAAAATTGATTGGGTAGAAAGTTCAGATCCTAATAGCCCGCTTTTAGGTGGTTTCTATAGAACAGCAGATGCATCTTCATTTATTTATGGTGTACTCTAATATTAGATAACAGTTCACGCCATACTACCGTCGTGAATTATGGCCTATCTGAAATACCAAGGGCCATAAAAATTCTATCTCCATACCTCGTCTTTTTAAGGCGAGGTTTTTTTATGACATAATTTTTAAGTCGGTACAGGCGTTTATGTTTATATTTGTCCACGTTAAACGGATGTAAATTGAAGCTTTTTTGCTGCCAATTAGGTTTTTAAATCGATGAAAAAGAAAATAACAGCTACTTTATTATTGCTTACACTAAATATACTAGTGGCAGTTCAGGCAAATGCACAATGTGCTATGTGCAGCATTAATGCCGAACAAGGAGTAAAAAATGGTAATACCGTATCTGCGGGATTAAACACAGGGGTACTGTACCTTTTAGCGATTCCGTATTTAGCCGTGATGATAGTAGGTATAATTTGGTATAAAAAATACCGTAAAAGAAATGCTGAAGTAATCTTAAGCAAATAAGTCATTCAATTTTTTTGCCAATCAAGCAATATGGTCGCAATTACTCAACTGTTAGCGGCTAACTAATGGTTGTTTCCCTATAAAATTTCACTTAGATAGGTATCGGCATTTCTTTTGATGCATAATCAATGTTTAAAACAGAACCACATGCTCCAAAAACAAACCTTACAATTTATCCAGTCGGTTGCAGACCATAATAACCGCGAATGGTTTTCAGAACATAAGTCTGATTACGAGGAAGCTAAAAGCGATGTATTAACATTGGTGGCAGCAATTATCCCCGAATTGGCTAAAATTGACCCCATGATTCCGGCAGATGCCGATCCCAAAAAAAGCTTGTTACGTATTTATCGTGATGTACGCTTCAGTAAAAATAAAGATCCCTACAAAACAAATTATGGTATTTGGTTTTCACCCAAAAAAGGAGGAAATGAACCGGGCTATTACTTGCATATTCAACCCGGAAAAAGCTTTGTTGCAGGGGGATATTGGATGCCCGATGCGCCACATGTAAAGTTAATCCGCCAGGAAATCGACTACAATATTGATGAATTTAAAGCCATTATTAACGATAAAAATTTTAAAGACAACTTTGCTTTGGGTACTTCAAATTCGTTAAAAAATGCGCCAAAAGGCTATGACCCGAACGATCCGAATATCGAATTTTTAAAATTAAAAAGCTTTGAGGCCACCATGAATATTGCCGATGAAGAATTTTTTAAGCCTTCGCTCGTTAATAAGTTGATAAGTTCTTATACGGCAGTTCAGCCTTTAGTTGCATTTTTACGAAAAGCAATAGAAGCCTAGCCGCATAAAAACCTATACAGCGCTATTGTACAACCTGAAACCCATATTTAAATAATGAAAAATACCTTTTTAGCTTTTGCGATTTTCCTCTTGCTTTCTTCACTTAGTTCTTGTGTCGTTCTATCAACAAAAAAATACAAAGCCCTTTTGGCCTCAAAAGATTCATTGTATACCGTACACAATGAAGGCTTGGTAAAGATTGAAAATTTAGAAGAAGAAGTTGCTAAACTTAAAAAAGATACCACCTTAATGGCCGAAGAGCTGCGTGATTTACAAAGTCGTTTCAATGAAATGGATGGAAATTATGCATCCCTAAAAAACAAGTCTTCTTCGCAAATTACCAAATTATCAGATGACCTAGCTGCTAGGGAAAAACGTTTGAAAGAAGTAGAAGATGTTTTGCGTAAACGCGATGAAGCAACCAATGCTTTAAAAGAAAAACTGCAAAAAGCCTTGTTAGGTTTTACAAAAAATGGATTAACTGTTGAGATGAAAAACGGGAAAGTATACGTTTCTTTAACCGATAAATTATTGTTCCCGTCAGGAAGTATCATTATTGATGAAAAAGGAAAACAAGCCTTGCAGCAATTGGCAATTGTTTTAAAGCAACAAGCTGAAATTAATATAGCCGTTGAAGGGCATACCGACAATCAAAAGATTAATAATTTAGGTCAAATTAAAGATAATTGGGATTTAAGTGTACTTCGTGCAACATCGGTGGTTCGTTACTTAACAGAAAATGAAAAAGTAGAAAGTGTGCGCATGACGGCAACAGGTAAAGGCGAATTTCAGCCATTGGGCTCAAATGCTTCGGCCGAATCGCGTAGTAAAAACCGAAGGATCGAAATTGTGCTATCACCAAAATTGGATGAGTTGTACAATCTGATAAAATAAAAAATGAAGGCCTCGCATGTGTGAGGCCTTCATTTTTTATACTGATTTATACTTGCCCGCTAATTGCTGAGCTTAATTGTTTTATACGATTTTAAAATTTCAAAAGTTTCGTCAAAATGGTCATTGTTTAAATTCGCATAATCAGGCATAGAAATTTTATTTGCAGATAAAAAATAGAGCAATTCTTTGATAGCCGTAGAAATTTCTTCTGGAGCATAAGATTGCTTTAACACCTCAATTTTAATAAGCATGAGCGATATTTGGTACATTTTGAAATCGTTTTCAGTACTGTTTTTTAATCCTTTTTCTATTTCGTCCAAAGCTTTGTCATACTCATGCGTAGCGGTATAAAAATTTGCTTTGAAAACATGAAACGATGCTTTTATAAAGGGAGGGAAATACGTGTATTCGTTCGCAATAATTTTATCTAAAAACTGAGAAATGCGTTGTGCCTTTTTATAATAATTTAGTTTAAGATAGGTTTGGCCAAGGTGGATTAAAAGAAAAGGAGAAAAAACAGTATTTCGCATGCAAAAAATATTGGGATACTTATTCATGATGGCCATTATAAAATGATGCGATTCGACATATTTTTTTTGAGAAAAAAGAGTGATTAGAACCAAACGATAACTCAGAATTTCGATGGTTGTGATTTCTTCATTTTTCCCTGGTTCACTCAAATCAATTTTACGACAGAGTTTAATTATTTTATCATCCAGAACAGGGTTTTCAACGTGTTTGGATAGTAAAATATTGTAAGAATATTCCAGCAAATCATAGGGGTTAATTGGAAACAATTCGCTTAGTCGCTTGTGGTTTCGCTTTAAACTATTCATAAGCCGACATAATTCATTTTTATCAACAGAAATAAGTGCCATGTTAGCCTCAATAACTAATAGGATAATTTGTAAATCAATATCTAATACCGAGTCATAAATAATCTGTGTAGTTTCTTTAAACAAAACACTTATGGTCCGAGCCGTGGTTAAAATATCAATGAAATTTAGGCCAATGGTTTGTTTATTGAATTTAGAATTAGGAAGCGTCAATTCGTAATTTGTTACGTGACAAATGAAATCTATTGATTGATTTTTTTCTTCATTTGAAAAAGGAAGTTTTAAAATGTTCTTTAAAGGCTCGATGTTGTTTTGATTAATGCAACAACGTATAGACCAATTTAATAGTTGTTTTCTCAGGAATAACTGATGTGAGAAAACCGTTAAAATATACTCAAAAAATAACTTTTCAGGTTTAAAATTAAATATTTCAAGTACATCGATAAAAACAAAGTACGTGTAAATGTCAACACTAATAAATCGGACTACTTCAATTGGATTGGATGAAGTATTTTTTTTCTCCTCTAATAGAATTCCTGTTTTGATAAGTTCTATATAAGCTGCCGGGTATTGATTTATAATGGATAAAATAGTTTCTTTTTTAATGCGCAGACTTTTCTTCTTCAAAAAAATGGCCTCACTAATCTTTTTTAATAAGAATGTTTTTTCCGTACTGTTGTTTGCAAGAAAGATTTGCTTTTCGAGGTAATAGTTCACTAACTCATAATGAATAACCGGATTTTTTAACATTAAAAAGTCAATTTCACTTCGCCTCTTGTAGTAAATTTGTAACCAAAATGGCGATTTAAATAGCGAAAGCATTTGTTCGCTAATATCATCGTTTGTAACCTTCTTGCCCTCAACTAGCGTAAGTATTTGAAGAATTTCTTCTGTGTTTAGATTGGGTATATTACAATTGGTGCCTGAATCATAAAAAAGGCCATTGTACCATTTTTTTGTTAAAAAATCAGATTTAAATACACTCGATTTAATATTTTGCCAATTATTCGGCCTTAAGGCAGTAATAACTTTTAGAATGTTATTATCTTCTATACTGCACAAAAAATCGTTGAAGATTTTAAAATTTTCTTCTTCGAATAAAAAACTATCAACATCATCAACAAATAGTACGAATCTTCCTTCTTTCTTTTCCGGATTTTTTTTGAAATAACTAAGCATTTCACTTAAACTGCCAAAATTAAATTCTTTTAAGAACCACTCTTTAAGTGTTATGCCAGCTTTAAGAAGCGAATTAAATTGAACAGCATTTAACAATAAAACGATGTCATTTTTATATAAAGCATGTTCTGAATAGAAAAAATGTTCTAAAAGATGTGCAATAAGAATAGATTTTCCATGTCCTGAAGGAGCACTTAAGGTTGTAAAAATGAAGTTATTCTTCAAAAAATAGTCGAAATCTGGATAAAGAAAGCTTCGATTATGGGTATGTGCAAACGGGAGGCCAGAGCTATTTTTTTTGGCTATTAAAGCAATTTCTGTAATCGTCTGTGCTTTAAGCTTTATATTATACCACAGATTATGATCGCATGAAATACTGTTTTGTTTATCCTGAGAAAAGGACTCCCAATCTGGATAGCCAACATACTGTGATAAACTGTTTAAGGTAAAGAGAGAAAACTTATGAATGGTATTGGCGAAACCAAAAAATCGTTTTATAGTGGTTTCACTTACATAATTTTTGGTTTCTAAAAATATACTTTCAGAAATTATTTTACACTGGCTAGGGTCAATGTTTCTTAACCCCGATTTTATAAGGACAAATTTTCTAAGTTCTAAATGGAGCTCGCTAGAATTCATTAAGTATAAGGATAGATTACTACACGAATGTGCTTAAAAAATTACATTTACTCAAATGATTTTAGATAAAAAATTAATATGAATAAAATGAACAGCGAGGCTTCAAAAAAAAATGAACAGAGTTGAACACAAGAGGTATTTAGTCCATCTGTAGATTTGATGTATCAATAAGGATGTAGTCAATCCTTGATAGTTGTCACCTCGTAAATATTCACTTACATTAATGCCTTAAGTATGAGATACTTTTATTCTCTTTCTTCAAAATGGATGTTGTCTATCCTTCAGAAGATTGCAGTTATTTTAGTAATAACGCTTTCATTTTCAAAATCGCATGGCCAGACAAAAATTTATGCTAATTCAGTAACAGCGGCTTCTGCAAATGTGGCAAATGCCTCTCAGGCTGTAAACGCTTCTCTAACCGATTATGCAACCGTACAATCATATGGAGGAGCGGCATTAGGTTTAGGGGCCTATTCTAGCGAGCTAGAAATTAAGTTCCCATCCAATTTGCCCGCGGGAACAACCTCTTACATTCGGCTAGATTTTGATCAAGATGTTTTAAATTCGTTGTTAGGAGGGAATCTAGGGGGACTGTTGGCCAATGTACTAGGCACGGTTGTTTTGGGAAATCATACCTTGGAGGTTGGTGCACGAAATGCTGCGGGTACTACCTTATTGAGCGGTGTTAGTTCCTCAACCTTTTCAAATTCCAACTTAAGGTTAATTGTCGATGCAAATGGTCTTTATTACATCGCGATAACACCCAATGCTACCTACGATAGAGTTTACGTACGCGATAGAACAGCTGCTTTATTATTAGGGGCTACAAATAGTACAAGAGTATACTATGCTTATTATAATTCAGGTGCGGATGCGTGTTCGCAGGCTTTTGCCACAAACTTCGATGGTACAGGCCTAACCGTAGATGTTTTAGGTTTAGGAAAGGCCGGTGTTACCAATCCGCAGAATGCGATTGATAACGATCCTGCTACCTATTCTGAAGTTAGTTTAGGTGCGTTGGGCGTGGCAGGATCAATTGGTCAAAATTTTTATTTTTCAACCTTATCAAATCCTGGAGATGAATTTAATTTACGATTTACCACATCAACAGCTTTACTAAATGCCGGTGTACTCAATAACATAACTGTTACGGCTTATAATGGTGATGTACAAGTCTCCTCCCAGCCTTTATCAAGTTTATTGAATCTAGATTTATTGGGTTTGTTAAATGCAGGACAAATAACCTCGGTCCCTTTTTCTCCGGGTGCTCCCTTTAACAGAGTGAGAATTAACCTATCCTCCTTATTAAATGTTAGTTTAACACAAACTATTCAGGTTTATGGCGTTACGCGCTCGGCGGGTACACCTACTTTTACTTCACCTGCAACCAATGCGGTCAATATTTGCTACAACACATCCGCTTCGTTAACGGCGACTACGGCTAGTACCAATGAATTGCTGTGGTATGCGAGTTTAGCAAGTGCAACCCCAGTAGCTACAGTGGCCTATAATGCCGCTTTTTCTAGCCCTGCATTAACGGCAAATACAACGTATTATGTGGCCGCACGAAGAGTAGGCTGTACAACCGAATCGGCTCGTGTACCTGTTGTAGTGACCGTAAATCCTCAAATTTTATTTGCTGGAGCTGCTTTAACCAATGCAACTAGTGGCTCGGTTTACAGTAAACAAATTGCTCCGGCAACAGGTGGAACTGGTCCTTATAGCTATGCATTAACCACAGGCAGTTCATTGCCCACAGGCTTAACCTTGTCTAGTACAGGTTTGATAACCGGAACACCATCAACCCCAGGTACCTACACGTTTTTGGTAACAGCAAGCGATGCAGCGGCGTGTACCAGCAATTCATCTTTTACTTTAATTGTTACCAATGCTTTAGTGCTTACCCCCAGCAGTTTGCCTGCTGGTGTTACCGGCATACCTTATCCAACGCAACTTATTCCGAGTGCAACAGGAGGAACAGGGCCATACACCTATTCTGCCACAGCTGTTCCACCAGGTTTAACCTTTAATCCTGCAACTAGAGAAATCACGGGTACGCCAACACAAAGTGGACTATATACGATTCCAGTAACCGTAACCGATGCAAACGGCAATACAATAACATCAAATTATACCGTTAAAATTACCGATCCATTGGTGCTCCCGACTGCAACTTTGGCAAATGGAACCACTGGAAGTACGTATTCACCTCAAATTATTCCAATTGCTACAGGTGGAACAGCGCCTTATAGCTATTCGGCAACCGGGCTTCCTCCGGGATTAGTATTTAATCCGACTACACGCGAAATTTCTGGAGTACCTACCGCTTCAGGAACCTATTCTGTACTGGTAACCGTGGTAGATCAGGACAATAATTCGGTAACGACAAATTATTCCATTGCTGTAACGGATCCTTTAGTATTGCCGAATGCAACTTTAGCCGATGGAACAGCCGGTGTTGGGTATCCAGCGCAAACAATTCCAGCAGCCACCGGTGGAGTTGGACCGTATAGCTATTCAGCAACTAACTTACCTGATGGTTTGACTTTCAATCCGGCAACCCGTCAAATTACAGGAACGCCAACGCAAGCAGGAAATTATAGTATTTCGGTTACGGTAACGGATAGTCAACTAAAAACAGCTACCAATACGTATGCACTAAAAGTAAATGGGGTTCTGTCTTTACCAACAGCAACATTAGCTGATGGAATTGTAGGAACTTCGTATCCCACCCAAACCTTACCAGCTGTAACGGGCGGGACAGGTCCGTATACTTACTTAGCAACAGAGCTTCCTCCAGGGTTAAATTTTAATACCACTACACGTGAAATTACCGGAACTCCAACTTCAGGCGGAACCTATGTTTTAACATTAACCGCAACAGATGCAACTGGAAATGTAGTAAGTACCAATTATACTATTAATGTAACTGTAAACCAACCTGTGGTTGCTGCAGCAACTGTTTGTTCAGGAAGCTCAGCAACATTAACTGTAAGCAATTTACAATCAGGTGTAACCTATAATTGGTATGCATCTACCGGAAGCACAGCTTTAGCTAAAGGCAATTCAGGTGTTTTTGTAACACCAACCGTAAACTCTCAAACCGTATTTTATGTAGAAGCCGTATCCGGTACCGCAGTTAGTCCACGTACTGCAGTAACTGTTTCTATTAACCCAGCACCTAATTTGCCTGTGGTTACAACCAATAATCAGGTAATAAATGCGGGTCAAACAACCACGTTAAACGCAACCGCGGATGCAGGAAATACGATAGAATGGTACAGTTCGGCAAGTGGCGGAACAGCATTAGCGAATGGAACTACTTTTACCACACCTGCGTTAAGCACAAATACTACATATTATGTGCAGACGGTAAGTGGTGCAGGTTGCGCAAGCTTAAGTCGTGTGCCTGTAACGGTAACAGTTTTAACTGGCGGTGGATCTACCGCCTGTAATGCAGCCAATACGCAAGCGAGTGGCATTACCGGAATATGCGCTTTATGCAGCATCACCGGGCCTGGAAATTCTACGGATGCTGATGCAACCAATTACACACGGATTACCTTGGGTGTGGGCGTGGGATCAACGGGATATCAACAATTAATTTTTCCTTCACAAGGCCTAGCAACGGATAGTATCCGATTGGATTTAGCAACACCAACGGGGTTGTTAGATTTGACAGCTTTGGGAGGAGTTACTGTAAATATTTTAAATGGTGCCACTTTGGTAAGAAGCGTTCAGTTAAATTCTTCCCTTGTTAATTTACAACTGTTGAATGGGAATCGTTTCTTATCAACACTATTGGCAGGCGGTGCATACGACCGTGTTGAAGTTCGTGTGAACGGTTTAGTGTCTGCATTAACCAGTTTAGATATATATGGCGCAACTGTAATTTATCCTAACCCAACCATCACAGCAGGTTCTCAAATAATTTGCGCTGGTGGAACGGCTACATTATCTGCCACTGCAAATGGAGGAACAACTTTGGTGTGGTACGATGCCGCAACCGGAGGCACAGTTTTAGCAACCGGAGCTACCTTTACAACACCAGCTTTAACCACTACCACCACCTACTACATTGAAGTTAGGAATGGTACGTGTGCAAATACTACCCGTATTCCGGTAACAGTTACGGTAACGCCTGTTTTAGCTATACCAGTTTTAGCTCCAATTGCAAATGTTTGTCAGGGTTCTACTGCCACTTTATCGATAAGTAATCCAGATGCTGCCATTTCGTATAAATGGTACGATGCATCTGTAGCTGGTAATTTGGTATTTACAGGTCCGGTATTTGTAACGCCGGCATTATCCACAAATACCACTTATTATGTTGAAGCAACTCAAGGAAATTGTTCAAGTGCAAGTCGTGCAACAGCAGCAGTTACGGTTAATACACGTCCAGCCTTGCCAAGCGTAATCGCGCCAACAACTGCATTAAGTCCAGGGCAAACCGCTATATTAACAGCCGTTTCTGCCGATGCTGGAGATACGTTTAACTGGTACACTTCAGAAACAGGAACCGTTTCGGTGCACTCAGGTGCTACTTATGTAACGCCTCCATTAACCACAACAACTACGTATTATGTAGAAGCCGTTTCTGTGAATGGTTGCTCATCAGCAAACAGGGTACAAGTTACCGTGCTTGTTGATAATTCTGCTGGGCCAAATCCTGTTCCTTGCGAAGGCGCAGCGGCGCAATCAAATGGGGTAACAGGTGTAGCACTATTAGCAGGTGTTTCAAATGCCGAGCTCGCTATTGATAACGACACACAAACCGCTTCGTCATTATTAATGCCAGTAGGGGCACTTGGTGCTTCTGTTTATCAATATTTAAGTTTCGGTTCCGTATCAAGATTGGGAGACAGTGTAAAAGTCTTGGTTTCATCGCCAAGCAAATTGTTATCGCTGGCTGTTTTAGGCAACATTCAAATAACCACCTTTAACGGAACAACAAGCAATGGAGATTCAAAATTTTTAAATGATAATCTGCTCTCAATACAACTATTGAGTAATAATACGCAAGCCTTGGTTTCATTTTTACCAGTTAGTTTGTTTGATGCAGTAGAAATACGCTTAAATTCAGGAATTGCCGGGGCTTTAAGTTCCATAAATGTGAACTATGCACAGCGAGTTTTGGTACCGCCAACTGTAGTCTCAGCAAATGTGGCGAGTTGTGTTGGTTCAACAGCGACCTTAACCGTAAGCAATCCAACAGCAGGTTTTACCTATCAGTGGTTTGATGCCTTGGGTACCTACCAAGCTGGTCAAGATGGTGTAAGCTTTGTTACTCCAACGTTAACGGCTGATACAAAATATTATGTAGCTGCGGTTTCTGCCTCTGGGTGTGTGAGTGCAAAAACAGAAGTAAACGTAACGGCTTCTCCAGCTCCGGTTTCTCCAACATTGCTTTCGAGTACCCTATCAATTTGTTCGGGTTCAGATTTAGTTATACATGTTCAGAATCCAGATCCGGCAACTACTTATAAATGGTACGATGCCTCGAACAACTATTTGGTTGGTAAAGATGGACCAATTTTAACCGTTTCAGGACTGACAGCAGCTACCTCTTTCTCCGTAGAAGCCGTAAATAGCTGTGGAACAGTATCGGCAAGAACAACAGCTACTGTTACCACCAGCGGAGTTGATGCTCCAGTTATTACATCTACTGGAACCACTATACTATCGGGAGAGCGCGCTGTTTTAAGCGCTGTTTCAAGTACTGCAGACGCACAAATAAGTTGGTACGATGATGCTTTAACTATTGTTCCACTGGTTACTGGATCAACGTTTACAACACCTGTTTTAACAGCAACGGGAACTCCGGCTACTTACACTTTTTACGCCATTGCTGACAATACAATATGTGCCCCTAGTGCGGCTACCCCAGTTGTTATAACTGTATTGCCGCGATCAACAAATCCGGGGTCGGCACCATGTGGCTATGCAGACCTTTCTTTAGTATCCGGTACTACTGGAGTAGCTTTAGGAAGTGTTATCAACCCAGCTCTAGCAATTGATGATGATGCGTCAACTGGTTCAACGTTGAGCATGCCTGTAGGAGTTTTAGGATCTGTTTACCACCGGGTAGGATTTAGCTCAGGTGTATCCAATATTGGAGATACCATAAAAGTTAAAATTTCATCACCAGCTAAATTACTTTCATTAGCCCTGTTGCCAAGTTTAACCATCACTACATACAATGGAGCAACCAGCAATGCCGATCCTTTGACAACTGCAAATCCACTCTTAAGTGTTCAGTTGTTGGCAGATGGAAGTGAGGCAACCTTTAGCTTTGTTCCAACTGCTCAATTTGATGCAGTTCAAATAGAACTGAACTCAGGAGTGTTAGGTGCATTGCAATCCATCAACTTGGATTATGCCCAAAGAGTAGTTCCGACACCAAAAGTTTTAGCTTCGGCTTTATCAACTTGCCAAGGAACGTCGGCAACATTAAATGTAGCGAATCCACAAGCGAGCTTAATCTATAAATGGTACCGCGATAATGTTTATTTGACAGGTCAAGATGGTACATTCTTAATTACCGATGCTTCGTTAGTTGCAGGTAGTTATCAATACACTGTAAGAGCAGCATTTGGCACTTGTCAAAGCTTGCCTGCTACCGTTGACCTTACTGTTTTACCCCTTCCAGCTCCGCCAATACCGTTGGCAGGCAATCCGGCCACTACATGTATAAATACACCGGTAACATTACAGGTTCAGTCGGTAGCCGGAGTAACATTTAATTGGTATAATGCAAATACAGGGGGCAATCTGGTGGCAGGAAATACAAGCAGTTTTAACACTCCAAGTAATTTGGCAGCAGGAACCTATGATTATTATGTTGAAGCAGTAAATGCAGGGGGAAGTAGCTGCAATAGCACAACACGGACTCAAATAACTATAACAGTAAACCCAGCAGCTACTGCTTCTGACATAGATGTAGCCGGAAATACAGTTTTATGCGGTTCGGATATTACATCGCTAACAGCTACTTCAGCAACTGTTACAAATCCTGTGTTTACTTGGTATAGCGATGCTGCTTTAACAACAGCTGTTTTTACCGGTTCAATATATAATACCCCAGCAATTACGAGCACAACTAGCTATTATGTAACCGTAAGTGGTACAAATAAATGTGCAAATGGACCTAGCGATGCCAAAGAAGTGCTTATAACACTTAAACCAATAGCAACAGCATCTGATATTAATTTATCAGGAACCAGTACCACCTGTGCAAATACTTCTGTACTGTTAACGGCAACATCTACAATAGTTACCAATCCGGTATTTACGTGGTACAGCGATGCTGCATTAACCAGTCCGGTATTTACGGGTTCTAATTTTACAACACCATCCTTAAGTACAACTACAACCTATTATGTAACGGTAAAAGGCGATAATAAATGTGAAAATACTGCGGCAACAGCAAAAGCCATTACCATTACAATTAAACCTTTAGCAACCGATAGCGATATAAGTTTAAGTGGTAATTCGACTATTTGTAGTGGATCGACAACGACATTGTCGGCTACTACCACTACTGTTTTAAACCCAATATTTACTTGGTATACAGATGCCGCATTAACAACCTCGGTTTTCACAGGAACTGCATTTACAACGCCAATACTTACAGTAAATACCACCTATTATGTTACAGTAAAAGGAGAAAACAAATGTGAAAACATTGCGGGAGCAGCAAAAATTATAAGCGTAACCGTTAATGATTACGCAACAGCGGCTGATGTGACGGTTAATAATGCACAAATATGCAATGGAAGTGGGGCTGTTTTACAAGCATCTAGCTTGACAGTTACCCAACCTGTGTTCTCATGGTATAGCGATGCATCTTTAACAAATTTGGTATTCACGGGACCAACCTACACAGCCTTTCCAAGTGTAACAACCAACTACTATGTAACCGTTAAAGGGTCAAATAAATGCGAAAATTCAGCCGCTAATGCCAAAGTAGCAACGGTAACTGTAAATCCTCTGGCTACCACAACAGATATGATGGTAAATGGCGTGTTAAATACATGCGAAGGGTCATCAACAGTTTTAACAGCCAGTTCAGCATCTGTAACAAATCCGGTATTCACCTGGTATACGGATGCGATTTTAACCAATGTAGCATTTGTTGGTCCAGTATTTACCACACCTTCATTAAATGTAAATACAACCTATTACGTTACGGTAAAAGGTGATAATAAATGCGAAAATGCGGCTGGAACAGCTAAAGTAGTAAGTATAACAGTAAGCGCTCTTCCACAGAATCCAGTAGTAGCTAGCAGTGGTACCACTATTTGTGCAGGAAATGCGACCACTTTAACTATTCAATCGCCACAAACAGGTATCACGTATCAATGGTACGATGCAGCAACTGCAGGTAATCTAGTTAATACAGGAACAACGTTTACAACTACTGTATTAAATACTTCTGTTAACTACTATGTTTTAGCCCTAAATGCAAATGGCTGTAACAATACGGGAGGACGCGTAATGATTCGTGTAACGGTTAATGCAAGGCCAGTAGTACCGGTAGCAACCGCCTCTGCCCTGAATGTATGTTCTGGCAATAGTGCGGTATTATCAGTTTCAAATCCAATTTCAGGTATGGTTTACAATTGGTATACCACCGCAAACACTGGTACGGTGGTAGGTACAGGAATAAGTTTTACTACCCCGGTTTTAACAGCAAATACAACCTACTATGTAGAGGCACAATCTGGAAGTTGTACATCAACCAGTAGAGCTGTGGTAAATATTTCTATTTTGGCATTACCAACTGCTCCAGCTTCAGTTTCAGCCACCAATAGTCCAATTTGTTCGGGAAGTACCACGGTATTATCAGTAGATAATCCGGTAGCGGGACAGATTTATAGATGGTATTCAGCTAGTACCGGAGGAACAGCCCTTGCCGAAGGCACTTCGTTTACAACCCCGTCATTAACGGCAACTACAATATTTTATGTTGAAGCTGTTTCTGCATTTGGATGTTCTAGTGCAACAAGAAGAGCATTTACCGTTACTGTGTTGCCAATATTAGAAGCACCAGTGGTTACCGTTCAATCTTCAACATCTACGAGTATTACGTTTGCATGGCAATCGATTATAGGTTCATTAGGATATGAAGTATCGCTTGATAATGGCGCCACATGGCGGAGTCCTTTGGGTGGAGCACTCGGATTAACCTTTACTATCGATGGATTAAAACCTGATCAAACAGTCTCCATTCTGGTTCGTAATACATCGCAATTGCCTTGTCAAACCCGCTCGGCAGGTAGCGTTGGAAGTGGAAAAGCAGCTAATCCTCTAGGGAATGAAGTGTATGTTCCAAATGCCTTTACCCCTAATAATGATGGAAATAACGACACATTTATGGTGTTTGGAAATACCATTTCCGCAACAACAATGAATATCTATACCCAATGGGGACAACAACTTTATCAATCGCCAAATATGCATGCTGGATGGGATGGAACATTTAAAGGAATAAATCAACCTGCTGGTGTGTATGTCTACCTCATAGAAATTCAGTTTGCGGATGGAACAAGTACGGCGAAAAGAGGAACGGTAACATTATTACGATAATTAAAGATGGAGAAAGTTAAAACAGAAAAAAGAACGGTCATGAAAATAGCAACATCATTTAAGATATACATAGCTTTGGTATTAATCGTATTCGGAACACTAAAAGCTCATGCACAAACAGATCCTCATTTTTCACAGTATTATGCCTATCCTTTATGGCTAAATCCTGCATTAACAGGGGTCATTGATGGCGACTACAGAGGAACTATAAATTTTAAGCAGCAATGGGCGGGCTTGCCAAATGGTTATTTAACAGGCGGAGCGTCCTTTGATATGGCGCCCAAAAAGAACTTCGCTTTTGGCGCCACCGTTTTAAATCAACGTGCAGGTGAAGTGGCGTATAACTATCTTACAGCATTGGTTTCGGGTTCGTATCAATTAAAGTTTGGACGAGATGGAGACCAATTCTTAAATTTTGGCTTACAAGCAGGTTTCATCAATAAAAGCTTCGACTTGTCGCAAGCACGTTTTGGAAATCAATTTAACTCAAGCAGCGGCTTCGATGGAGGAATAATGAGTGGAGAAACTTTTTCTTCAACCTCGACTTTTGTACCCGATATAAATGCAGGGATTATGTTTTTTGACGGCAATCCTAATAAAAATGTCAATGTGTTTGTCGGGGCAAGTGTAGCGCATTTAAATAGACCGATCGATAGTTTTGCATCCAATGAAGAACGTATTCCGATGCGTTTTACCGGGCATGGAGGTCTGAGAATAAAGACATCGCCACTTTTAGACCTAGTTCCAAATGTCCTTTTCATGCAGCAAGGAAATACAAGAGAAACCTCTTTGGGCGCATATGCGCAATTAAATTTATCGTCTTCCTCTAATCTTTTGTTTGGTGGCAATTATCGCTTTGAAGATGCCGCAATTGCCTATGTAGGTATGCAAGTTAAAAACATGGTTATTGGGTTGAGCTACGATGTTGGCACTACCCGTTTCAACGGTCTTTCTAATGGAAATCGTGGAATAGAACTTTCCATTTCTCTAATTGGCAGAAAGGGATTAATTGGCCCGAATTTCTTTTGTCCTCATTTATAATTTATGTTCATATGAAAAAATTAATACTCTTTTTATTGGTTTCTTGTGGTCAAGTAGCGTTGGCACAGCATGTTGTTGATTATAAAAAAGTGGCTGATGCCTATTTTGAAAATCATAATTATTATGCTGCATCAACTTTTTACAAAAAGGCATTAAAAATTGAGGGAGACACATTAAATCCTTTTATCCCTTATGCAAGTGGCAATAATAGCAAAACAAAGCAACAAAAAATGGTTGATGACTATGAAGGTGCCGTTTATAATTTGGCAGAATCTAGTCGGTTGTACAAAGAGCATTCAGAGGCAGAAAAATATTATGCATACGCGGTTAAATTTACAAATACTCGTTTCAGAAAGGCCCCTTTTTATTATGCCGAATCGCTCCGAGCAAATAAGAAATTTAGCGAGGCAATTTCATACTATAAATCGTATGAGTCAAAATATCCAAATGATTCGTTAACAACTGTAGCCCAATCGCGGATAGCTTCCTGTCAATTTGCTATTGATGAAATGAATTTCCCTAGAATGACCTTGGTTCAAAAAATGCCTACCGCAATAAACGGATTAGGGGCGAATTATGCTGCGGCAAAAAACGGTTATTTGCTTTATTTTACTTCTTCGCGTCCGTTAAATGTTGTAGGACAAAAAGATGTAAAATTGAACTCAAAAAAAGGGCCTGTTCAAGTAACAACAAAGACAAATCCGTACATCAATTCCTTTTATATAGCGCAAGTTAAAGATTTAAATTCTGCTGAAATCGAGGTTAAAAAAATGCCTTTGAGTGTAGGACAGGAGACCGAGGTGGCGACCCCCACTTTTAATCCTCAAGGTACTATCATGTACTTTACGGTTAAAAATGCCAAAAATAAATACGACATCTATCAAGCTAAAAAAGTAGGAGATGAATGGGGGACACCGGTTAAGTTAGGCCCCGAAATAAATGGCGATGTATTTAATGCAACACAACCTTTTGTAACCAACGAGGGGAAATATTTGCTATTTTCTTCTGATAAGCCGGGTGGCTTTGGGAAGTACGATTTATATTATTCCGTAATCAGGCAAGATGGTGTATTAAGCCAGGCCATTAATATGGGATCAAGCATTAATACCAAAGACAACGAAAGCACTCCATTTTTTGATAGCCAATCAGGCGAATTGCTTTTCAGCTGCGATGGCAGAATTGGATTGGGCGGTTTTGATTTCTTCTCTTCAAAAGGGAATTTCGAAACCTGGACAGAACCTAAAAATGTAGGTTATCCTTTTAACTCCTCAAAAGACGATCTTTACTTCAGCTCTGAGGACGGCTCGGCAAAGAAAGGATACATCAGCTCCGATCGCGAATCAGCTTGTTGTCTGGAGATCTTCGCTATAGATCGAAAATCTTTTGTATTACAAGGCACCATTATCGATTGCAAAACCAAAGCTCCTTTAGAAGGTGCAACCGTAACCTTCATTCAGGAAGAAACAATCACAAAAATACAAACCAATGCTACTGGTAAATATTCCTTTCAGTTTGATCGAAAAAAACCAGTTAAAATGCTAATCGCTAAAGACAATTATTTTGCAATCAGAAAAGAATATTCGTACCAAGATTTAGCCCAAGCAGATACAATGATTGCCAAGGATTATTGTATCGAACCATTTAAAGTAGACGTTCCGATTGTGATTGATAATGTTTATTACGAGTTTAACAAGGCAGATTTGACCGATGCATCAAAAACCGTATTAGATGGTTTGTTTAAAATCATGGAAGATAATCCGGAAATAGAGATAGAATTAGGAGCACATACCGATGATATTGGAAGTGATATTTACAATTTAGATCTTTCTCAAAGAAGAGCAAAATCTTGCGTCGATTATTTAATAAGTAAAAATATTGCAGCAAATAGAATGGTGGCTAAAGGCTATGGCGAAAGTAAACCTATTGCAGCCAATAAAACTCCAAAAGGGAAAGACAATCCAGATGGGAGAGCAAAAAACAGAAGAACCGAATTCAAAGTAACCAAAAAGTAAAGTCCCGAATAATTGAATAACGCTAAAGCCATCACCGAAGGGGGATGGCTTTTTGTTATTAATTAATCTGTGGTTATTAAATAATCTTTGTAATTTTCGGTATTATTAATGCTTATGAAAGTACATATCCACCCCAACATACTATTCAGAACCCCCCGTTTTTCGTATCAATCCAATTTAATTTTTTGTTGGGATGAATTAAAAAAAGCGATCGCTATTTCTTCTACTGACTTTTATGAACAAATAAAAGACATTCGCGCTGAGGATTTGGATAGTTTACCCCCGAAGATTTCATTTACCATTTGGAAATACTATAATCGCGCGAAATATCGCTCCACACCCTATGGAACATTTGCAAGTTTTAGTCTCTTAAAAAATGGCTTAGCAGCAAATGGCAATAGTATACAAGTAGATGAAAAGCAATTGGTGCATCAATTTATCGATTGGCCTCAAAAAAATAATATCCAATTTGATATTCATGAACTTCTAAGCAATAATTGCCGGCTGTTTAGTAATACGAGTTTTTATTGCTTGAAAGATAGTATTCGCTACATTTCTTGCCAAGAGGGACTTTTTGAGCTGGCTGAGATAGATCATAACGAATTGGTTTTACAGATTTTGGAAAAAGCGCAGAAACCCATTCAAGTAAATGCGTTATTAGCAGATTTGGATAAAACGGAGATAGATGAGGCATCCATATTGAACTTAATTGCCGATATGCACGATTTGCAATTAATTTTTACGGATTATGATCCCAATATTTTGGGCGATGAATATTTTAATCGTTTAGGCATTGATAGTGCAGAATTACCCAAGTACATCATTGCAGAAAGAGCGGTACAATCGGGCGCAATAGATGAACACCTGTTGCAAAGTCTTCCAAATTTTTTAGCCTTAATGAATCACATTATTCCAACCGAGGAATTAGATACGTTAAAGGAGTTTATGGCTAAGTTTTCAAAGAAATTTGATCAGGAGGAAGTCCCACTTTTATTTGCGCTAGATCCCGAAACGGGAGTAGGATATGGCTCCTTAGAGCAATCGGAAAGTAATGATTTGGTGAGTCAGCTGAGAAATAAAGCAGTTACACCAAGCGAAAATAATTTAAAAGGCTCTATTCAAGGATTGATGCAGATGGGTGGTTTTGAAAAAGACCGGCCTATTTTATTGAATAAACTGCCGTTAAAACTGGATAATAAGCCTTTAAGTTTCCCGAATACCATGAGTTTACTCATGTCGGTTTGCGATGATGTAGTTTCAATAGATCAAATTGGAGGAGTAACTGCAAATGCATTATCCGGACGGTTTAGTTTGGCTAGCGAAGCGGTGGAAGAGGAGGGAAAGATAATGGCCGAAATTGAGCAACAATCTAATCCCGATGTTTTGTTTTTTGATGTAGCTTACATGGTCGAAGCGCATATTGATAATATTAATCGTCGTAAGCTGCTGTACAATTATCAGCTTTCTATTTTGAATTATGATACTTCTGCTGAACCGCTGCGACTAAATGATATATTCATATCGATAAAAAGAGGAGAGGTGATCTTAAGGTCTAAAACGCTCAATAAACGTTTGATCCCGCGGATGGCCTCGGCTTATAATTATTCGCGTTCCGATTTATCTGTTTTTAGGCTTTTGTGTAATTTGCAGCACCACAAAAAACAAACGGGTTTTACCTTTAAGCTCTCCGATGTTGTTCCTGATTTGCCCTATTACCCCCGTTTACAATACCACAACTTGATTATAAATCGGGCTAAATGGCGTATAACAAAAGAAGTTTTTTACCCCGAAAAGCAGGATCCTTTAACTATAAATCAAGCGCGCACGTTTTTAGTAGAATTGGGCGTTAGCCGTTATTTTAAAGCCGGTCTGGCAGATCAAACACTGTGCTTTGATATGGAGAATGATGCCGATGTTCAGGCCTTCATCCTGTATATGCAAAAACAAAAGCAGGTGTATATAGAAGAGGTGCTAATTCCAGAGAATTCGGTCGTTCGCAATGAAAAGGGAGAGTCCTATTTGGCTCAATTTATTTTAAGTCTTTATCACCGTGAAAAGATATATCAGCCGGCAAGCGTACCAGAAGGGGTGCTTACTAATTCTGTAAAAGCTTTTTTCCCTCCGGGGACGGAATGGCTTTATTTCGAAATATTTTGTCACCAACAACGCGCTGATCAACTACTGGTCGGACCGATTGCACATTTTTTGGCATTACATGCCGATCAAATAAAGTCATGGTTTTTTATTCGATACAATGAAAATGGCGATCATCTCCGATTCAGAATACAATTGAATAATCCGGATGATGGCGTAGGGATGATACCTGCATTTTCAGCTTATTTGACCGATGACATGGAAAATGGTTTAGTTTCTGATTTGCAAGTCAAAACCTATCGAAGAGAGTTGGAGAGATATGGAGTAGATTTAATTGAAGCAGCTGAGCTTCATTTTTGCACTGATAGTGATTTTGTCCTTTCTCTTTTTGAAACAGAATTAGATGCATTTGCGAAGTATCAACTATGTTCAAAGCTTGTTGATGAAATTCAGCATACTGGAATAATGGGCGATAAGGGATTAGCAATCGCCATAAAAATGATGTCCGATTCTTTCAATGCCGAACACCATTTAGATGCCCCCGATTTTAAAAGGATTAATGCGTATTATCAAGAATATAGAAAAGCAGAAGCACCCGCATTAACGGATGCCCAAGCCACCTCATTTAAGAACTTTGCTAGTTCATTTACACGTTTGTTAAGTGCTTGTAAGCCCGAAAAACGAATTAAGCTCTTAAGTGATGTCATGCACATGCATGTAAATCGACTTTTCAACAAAGAACAGCGAACGCACGAAATGATGATGTATTATTTCCTTTGGAAAGATAATCAACGAAAAAAAGCAATGGCATAATTTTATTTATTTAAATGAGCCATTGGGTTATCAACTTTAACGGTTATTTCTGTAATATACCGATTTTGTAAATCAGCATAATGCTTGAATGTATAGTTGCCGTTATATAAACTGGCTAATCTCTTTTCGATATTATCAAGCCCTACATGATGACTTTCGACCTTTTTATTTTTAACATCGTTAATCATATTAATGGTCGAAACAGCTAGTTCGTCATCCTCATATGTAATTAAAATTAAAGCAGCTTGAGTAGAATGAGCAATGTTCCCATGTTTGAAAATGTTTTCAACCAAGGTAAGCAAAATCAAAGGCGGGAATCGTATTCCAAATAAGTTCCCATTTACCTTTAGCTCAACATTTAGGGCATTTGCGGTACGAAGTTTATGGAGGTTAATTAAGTGCTCTATTTGCTCTACCTCTTCCGATAAAGGCACCAATTCTGATGCTTCTGTACGTTTTAAAGCGTATCGCATCATTTCTGATAAGTTCATGATGGCATCGGCAGCCATAGGAGCCTTTTTGCGTGCGTCGTTGTAAATAAAGTTTAACGTATTAAACAAGAAATGAGGATTGATTTGACTTCTCAAATAATTGTTTTGCGTTTGAGTTAAGTCGTTTTCTAGGGTTTGTTTTTCCAATTCGGTTGCTAAAGCAAGTCTTTCCAATGCTTCAACTCTCTTGCGGTCCTCGAAAAAATTTAAAATAAAGTAATAACCTGTACTGAATCCTATAAAATATAGTGAGCGATAGACGGCTCTTGCAATCATAGTTTTATTAAACATGATAGGAATTTCATTCGATATTAACCCTAATATAACGCCACCTTTCCAGCTATAAAATGTTACTATAGCATGGACTGAAACTTCAATTAAAATGAAAACAGGAGTAGCAATTATCCTTAACAGTTTATTATTGAGTTCGGAAATACGTTGCAAACCATAAGCATTGAAATAGAACAATATAATGTTTAAAGAATACGAAATGAGGTAAGAACCAAAACTCCCGCCCCTATTTCCAAAGATTAGACCGGTGATAACTATTTCATATAGTATAAATACGCTCCAACCGATTAAGTGAAATCGATATTTAGTATATAATTTTTTTAAAATTGAGTTCGGCATTGTGTTGTATTTTTTGGGTTTGTGGCTTGTTTTGTCTATCAAAATAAGGGTTTTGTGTAAAAATCTATAAGAAGCCCTCAATCTGTTGCACCTTTACATCATAAACGAAAACAATTAGTAACAATAAGAATAAAATATATGAAAGCGCAAAACACTAACAAATTAACAAAAAAAACAGTATTTGTTTATAAAACAATCAAAGCAAAAAATAATTTCGTAACAGATCCAACCAGTGCTACTGCAGAAACCATGTTGCCATCAACCGATATTTTCAATAAATAATTACTGATTTAAATTTAAAGATACATTAAGATGAAAGCTCAACATACAATCAAAATTGCTAAAAAAACAGTATTTGTTTATAAAACAATCAAAGCAAAAAATAATTTCGTAACAGATCCAACCAGTGCTACTGCTGAAACCATGTTGCCTTCAACCGATATTTTCAATAAATAATTACTGATTTAAATTTAAAGATACATTAAGATGAAAGCTCAACATACAATCAAAATTGCTAAAAAAACAGTATTTGTTTATAAAACAATAAAAGCAAAAAATAATTTCGTAACAGATCCAACCAGTGCTACTGCTGAAACCATGTTGCCATCAACCGATATTTTCAATAAATAATAACTGATTTAAATTTAAAGATACATAAAGATGAAAGCTCAACATACAATCAAAATTGCTAAAAAAACAGTGTTTGTTTACAAAACAGTAAAAGCGAAAAATAATTTTGTAACAGATCCAACCAGTGCTACTGCAGAAACTATGTTGCCTTCAACCGATATTTTCAATAAATAATTACCGATATTAATCTTTTAATAGAGAGATCAACATGAAAGCTCAACAAACAATCAAAATTGCTAAAAAAACAGTGTTTGTTTACAAGACAGTGAAAGCAAAAAGTAATTTTGTAACAGATCCGACCAGTGCTACTGCAGAAACCATGTTGCCTTCAACCGATATTTTCAATAAATAATAACTGGGGTTATTGTTTATCAATCCTCCCCAGTAGCAAGTTTTTATTGACTTCGGTTAGATTTTAATAAACTATTCTGCACATAGGCGAAAAAAGTTTCCTTATATCCTTCGCCAATTTGAATCATCTCGTTATTTACCAGTCTAATGATATTGCCGTCAACTTTTTTGATAGCAGATTTAGCAACGATATTTGATTTGTTTACACGAATAAAAGCATGATTTTCCAAGGCTTTTTCAATTTCCTTTAAGGTTAAGTACGTAGTATGCGTTTCGCCGTGGGTAATAATTTGAATATAGTTTTGTAAAGCTTTAATGTATAATATTCCATCAATAGCAATGTTAGAAAAGGCATATTTATGGTCGCCTTTAATATAAAGAGCTGTTGGAATATCAGCCTCGCGAACGCCACTTCTTGGGCTATTTGACTCTTTCTTTAAAATCCTGTCAATCCCTAATGCGAACTTAGCAAATGAAATGGGTTTAAGTAAATACTGATCCGACTGAACATCAAATGCTTGTAAAGCATAATCGGGGTGTGCAGTGGTGAAAATTAGATATTTAGACTTCTCCCTAATGTTTTTTGCTAACTCAATCCCATTGATACCTGGCATATCGATATCCATAAATAGCAAATCAATTTCATCTTCAACTGTAATTTCAGTTAATGCCTGAATCGGACTTGTAAAAGTCTTAAACAAAGATAACCCCGGCATCTCCGCTATATGGTCAGTTAAAACCTCAATCGCATGTTGTTCATCGTCTATGACAACGCATTTTAAATTCATAGAAATATTAAATATGTGTGTGTTTGGAGTGATTTTATCGCAAGTTAAATAAAAAAAGAATCTCTTTACACGTGTTAATAAAAAAAACTTTGCGGGCCGAAAAAAAGTTTTTCAGTTTCGGTTTCGTGTAATAAAGTGACGGGTTGATGTAAAAAAATTATTCCATATAGGTGTTTTGCGAATCTTTATACTGTTTATCAAACAAAATTAACGCTCTGAAGGATAAGTGAGCAGGTGGAAATACTTGCTCATCATCTATTTAACTTTCTCGTAAGAATATAAATTTAAACTCGTGGGAATGGGAGTTATAAGAGTGGTTGGTTATTGACGATAAGCAATTGTTAAAGGAATAGTTTAACTAAATGTCCCAAAAAAATTATATACATTATGGAGCTTAAAGATGAGATTGGGCAATTTGCCGTAAGAATTAAAAAAATGCTTCCTCAGGTTCAGAATGAGGATTTAACTCGAAATGCCCTTGTAATGCCGTTTATTCAGATTCTAGGATTTGATCCTTCTGAAATTCAAACGGAAGCAGTACTTGATTTTGGGGTTAAGAAAAACAAAAAAGTTGATTACACCATCATGAAGGATGGTGAACCTGCAATTTTGGTAGAGTGCAAACACCACGAAGAAGATTTGGATCTGCACGATTCACGTTTATCTAAGTATTTCCGTAAAACAAAGGCCAAATATGGTTTGCTAACCAACGGTTTAACTTATCGTTTTTACACAGAGAAAATGGTACGAAGCAAGAAAAATGTGGAGCCAATATTTGAATTTAAAATTACAGATACAAAGGCAGCAACCATTGCAAAAATGATTGAAGAGCACAAAGATTATTTCAAAGTAGATTTAAAAGAAAGTGAATTGACGTTGGAAAACGAAGCAAAAGCTGGATAAAAAACACAATCTAAATAGAAAAAGGCTCAAATCGTACGATTTGAGCCTTTTTTGGTATAGTTAAAAAGGTTGCAAAGCTTTGGCAAGCTTGCAACCTTTTTGTTTTAGATTAATTCAACACTTCTGCTAACGAAAGCCGTTAATTCTGCACCTGTTAACATGCCCTGTGCCAATAAAGCTAAATCTACAGCTTGTTTTGCCAATGTATTTTGTTCCTCAGCATTTTCAGCTTTTAAGATTTTGCTGATTAATTTGTGGTTTCCATTGATGGCTACTTTATAATTGTCGGGCATTTGACCATAAAAGTTCATGCCACCACCCATTGCAGCCATATCTTTCATTCTACGCATAAATTCATCCATCGTAATGGTTACAGGTAGTTCTTCCGGATGCAAGGCAACGATTTCAACATGCATGCCAGGTTTAGTAATGGCTTTTTCGAATATTGAGGTTACTTCTTTCACTTGATCTTCGCTCAATACATGCTCATTTTGCTCGTCTTTTTCAATCAATTTGTCTACAACGCTCGAATCAACTCTTTTGATGGATGTTTTTTCTAGTTTTTGTTCTAACTGGTTAATAAAGTGATTGTCAATTGGCGAATCCAATACTAAAACATCGTAGTCTTTCTTGTTTGCAGATTGAATAAAGGCATCCTGTTTTGCCGCATCATTTGTATATAAATACACCACTGAGCCATTTTTATCAGTTTGCAGGGACGATACTTTCTCTTTGTATTCAGGCAAAGTAAATAACTCATTTTTGGTATTGCCAACTAAAGCAAAATCTTTTGCTTTATCGTAAAACTTCTCTTCGCTAATCATACCGTATTTTACAAAAAGACCAATATCTTTCCATTTGTCTTCGTATGCTTTACGGTCTTTTGTAAATAATTCAGCCAATTTATCAGCTACTTTTTTAGTAATGTAGTTGTTGATTTTCTTCACATTACTATCTGCTTGTAAGAAGCTTCTTGATACGTTTAATGGAATATCTGGTGAGTCAATTACCCCGTGTAATAGCATTAAAAATTCCGGCACAATATCCTTTACTTCGTCGGTAATGAATACTTGGCGCGAGAATAATTTAATTTTGTTGCGTTGCATTTCGAATTCATTTTTCAACTTAGGGAAATACAAAACGCCGGTTAAATTAAATGGATAGTCTACATTCAAGTGAATCCAGAACAAAGGCTCTTCACTGAATGGGTACAATTCGCGGTAAAAATTCAAATAATCTTCATCTGACAAATCAGCAGGTGCTTTTGTCCAAATTGGATTTGTGGTATTGATGATATTATCAACCGTGATATCTTTGTATTGTTTCTTACCTTCTGCATCTTCTCCGTCTTCAATCGACTCTGTTTTTGTGCCAAATTTGATGGGGATAGGTAAAAACTTAGCGTATTTATCTAAGATGCCTTGTAATTTAGATTCTTCTAAAAATTCATCAGAATCTTTATTCACATGTAAAATAATGTCGGTGCCGCGGGTAGTTCTGGTTCCTGCAGTAATTTCAAATTCGGTACTGCCATCACAAACCCAACGTGCCGGTTCAGCTCCATCTTGGTACGATAAAGTTTGAATTTCGACTAAATCTGCTACCATAAAGGCAGAATAAAAACCTAAACCAAATTTTCCGATAATCTCGTTTGCGTCTTTTGCATCTTTGAATTTTTCAACAAATTCACTTGCACCAGAAAAAGCAACTTGGTTAATGTATTTTTTAATCTCTTCGGCAGTCATACCCAAACCATTGTCGCTAATGGTAATGGTTTTTGCATCTTTATCTACCGAAACTTCTACCAAAGGTTGACCAACTTCGCCATTAAATTGGCCCAACGAACCAAGTCTTTTAATTTTTTGTACCGCGTCTACAGCGTTTGATACTAATTCGCGAAGAAAAATCTCATTATCTGAGTATAAAAATTTCTTAATTATAGGGAAAATGTTCTCGGTGTGGATGGAAATATTTCCTTTTTCTTGTATGCTCATATTTGAAATAAATGTTTAATCTGAATAAAACATAACAATGCATGTTCCAAACGAGTTTGTTTGTCAAAATGACAGCGTAATTCGTGAAATATTAGCTGTTTAGGCAAGATTGATGCCCGCAACATGCCTGAATTTCTGCTAATTGCCGGTAGTCTTGATACTAATTTTTGGTTATTTTCTGTATTTCTACCACTGAATGAAAACAAAAAAAGCCAAAGAACGACCGTTCTTTGGCTTTTTTTGTTTATTTCCCAAGGGTTTTAATTGGCCATGTAATTGGGTATATCTGCTTCTAAAGACAGGATTTTCGTTATCTTTTTTAATAGGACATCCATTTGAAAAGGTTTTGAAAGAAAATCGTCTTGCCCATAATTAAGCGTGGTAAAATCGCGCTGGTTGTAAAGCCCTGAAATTAACAAAATTGGAATTTTAGCTGTGCTTTCAATTGCTTTAAGCTGTTCGCATAAAACGCGCCCATCAATATGGCCTAATGAAATGTCAAGTAAAATTAAATCGGGCTTAAACCGTGCAATTTCATCAAAAACATCTTCTCCATTATTAAGTGATGATACTTTAAAACCACCAATTTCGAGTATTAATTGAATAGTTTCTAAAACTTCAATGTCATCGTCTACAACTAGTATTTTCTTCATACGCCAGTTTCAAATTATTTTCTTCTTACATAACACAAGGACTCGTGTAATGTTTCCTGTTTTTCGTAATAAAAATACTACTAAATATTTAAATAGCTCGATTGATTGCCTTTTTGTCTAAACAGTTAGGTTTACACCTTCTTTATTTAAGATAAAATTAAACAATTCATCGATGGGTTTTTGCAATATTTTACCCGCTTGAATGCCATTTTCTTTTAAAACCGCTACTAATTCTTCTTGGTAATAGTAGGCGATAGAACCAACGAAATGGCAAGGGACTTTTTTATATTTTGGATAATCGCTAATGTTTGTATCTACAAATTCCTGAAATCCTTGGCGTAAAATGTTTTGGATAAAAGAGTGCTCTTTATGTTTTGCCATAAAACGACTAAAGCCAGCCAAGTAAATGTTAGGAAATGGTTTTTGGTAGAGCTGCGCAATTATGTCTTTCTTTTCATATGGGAAATCCTTTTTAAAGTCATTCGCCAATTCATCAGGCATTTTTTTATAGAGGTAGCTCAGTAGCACTTTTTTTCCAAAAAATGTGCCCGATCCTTCATCTCCTAAAACATATCCTAAACCGTGGTGCCCTTCTTGTACTTTTTCTCCATCAAAATAGCAGATGTTGGAACCAGTTCCTAAAATACAGTTTAAGCCTTCGCTATCTCCGCATGTTGCATATACCGAGCCCAATAAATCATGGTCAACAGAGATAAAAGCATTGGTAAATATGGTAGAGAGGCCATTTGAAACAACCTCGTGCTTGTCAGGAGAGGAGCAGCCGGCACCAAAAAAGTAAATTTCTTTTACATTCTGAGCGCATTGCATTAAGGTTTCGTTTTTCGAAATTAGTTTGCTAATGGCTTGTTCATTCAAGAAATAAGGATTTATACCAGGTGTGTTAAACTTAACGATTTCACCGTTAATGTAGCCCATCCAATCTGTTTTAGAAGAGCCGCTATCTGCAACAAGTATCATTCAATAAATATAAATATTAATTTGACAAATTTACATTTCCACTAATCTCTTTTAACAAAATTTCTGCAAGTTTTGTTTGAAATTGGGTTTCAATATATCTGTTTTCCGCATCGAGCGCATTTCGTTGCGCTTCTCTTAATTCTAAAGGCGCAATGGTACCTATTTTGTATTTTGCGAGCGTAATATCTAAATTTTGTTTGGCAATTGCTACATTTTTTTTCTCAAGCTGCGTTAAATCTAAGTAAGTCGTATAATTTTTAAAGGCAGAAAGTAATTGTGCTTGTATATCCAACTTGGTTTTGTTGAGTGAAATGGTCGAATTGTCAATTTCTATTTTGGCATTTCGCTCTTGTTGACGTTGCATAAAGCCGTTAAAAATATTAATTTTTGCAGTTAGTCCATAGGTAAATCCATTGGCCGCAAATTTTTGATTGAATCCGGTAGGGCTGGTGCTATTGGTGCGCGAATAGCCCGAGTTTAAGCTCAATGAAGGATACCGAGCCCCTTTAATGGCTTTTAAATTTAGATTGGCTATTTGTTGGTTGATAAAAGCATTTTGAACCATCGGATTTTGTTTTTCGGTCAATTCTAAAAGCTGATTATAGACTAAATTTTGATCAATGAGAATACTATTGTTTACGTTAAAGGGCGTATTTACATCACGCACTAATAACTGATTCAAGCGTACTTTAGCCAATTGTAAATTATTTTTGCTTTGCAAAAGGGTAGAGGTATCGGCGTTATAATCTACTTGTGCGGCTAATAAATCGAGTTTTGATCCTCTGCCCAAGCTTAGTTTTGTTTTAGCAATAGTGGTGCGTAAAACGGAAACATCTAAGGCGCTGTCTGCCGCTATGGATAATTGTTGTTGCCGAACGATGTCGTAATACGCGGCTATAACATCTGAAATGGTAGTTAAAATAGTTAGCTGAATGTTTAGTACACCTTGCTTTTCCAATTCTTTTAATCGGTCTCGATTGGCAAACATGGTAAAGCCATCAAATACAGTCCAATTTAAATCGGCACCTAAATTATTGCTGGTACTTTTTGCTCCCGTGATTACGCGGTCTTCTCCATTGGCAGGTGTTTGCCGCGTATTCTGTATACTTCCACCATTGTCGTAAGTAGCCGATAAGCTAGGCAACATACCGGCGTTTCCGATGGTATTGTTGTTTTTACTAATGATGCTGTTGTTTTTACTGATTTTAATATCGTAGTTGTTTTCCAAAGCAATGGTAATTGCATTTTGCAAACTAAGCTGTTCTTGGGCAAATGCCGATAATGAACAAATACTTAAAACGATGAATATTATTCTCAATCTCATGGTTAGATTGTTGTGGTAAAATTAATTAGTTCTTACACATAGCTTAATGTGCCGCTTCTGTTGCTTCGCGTTCAAATCGATCGGCATCCTTTAATTGTGCATTTGGCTTATATGGTTTTGCCCAATATGAGTAAATAGCGGGGATAACGAACAGGGTTAAAATTAATGAAAAGAGCGTTCCTCCTACAATTACGGTCCCCATACTCATTCGGCTTTTCGCTGCTGCACCTAAAGCTAGGGCAATAGGCAATGCCCCTATGGCAATAGCCAAACTAGTCATTAAAATTGGGCGTAAACGCGATACCGAAGCCTCTCGGATGGCGTCTGGTATGGCCATTCCTTTTTCTTTTAGTTGGTTGGCAAATTCCACAATCAAAATACCGTTTTTTGTTACCAAACCGATGAGCATAATGGTACCAATTTGACTAAAAATATTCCAGCTTTGCCCACATAACCAAAGCGATAAAAACGCTCCGGCAACCGCCATTGGAACTGTTAAAATGATAATGGCGGGGTCAATAAAACTTTCAAACTGGGCCGATAAGATTAAATACACCAATAAAAGGGCTAAACCAAATGCAAAAAAAGTATTGGATGAACTTTCTTTAAAATCGCGCGATTCGCCACCTAAATCGGTTGTAAAACTTTCATCGAGTACTTTTTTGCTGATTGCATCCATGGCGCTAATTCCATCGCCAATACTTTTTCCAGGAGCCAATCCGGCTGATACCGTTGCAGAAATAAAACGATTGTTTCGGTACAGTTGTGGCGGACTACTTTCTTCTTTGGCGGTTACCACGTTATCCAATTGGATTAATTCTCCTTTGTCGTTTCGTACATACGTAGAGCTTAAATCGAGCGGCTCTTTTCGGTCTCCTCTATCAAATTGTCCAATTACCTGATATTGTTTTCCATTCATAAAAAAGTACGAGAAACGCTGGCTACTTAAGCCTAAGTTGAGCGTTTGCGCAATCGCTGAAATGGATACACCGAGGTTTTTGGCTTTGTCTCTATCTATGGTTAAATTAATTTCTGGTTTGTTAAATTTCAGGTTTACATCCGAAACGGTGAAAGTTGGGTCTTTTGCAACCGCTTCCATAAAAACGGGTATTTTTTCACGAAGTTTTTCAAAGTTTTGCGCCTGGATAATGTAATTTATCGGTAAGCCGCCTCGTCTACCAACCGAAATGGTTGGCTGCTGATTTACAATAACTTTCCCTTCGGTATATTTTTTAGTGATTTTCGTGAGTTGATCGGCAATTTGTTTTTGCGAGCGTTTCCGGTCTTCCGGATTAATTAGTCCCATGCGTACATACCCTGAGTTGGTAGAACCTGAACCTCCAAAATTTGGCGACGTGATGGTAATGTTTACATTTTTTTCAGGAACCGAATCAATAATCATGTCGTTTAATTTCATGATAAATTTATCGGTATAATCAAAGGAAGCCCCTTCAGGCGTACTTACATTAATGTTGATGGCGCTTCGGTCGTCGTAAGGTGCAGTTTCTTTTGGAAGAAGTTTCCAAAAAACAACAATGAGGCCCAAGCAAACTAAAATAATAGGCACGGCTACCCATCTTCGGCTTAAAAAAGCATTCAGATTGGATTTATAGGCATCGTTTAGCTTAATGAAATAGGGTTCCGTCCAGTTGTAGAATTTGGAAGGTGTATGCCCTCCTTTTTTCATTAAATACGCATTTAGCATAGGTGTTAAGGTAAGCGATACAAAAGCCGATATTAAAACGGCGGCACCTATTACCACGCCAAATTCTCGAAATAAACGTCCTACAAAACCTTGTAAAAAGATAACAGGCAAGAAAACGGCAGCCAACGTAACAGAAATAGAAATTACAGCAAAGAATATTTCGTTCGATCCTTTAATGGCGGCTTCGAACGGTGTCATTCCTTCTTCTACTTTTTTAAAGATGTTTTCAGTTACTACAATTCCATCATCCACCACTAAACCGGTTGCTAAAACAATGGCCAATAAACTTAATACATTTATGGAGAAGCCAAAGGCATACATGATAAAAAAGGTAAAGATGAGGGATACCGGAATATCAATTAGTGGACGGAATGCAATAGCCCAATCTCTGAAGAATAAGTAAATAATGAGGATAACCAAAATGAGCGAGAGCCCAATGGTTTCGGCAACTTCTGTCACCGACCGTTTGATAAACAACGTAGTGTCTAGTGCAACTTTCAGTGTGATATCCTTTGGCATATCCGCCTTTAGTTTATCAAAACGTTGATAAAATTGTTTGCTGATATCGAGATAGTTTGCTCCTGGCTGAGGGATAATGGCAACTGCCACCATGGGTTTGCCTGAATCGCGGAGAATGGTTTCTTCATTCTCAGGTCCTAAAACAGCATATCCAACGTCTTTTAGTTTGATAACTTGATTGCTATCGGCTTTCAAAATAAGGTTGTTGAATTGCGACTCGTTGGTGAGTTTACCCAATGTTTTTACCGTTAACTCTGTGGTTGCACCGGTAATTTTTCCAGAAGGTAATTCCACATTTTCGTTGTCAAGAGCGTTTACAATGTCTTGAGCTGTGAGTCCATAAGAGGCTAATTTTGTTGGATCCATCCAAATACGCATGGCATATTTTCGCTGCCCTTGAATTTGAACACTACTAACTCCTGGGATGGTTTGTATTCGGTCGGCAATTACATTTTCAGCAAAATCACTTAATTCCAGGGTATTTCGTTTGTCGCTTTGGATCGTCATGGAAATAATCGCATCTGAACTTGCATCTGCTTTACTAACCGTGGGCAGTCCATCTATATCTTTTGGCAAATTTCTCGCCGCTTGCGATACTTTGTCACGGACATCATTCGCTGCTTCTTCAATATTTTTATCGAGGTTAAACTCAACGGTGATGTTACTGGAACCTTGGTTACTAGAGGATGAAATATTTCGAATCCCATCAATAGAGTTAATCGACTTTTCTAGTGGTTCGGTAATCTGCGATTCGATAATATCTGAGTTGGCACCTGGATACGAAGTTCTAACTGAAACCACGGTTGGGTCGATAGAAGGAAACTCACGAACACCCAAGAAATTGTAACCAATTATGCCGAATAAAACAATCAGCAAATTCATTACAATAGCCAAAATTGGCCTTTTTATACTGGTAGTTGAAATACTCATGAATGCTAGTTTTCGCTTTCTACTAAATGAACTTTAACCGGTACATCTTTTTTAAGGGTCATTGCGCCGGTTGTCAAAACAGTGTCGCCAACCGCTAAGCCCGACGTTATTAAAAGGGAGTTGGCCGTTCGGGTTCCGGCTTCAACTTTTACTTCTTTCGCTTTTCCATTCTTTTGAATATAGACGATCTTTCCTTTTAGTATTGGAATAACTGCCTCATTTGGAATTAGTATCGCGTTTTGAATGGTGTTTAAAGCCAATTTTACTTTAGCAAACGAACCCGGTAAAAGTGCGTTATCCGCGTTTGGCGCCAGGGCTCTAATTTGCAACGTTCGCGTAGTTACATTGATTGAGGGCTCTATTGCGTATACTTTACCAGTGTTCACTTTTGATGAACCATCTGTTGTAAATGAGATAGATGAACCCATTTTAATTTGTTGGGCATATTTTTCAGGAATGGAAAAAGTAATTTTTACAGGGTCGGTATTGACCAAATTGGCAATTTGTGCTAACTGCGCTACAAATTGACCAGTAGAGACACTTTTTAATCCAATTTTTCCATTAAACGGAGCCCGGATAATAGTTTTGTCTATTTGTGCGCGAATCAATTGTGAAGCTGATTCCAGCGATTTTAAATCCGCTAAAGAAATATCGTATTCTTCTTGGCTAATTGCTCCCTTTGCAAGTAGTTGCTTGGCTCGGTTTTCGTTAGTGGCGGCAAGTTTTTGCTTGGTTAATGCTTGTTGCAATTCTGCTTGTAAATCGGCGCTGTTAATAGTCATTAACAAACTTCCTTTTTTTACATAAGATCCTTCTTGAAAGTAAATTCCCGTAATTCTTCCCAGTATTTCACTTCTGATAATGACAGATTCATTTGCTTCTATAGCTCCAGTAATCTCTAAATCGTTGTCAAAAGCAACCGCCTTTACAACCATTCCGTCTACCAGCATTGCTGGGCCTGACTTGCCATTTTTATCTCCTTTTCCGCTCGATTTTTTTTCACCATCCTTGCCTTCAATTTTATTGTTTGCAGCAATTCGGTAATAAATCCAATAAGAGAGGCCCAAAGCTAAGACTAAGTAAAAGATGTATCGTTTTTTCATTTTGCGTCGTTAATCCATTTGAAACAAATGTTTTAATAGAATGTTCAAAAGTAGGATGTAAAATTATTCAAATCTTTCAAGCTAGAAATGTTGTATTAAGGATGTTACCGAGTTTTGGTTTTTTACCATCCTTATTTTAAAAGAAGGATAAGTGACTTCCGCTTAACGCGCAATGACACAACTATTTTACTTTGGAATTATCTTTTTTATAGAAAACCCTCGTCAGAAAAATTAAATTTGCGGCAAAAGATAATTAGTATGTTAATTAAAAGAACAATTTTAGGATTAGTTTTAATACTGACAAGTATCATGGGCGCGAGTGCACAAGTAAAGATAGGTTTCGAGGTTTCCTTTAAAGAACCACAGGCACATTATGCTGAAGTTCAAATGAATATTTCAGGTTTAACAACAGAATATGTAGATGTTAAAATGCCTGTTTGGACGCCGGGTTCTTATTTAGTACGTGAATTCGAAAAAAGTGTAGAAGAGTTTAAAGCTACCGCAAATGGTAAGGGCTTAAAAGTTGAAAAGGTTCGTAAAAACGCTTGGAGAATTTTTACCGGAAAATCATCGGCTGTGCAAATTAATTATCGCGTGTATGCATTTGAAATTTCAGTACGTACACCGTTTATCGATGCATCGCATGCATTTTTATCGCCAACTGGCATCTTTATGCATCCAGATGGGATGATTCATACGCCAAGCACGGTTAAAATTATTCCGCATACAAGCTGGAGCAAAGTTTCTACTGGTTTAGAGCCTGTAAAAGGTCAGGATTTTACCTATGCAGCTAGCGATTTTGATATCTTATATGATAGTCCTATTGAAGTAGGAAATCAAGATGTTTTCGAATTTATGGCTTCGGGTGTTCGTCATGAAGTGGCTATGTATGGTGGAGGAAATTACGATAAAGAGCGCTTAAAAGTAGACATGGCCAAAGTTGTAGAGAATATTACAGCGGTTTATGGCGAAAATCCGAATAAACACTACGTATTTATCGTACATAACTTTAATCGCGGTGGCGGCGGTTTGGAGCATTTAAACTCCACAACTTTAGGCGCAACACGCAATGCATATAACACTGAAAAGGGTTACAAAGGCTTTTTGGCTTTAGTAGCACATGAATATCACCACCTTTGGAATGTGAAACGTTTACGTCCGGTGGCTTTAGGGCCATTTGATTACGATAACGAAAACTACACCACCAATTTATGGGTAGCAGAAGGATTTACATCGTATTACGAAAACAAGTACATGCTTCGTTCAGGATTTAATACCCCAGAAATTTTTGTGAATGATTTAGCATCTGCGATTGGAACTGTGATAAATCAACCAGGTTCAAAATATCAATCAGCGGCACAATCGAGTTACGATGCTTGGATTATTGGCTATCGCCCGAATGAAAATTCAAAAAACAATTCTATCTCGTATTATAATAAAGGAGAAGTAGTTGGAATTTTAATGGATTTAGAAATTATCCGCGCTACTAAAGGAGCCAAGAGCTTAGATGATGTAATGAAAGCCATGTATCTACAATGCAAAACGTTAAAACGTGGTTATACCGATGCAGAGTTTAAAGCAATGGTAGAAAAAATTTCGGGTATCGACTTTACGAACTTCTGGGCAAAATACGTGAACGGTGTGGATGATGTTGAATATGAAAAGTATTTCGGTTACGCAGGAGTGAATGTAACAACAGAAAATGCTACACCAAATAAACCAGTTACAGGTGCAACAGTACAACCAAGTTCAATTGGTTTAGCGGTTACTGGCACGGTGAGAAATTCGGCTGCTTGGGTAGATGGCTTAAATGTGAATGATGAAATTGTGGAGATAGATGGACAGAGTTTATCGGAACTTTTATCAACAGTTAAATTAACAGGTGCAGCATTTTCACTGGATATTTTGCCGATTATGGCCAATAAAAAAATCGGCGATGTGTTAAAAGTAAAAGTTAAACGCGATGGACTTGATAAGGAATTTGCGTTAACATTAAAAGAAAATCCAAGCGTACGTTTAAAAGTAAGTATCAACGAAAAAGCCAGTCCTGCGCAGAAAGCAGTTTTTGCAAAGTGGACAGGTAAATAGTTTTTTCGTTTAACCGGTTCATCGGGGATTGAATGGTTCAAAGCAGAAGATTTTCCTTTTGTTTTGAACCATTTTTTTTAAAGTATAAATTAAAAAAATGCTTTTTTAGTGATGCACAGGATGACATTAAATTGTCATACATATTGCATTGCCATGATGGCAAATCCTGAATTTGTTATTTTCTTTGCGGTGATTTTTTTTTTTTTTTTTTTTTTTTTGAGAGATATAAAATGTTGAATTACAGAGAAATATTTGAGCAGCATGGGATAGATTATGCTGCATATCGAGCATTAATTGATGCTTTGTTGGTGGATGGAAAAACCACCGGACCGGATGACTCCGAGGCAATGTTGAACTATACAAAATTGAACGTACAACGCATGAATCGGGTTGATAAAACAACAGCCTTAAACGAGACGATCGTTTCTGTCATTACTGGTTTGAAGGGTAAATATAGGCTATTGGTTATTACCGAAGGTTGGTGTGGAGATGCCGCACAAATTGTTCCTGTGGTGCATAAAATTGCAGCCGCAGTACCTGATACGTTGACTTTGCGTTTTGTGCTGCGCGATAAAAATTTACCCCTAATTGATGCACATTTAACCAATGGAGGAAGAGCCATTCCAGTGGTCATTGTATTAGATGAAAAGGCTGAAAATGTTTTGGCTACTTGGGGACCGCGGCCGCAAATTTTGCAAGATTTATTGAAAGAATGGAAGCAAGAAATAAGCGAAATGCCCATCATTGCAGAGAAACTTCACGGTTGGTATGCGAAAGATAAAACGCAAACCACACAAAATGAACTTGCAGCCTTGCTAAAGAAATTAATCTAATAGGAATGAAGAGGTTAACTGTTTTTGCTTAGTCGACAGAAACGGTTAAACCTTCTTGTTGTAAAATTTTGCGGTACACTTCCATTTCGGTAAAAGAACCTTCTAAAACAGCACATTTACCTTCGTTATGTACTTTCCAAGCTATTTTTTCGGCTTGGTTCTCGCTGTAATCAAGGTATTTCATCATGCAATAAATCACATGATCAAACGTATTTACATCATCATTCCACAGAATAAGGCGGTGTACGGTTTTAAGGGAGGTTAGAATTTCTTCGAGTGTAAAGGTCTCTTCTTTTGTTTCTGTAGACATACTGCAAAAATAACTATTTTTATGAAAGTTAAGATAGCTTAGTAATTTTTAACTATGCGATAATTCGTTGCGTTTGACTGAGCATCTTTCCGTAATTTGTTACCTTTGTATCTTAACTTTCCAAATATGTACCAGTCTAAAATTGCCGGAATAGGATATTACGTTCCTAAAAATGTTTACACCAACACTGATTTAAGTCGTTTTATGGAAACCAGCGATGAATGGATACAAGAGCGAACTGGAATTCAAGAACGTCGTTTTGCCGATCGTTACGGAGAAACAACTACCACCATGGGGATTGAAGCTGCTAAAATTGCTATTGAACGAGCCGGAGTTACAGTTAAGGATATCGATTTTATCATTTTTGCTACGTTAAGTCCTGATTATTATTTCCCGGGATGCGGCGTTTTGTTGCAACGTGAAATGGGAATGGGCGAAATAGGTGCTTTAGATATTCGCAATCAATGTTCTGGTTTTGTATACGCACTGTCGGTTGCCGATCAATTTGTGAAAACAGGTATGTATAAAAATGTATTGGTAGTAGGAAGCGAAAAACATTCTTTCGCTATGGATTTTGAAACACGCAGCCGCAATGTATCGGTTATTTTTGGCGATGGGGCAGGAGCCGTAGTTCTTCAACCGAGTACTGAAAAAGGAAGTGGAATATTGAGTACCCATTTGCATAGCGATGGTGCTGATGCCGAAATTTTAGCCATGCATTATCCGGGTGCACACGCCAATAAATGGTTAACAGATGGGCCTAAATTTCCAGAGCAAGAATTAGGTGGATTGTTTATGACCAAAGAAATTGTAGAGAGCGGTGCAGCCTTGCCGTATATGGACGGACCTTCCGTTTTCAAGAAAGCGGTTGTGAAATTCCCGGAAGTGATAAAAGAAGCTTTGGAAGCGAATAACTTAACAGAAAACGATATCGATTTGTTGGTACCGCATCAAGCCAATTTACGCATAAGCCAATATGTACAGCAACTGTTGGGCTTACGCGATGATCAGGTTTTCAACAACATCCAAAAATACGGAAATACCACCGCTGCATCGGTACCTATTGCCTTGTGCGAAGCATGGGAGGCAGGAAAGATAAAAGAAGGCGATTTGGTTTGTTTAGCCGCATTTGGTTCAGGATTTACTTGGGCAAGTGCTTTAATTAGGTGGTAAATAAGATACATTAATAGATGCGCGCAGTTTTACAAAGGGTTACAGAAGCAAGTTGTCGGGTAGAGGATAAAATAACCGGACAAATTGAAATAGGCTTTTTAGTACTTTTAGGTATCGAGGATGCTGATACGGCAGAAGATGTGGAATGGTTGGCTCAAAAAATTGCAGGCATGCGGGTTTTTGGCGATGAAAATGGAATGATGAACAAAGGCCTCACAGATGTGGATGGCTCTATATTGCTCATTAGTCAGTTTACACTTTTTGCTTCCACAAAAAAGGGGAATCGACCGGGTTTTACGCGTGCTGCCAAGCCAGATATTGCCATCCCGTTATACGAAAAGATGATTCATCAATTAACAACCTTAACAGGAAAAAAAATACAAACCGGAATCTTTGGTGCCGACATGAAAATTAGTCTTTTAAACGATGGCCCTGTTACGATTCTTATTGATACCAAAAACAAAGAATAAACATATACACAGTAAGGGCATGACCATTCAAGAAGCGCAAGAAAAGGTAGATAAATGGATAAACACCATTGGAATCCGGTATTTTAATGAATTAACCAATACCGCAATTTTAATGGAGGAAGTAGGCGAGGTGGCGCGAGTTATGGCTCGCAGGTATGGAGAACAATCCTTTAAGAAAAGCGATGAAGCAGTAGACCTTGCCGATGAAATGGCCGACGTTCTTTTTGTATTAATTTGTTTGGCTAATCAAACAGGTATCAATCTTACCGAAGCCCTTGAGAAAAACTTCGATAAGAAAAGCATCCGCGATGCAGATCGCCATCAAAATAACGAGAAGTTGTTTTGATAGTTTGGTAAATAGTGAGTGGTCAATGGTCAATAGTTAGTGATGAATTGGTAAACCAGTGAATTCGTTATGAAACGCGCTCTTTTATCTTTACACCCTGCTATCTAAATACTAACTAATAAATACTCAAGATCCTTGTTTTTTTTAACCGCACAACACGCTGCGAATGCAAAGTTTTCGCAAAAGACAATCTTTTGATACTCGTTACTATTGACTTTTCTGCACCCTGCTATCTAAATACTAAATACTTAATACTACCCTAGTCTACATATTCCATTAACGTACGATACGCAACAAAACGATTCTTGAATTTTTCGTTTAAATCGGCTTGTAACGCCGGTGCATGTACTTCTTGGTAGGTGTTGTAGTTTTCCAATGTTTCGGTAACATATTGGGCGCAATACGTTACACCTTCATTTGGTGAATCTACAACTTTTAACAGACGATTTGATACAAACATTCCGGTAGCCATTACTTCCGGGATATGAGTTTCTTGCATCCATTGCAGCCATTCTTCTGCGGCTGATTCTTCTATAATTAACGTTACGTTGTATAAAAACATGACACAAAGATAGGGAAGGAAAACGGAAGATAGAACAACGAATGTGTATATTCGAAATTTTAAAATACCATGAATACAGCCATTACTCTCAATCTATCCGATTCAGTTAGCGATTTGGAAGGGATTCTTGAACTTCAAAAACAAAATCTAAAAGCAGGTTTGTCTGCAAAAGAAATAACAGAACAAGGTTTTGTAACCGTTGCACATACCCTGGATGATTTGGAGAGAATGCATCACTATGAAAAAAATATTGTTGCGAAAGATGGGGCAAAAGTGGTGGCCTATGTGCTGGGGATGACGCAAGCATCTCAAAACGATATTCCACGTTTACAAGAGATGTTCGACAGTTTTAATCATGTTCAATATAAAGGAAAATCAGTTTCAGCATCCAATTATGTGGTGGTCGGACAAGTGTGTGTGGATAAAAATTATCGCGGACAAGGCTTGTTTCAACAAATCTACCAAGCTTACAAAAATCATTTTTCCAAGCGATATGATTTTGCCATTACAGAAGTGGCCAGTATAAATTTGCGATCGATGAATGCGCACAAGCGAGTTGGTTTTGAAACTATTCACACCTATGTAGACGAATCAGGAATAGAATGGAATCTGGTCGTTTGGGATTGGAGTCAAGCGTAAACTAAACACCATCGCCGCGTAAAGTTCTAAATCTTTTTCTAGCTTCGGCTGTATACATGCTTCCTGGGTAATCGGTTATCAACTTTTGAAAATAGATTTTCGCTTGATTTACATCGTTTAGCTTTTTTTCATATAAATCGGCAAGCATGAATAGGGCATCGTCGGTCCAAATACCATCTTTAAATTCATCGCATATCTTTTTGAGTGTTTCTGAAGCCTTTAAGAAGTCGGCTGCTTGAATATAAATTTTTGACTTGCTCATTAAAACAGCATCTGATAATCCGTTTTGAGGATATTTAAGCGCAATGCTATCCAGTTTTTTCAGGGCTAAGAGCGGTAAATTTCTAAACGTCAACATTTCAGCATCGGCATACATTTTTAGGGCATTGCTATCCGTTGGCGTTTGTATGTTATCCGAAATAAGCAAACTTAAGTTCAATGCATCGTTGGCAATGAGTTGCGAAGTAGCCGTTTTTAATACCAAACATTGCGAATTACTATAATCGAAATTACCTTGGAAAAAAGATAGTTTCGCACTGCGAAAGCGCGCTTCGTTTCCAATAGTTTCTCCCTCCAATTGTTTGCTTACTTGTTCATAAACCAGAAAAGCTTCCCAAGGTTGATTTGTTAGGATATAAGTGTCTCCTAAATCCATTTTTAGAAGACCAATGTCGTTAACATTCATCCCCGGTATTTTGATAGCCTCTTCTAAAAGGGTTTCTGCTTTTGCGGCCTGATTCAGGTAGTACGCCTGCAGGGTAGCCAATTTTTTGATGGCAAATAGGGTATTTCGGTTTTTTCCATATTCATCCAGCAGTGTCTGATAATCTTTAGCCAGTTGTTCTAAATCAGCTTGGTTGTATTTTCCGGTGGTTAATAGATTGTATTTCGTGTTCAGCAATTCAATTTTTGCAGGAAGATAATACGGATTGTCTTTCCCTTTTGTTAACAAATATTCGTACGCTTTAATGGCGGTATCATAGGCTTCATTATCAACAAAGGCATATAGAAAATTGAATAACATTTCGCCATTGCTTTTGCTTCGCTTATCGAATGCAATAAGCTGACGGAGTGCGAGGTCGTATTCTTGCTGTTGTAAATAATTCCAAGTTAAAAGTTGAATATAAACTTGCGCATCTGGCTCCTTTTGTATTTTTCGTAAAATTCCGGTCTGAAAGGTTTGGTAATCCTCTTTTCCTTCAAAAATGGAAGATAAAACAGCTTCGGCCTGCGGTAATAATTGCGGAATAGAATCTAGAACATCCAAGTATTCTTGCATTAAGTTGGGCTTATCTTTCTTAAAACGATAGATGTTTAAAAGTTCGAAAGCAAATACCTGCGAGTTGTTTAATAGTTTTCGGCCTTGCTTGAAAGTTTGAATGGCCATTTCATAGTTTTCATATTGATAAAAACTATTGGCGAACGAGCGGATTTGCATTTCATCTTTTGGTAGTTTTGCCAGCGTTTCATTAAAGATTTTGTTCGCGCTGGTTAAATCGCCTTTTTCTTGATAAAGTTTGCCCAAAGCAATGGAATACTCTTGATTTTTAGGGAATTCTCTAATTTGCTTTTTTATCGCTTTTTCAGCGACATCGTATTTTTTAGTTTTAAATAAACAGGTTAAGTATAAGTCGAAATATCCTCTATTAATATTTGCTGCGAGCATTTTTTCGAATAAAACGGATGCTTTTTCATAATCGCCATCTTGATAGTACTGGATGGCCAAAGCAGCATCGTCATTTGTAGATAAACGATTGGGACGGTTTAGTTGCGCGTGAGATAAACCTCCAAAAAGTAAAAAAAGTAGTAACAGAAAACAACGCATAAAGAGGTTTTATGTGTTAAATGTACTTAAATTGAAGGATAACAACAAGGAGTTAAAAAGGAAATGATGGTTTGGCTTGAAGTGTTTGTTCTGTTTATCAGTATGTTATGATTTTTTTTAAAGTGTTTAATAAGAATGTTACCATTATTTTGTTTTTTGTACTTATTATAAATCTTAAATTGAACAATATAATGAGCTTTAATCATTTAGTAACATTGTTAGTGTAAACGATGATTAAGACCAATGTATACGTATTTTTGTGCGTTCGTAAGGATTTAATGTATGTTGAAAAGGATAATTTTACTTGTTGTAGTCACCTTTTGTTGGGGCTGTAAAGGTAATAAGAAGGAAGAAATTATTCCGGTTGATGATTTTTTTAAAACACAGGACAAAGCGTATTATCGCGTTTCGCCTGATGGAAAGAATATGTCTTTTTTGAAAGTTCACGACAATACGTTAAATCTATGTATTGAAGATATTGCCAACCGAAAGAATATTCAAATAACGCATTTGGAAGGTAAAACAATTGGTTTTTATTTTTGGACCAACAACAACGAACTCATTTATAATGTAGAGGATGGTTCAAAAGAACATCGGTCTCAGATGTTTCTAATCAATAAAGATGGAACGAAAAAAGTTCAGCTAACCGAAAATGCAAAAAGCAGAATTTACATTGTAGAGGATCAGTTGATTGATGATAAATACATTACAGTAGCCTCTAATAAACGCGATTCTACGGTATTTGATGTATATCACTTAAATGTACGAAATGGCCAAATGGAGATTGCTGCGAAGAATCCAGGGAATGTAAGTCGTTGGATGACCGACAACAATGGTGTTCTTCGTATTGCTATTACCAATGATGGAGTTAGCGAAACATTGATGTATCGCGAAAATGAAAGTCAGCCTTTTAAACCTGTTTTTACCAGCGATTTTCAAGAAACCTTTGAGCCTGTGGCTTTCGCCGAAAATGAGCATGATGTGGTATATGCCATATCGAATGTGAATAGAGATAAAAACGCATTAGTTGCCCTTGATTTAAAAACAGGAAAAGAAAAGCAGGTGCTTTTTGCGCGAAACGATTTAAATGTAGTAGAAGCAAAATATTCGCGTACGCGAAAGAAGATGGCCTTCACCATTTGTGAAACATGGAAAAAAGAAAAATTCTACCTAGATGATTCTATAAAAGTAGCCTATTCCAAAATCGATAAATTGTTGCCGGGTAAAGAATGGAAAGTAATGGATCGCGATAAGCAAGAAAACGTTTTTATTCTCCGAAGCTTTACCGATCGTAATCCAGGCTCTTACTATTTGTATCTTGCCAAAGAAAATTCATTGTTAAAACTCAACGACATTAATTCTTCCATTAATGAAGAACAAATGTGTGTGATGAAGCCTATCAGCTATAAAAGTAGAGATGGCTTAACCATCAACGGATACTTAACGTTACCAAAAGATAAAAATCCAGTTAATTTACCTTTAGTGGTCATTCCGCACAATGGCCCGAGTAGCCGTACCTCTTGGGGGTACAACGGCGAAACCCAATTTTTGGCAAACAGAGGTTATGCCATTTTACAGGTAAATTATCGCGGCTCAACCGGATATGGGAAAGCTTTTTATACAGCCGGTTTTAAACAATGGGGCGATAAAATTCAAAACGATGTGAACGATGGGGTGGCTTGGTTAACCGCAAATAAAGTTATCAATCCAAAAAAAGTGGCCATTTATGGAAATGGTTTTGGCGGATACATAGCGTTAAATTGTTTGTACAAAAATCCAGATATTTATAGTTGTGGAGGGGCGAATTCAGGAGTAATTAATTTGTTCAGTTACTTTAAAACGATTCCTCCTTTCATGAAATCGAATTTACAAATGTACTATCAAATATTGGGCAATCCGGTAACCGATACCGAGTACATGCGCTTTTCATCACCGGTTTTTCATGCCGATCGATTTAAAGTTCCGCTTTTTATTGCCCAAAATCCTAAAGATCCTCGGGTGAATGTTGCAGAAGGTGTGCAATTTATTAAAGAATTGCAAAAACGAAATGTAAAGGTAACCTATGTAGAGAAGGAGGAAGGTCCAAATCCATTGATGCGCCAAAAAAGCCGCACAGCTTTGTATAAAGCACTTGAAGAATTTTTAAATCAAAATTTAAAATAAAAGGGAATGGCTGTCGAGAAGAATAGTGGTTACAGGAAAAACTTTAGTCTTATTGTAACCTTTATTGCGCTTATTTCTATTCTCTTTATTTTATCACTTTTTTTAGCCTTTAAGTACAGTAAAAAATCAATTGAAGGAGAGTTTATCTCCAGAAAAGTAAATGTATTGGAAGAAAGTGTAAAATTATACAACGACTTTTTTCAGAATAAGATACCCGAGATTTCGTATTACAATGGTTTCCTTGATTCTGCAACGGCAACCAAGTTTGTGAACGGCGTATTGGCAAAATATCCCTTCATTAGCAAAGTTACTTTTTACGACACAGAGGTGAAAAATACACCGGTAAAAGATGGCATGAATGCTGGCCATTTTTCCATTGGTCCACAGTCAATTTATCAGTTCGGGAAATCGGTTAAAGCCGATTCAGTTAAGCTGTTTTCAGATCGCAATACCAAATCATTTAAAGTTGGCGATGATTTTAATGCAATGGCTTACAAGTTAATAACCTTTGTAGACCGATTGGATACCGCTACGGTTCCTTCGCAAGAAGCCCTTTTTACTAATTTTTCGGTGCTGTTACCCAATAAAATTATCTATTTAAATATTCCCCGGCAGGAAGATTTAAAAGTGTATAAAGAAATGATCCAGCATCAGCTGAAAACATCTCCGGTGTATCAGCAAGATATGTTAGTTTTTCAGTTGGATCCAAACAAACTGAAATTGATTAATCTTCGACCTCGTTTGTATCAGAGCATTCAAATAAAGCCTTTAACATACGACCCCATAAACGTATCTGAAGAAAATATCAGTACAGAAATTGCACTGCCAGGTGCTTTTTCAAATTATAAATTGTATTTCACATCATCGAAAGATTATATCAAGAAAGAGATTTTAATCTATTTTCTTCCCATCGCTTTATTGCTATTGTTGTCTTATGGCGTGTTATTGTTGATTGCATTTTTAATTTATCGCAACTTGAACATTAACAGTAAAATGTTTAAACTACAGTACGATTTTGTAAATAACCTAACACACGAGTTTAAAACACCGGTAAGTGTAATTAAAATTGCGGGAAATAATATTAAGAGTGCTACCTCCTTATCTGAAAAGGAGTTGAACTTGTATGGTAAAATATTAGACGAGGAGGCCGACAAATTGAATGGCTTAATGAACAAGTTGCTGGCCTTTACGCAAATTGAGAATAAAGCTATTAAACTGAATCAAGAGGAAGTTAAAATTCATGATTTTATTGAAAGTACCATCGAAGTACACACCTTAAAACATCCCGATTTTAGCATTTCATATGCCGTATCTGGTTTTACAACCTTTATTACCGATCCCGTATTGTTGGGCAGTTTATTCGATAACTTGGTAGAAAACGCGTATAAATATTCCGAACCCGGCAAAAAGGTTTTACACATTGACGCCCAATTACAAAAAGGAATGTTGATCTTTCGTTTTGTTGATACAGGAATTGGTATTGAGACGGATGAATTGGGAAATATATTCAAGAAATTTTTCCGTATTCAAAATGTGTACAACCAAACAGGAAGCGTAGGTTTAGGCTTGGCTTTTTGCAAGGAACTGGTTAACTTTATGGGAGGCGAAATTAGTGTGAAAAGTAAAATTGGGCAGGGAACTGAGTTTAAAGTGGTGTTGCCACATTTGCTTGAATAATGTTGAATAACTGAAAAATACAGATGTACGATAGCCTGAATGGGATAAAATACCGCACAAATCGTTCATACTTATATAAAAATTGTAAAAATGTCGAAAGAAGTAAAAATTCTAATTGTAGAAGACGATGAAAACCTTCGTTTTTTAGTTGCGCATCGCTTAAAAGGTGAAGGATACCATGTGAGTGAAGCAAACGATGGAGAGGCCGGTGAGAAAATGATACTAATTGACCAACCGGATATTGTGTTGTTAGATTGGATGCTTCCTGGAAAACAAGGTGCAGATGTTTGCCAGAGTGTACGTGCCCAAGGTTTTGAAAATTTAATTATCATGATGACAGCCAAGGCACAAGATGTAGATAAAATTGATGCTTACAACATGGGCGCTTCTGATTATATTACCAAGCCCTTCAACATGGATGTGCTGGTGGCAATGCTTGAGAGCAAAGTAAAGTTTATTGTGAATAAGGATATGGCAGAAATTCACCGCTTTGGTAGTATGGAGCATCACCCGAATATCCATACCTTATTTAGAGAGGGTAAAAAAATCGAATTAACCATTTTGGAAAATAGGATCTTGTTATATTTCTTACGCAACCCAGGTAAAATTATCAATCGCGATGAATTAATGTTGGTGGTGTGGGGCTATAATTCTGATGTAAACACCCGTACATTGGATATGCATATTGTGCGTTTGCGCAAAAAGATAGAATCTAATCCTGATAATCCGCAACTGTTACAAACCGTAAGAGGAGTAGGTTACCGCTTTAATGCGGGGTAGATAGGTGGGGCAAATAGTCAATAGTGAATAGTTGTGAATTGGTTATGCGCATAAACCAATTCACCATTTTTACCATTTAAAAAAAGACTAAGCTCTTTTTAATGTAAAGACTGTAATTTCGGGTAAAATACCTACCCTGCCTGGATAACCCAAAAAGCCATATCCAACGTTCACATATAATTGTTGTTGCTTTTCTTGGTACAAACCAGCCCATTCTTTATACAGGTATTGCACCGGGCTCCATTGAAATTCTTTTAAACGAACCCCAAATTGCATTCCATGTGTATGGCCGCTAAACATAGCATCTATTTGTGGGTATTTTTCGAGTATTTCTGCTCTCCAATGAGAAGGATCGTGGCTTAACAAAAGTTTCACTGGTAAGTCGTCGGTGTTTTTTACAGCTTCGCTCATTTTGCCATATTTAGGGAAGCGACCAACTCCCCAGTTTTCGATTCCCAAGATGCCGATCTCTTCTCCATCAACTTTTAATCGTCGATTTTCGTTCATGAGTAAATCGTAGCCCATTATTTTGTGCACCGCCACCATGTCTTGTAGATTTTTAACCTTGGCTGCAGATTTCGAGTCGCGGCCAAAGTAATAGTCGCCATAATCGTGGTTACCTAGGGTAGAATAAACGCCTAGCGGAGCTTTAACCATGGAGAAAATATCTTGGTAGTCTTTTACCTCACTGGTTAAATTGTTCACTAAATCGCCGGTAAAGAAAACAAAATCAGGTTTTTGTGCAAGTAGCATTTCCACACCACCTTTAACGGCGGTTTTATTGTAAAAACTGCCCGAATGGATGTCGGAAATTTGCGCCATGGTAATTCCATCAAAAGCTTTAGGCAAATTGGGTAGAATTAAATCAACCTTTTTAATTTGATAATCGTAGGCTCCGGAAACGATTCCCCAACTTAAGGAACTAAGCGGTACCGCTGCGGCCACTAAGCCTGCTTTTACTAAAAACTCCGAACGCGTAATGGGTTGAACGGTGCTAATTGGTTCAGGTGTTTTGGCTTTTTTTCTTTTGCCTGCCAACAAGATAACACCTCGTCTTAAATCGTCAATTAATAAAAATGGGAGCAATACAATTTTACTGGCGAGGGTAAGGAAAAATGCAACCAAAATAATCGATTTTAACGATAGAAAAAGCACTTTGGTAAAAACTACAGAACAAATGATACCTATCACTAATAAAATTGTATACGTCCAATATGCGTAGGTAAATGTTTTTCGTGTATTGGGTTTCCAATTTTTAAAAACGGCAGTAATGGCCTTGTAACAATAAAAATCAAGTATTAATAGAAGTAATGATATAAATATTAGTGGCATAAAGTAGAATACAGTGTTTTTTTAAGTTACGCTAAATTAGTATTTATTTTAGTCCTTCTCTCATGGGGAAGGTGTCAAATTGCGGATTTGCGCTTAACGAAAATCGTCTTCGTCGTCGTGATCAAATTCTGAATTGAACAAACTGCCAAATAAATCGCTGAAACCAAAACCTCCATTGAGATAATTTTTACTTAATTGCGAATATTCTGCAAGCCCATGTAACACAAATTCCATTAAGAGTAAAGTTTGATTTTCGCTTAATTTTGGGTGAAATTTTTTAACCAAGTCGTATAAATTGGGCACTTTCATTAAGGCCTTTTTGTACTGCGCATTGTTTAAAACATCTGTAACATCTAAGTCGTTTCCTTCCGTAAACCATTCGCTAATTTCGCTGTAAGGATTAGCATTTTTAGATTTCTTCGCTTTTTCGGGATCCGGAAAATAACGTGCAAAAAGTGTTTTTACAGCTTTGCTGATTAACGTATTCGCGACATGTGCCGGTCCTTCTAATTCGCCTTCATACACGAGTTCTATTTTTCCGGTTATAGCCGGGATTATTCCAGCGAAATCTGAAAGGCGAGCAAAAGTGTTTTTTTCTCCTGCAATTAACATTCTTCTTTCAGCGGTACTGATTAAGTTTTCGTAGGCTGAAATGGTTAACCGTGCAGAGACACCTGATTTTTGATCGATGTATTCACTTTTTCGCGCTTCGAAAGCCACTTGTTCTATTAAATCTTTTACCAATCCATCCACTTCAATTTGCTCTTTTTGTTCCTTGGTTAGGCGCGCTTCTTGAAAGGTTATTTTTCTTGAGATATCAATGCTTTTTGGGTAATGCGTTAAAATTTGACTTTCAATTCTATCTTTTAAAGGGGTAACAATGCTTCCGCGATTAGTATAATCTTCGGGGTTGGCTGTAAATACAAATTGAATATCCAATGGTAAGCGTAATTTAAAACCACGAATCTGGATGTCTTTTTCCTGCAGCATGTTAAATAAAGCTACCTGAATACGTGCTTGTAAATCGGGCAATTCGTTAATAACGAAAATACTGCGGTGTGCACGCGGAATTAATCCAAAATGGATAACACGTTCATCATTATAGGTTAGTTTCAGTGTGGCTGCTTTTATGGGGTCAATATCACCAATGAGGTCGGCTACGGTAACATCAGGTGTGGCTAACTTTTCGGTATAACGCTCGCTGCGGTGTAGCCAGGCAATTTCTGTTGCATCGCCTTTGGTGGCAATTTCGTTTTTTGCAAACCACGAAATCGGATTGAATGGATCGTCGAAAATTTCACTTCCGGCAACGTAAGGTACATACTCATCCAAAAGATTAATCATCAAACGTGCAATACGCGTTTTTGCTTGCCCGCGTAAGCCTAAAAGTAAAATATTGTGGCGCGATAGAATGGCTGTCTGCAATTCGGGGATTACCGTTTCATCATAACCAATAATACCTTCAAACTCGGTTTTTTTATCACGGAGAACTTTAATCAGGTTTTCCCTTAATTCTTCCTTTACGCTTCTTGATTTATAACTGGTTGCCTTTAATTGGCCTAAGGTTGTGTTTTGCATTTCTTGGTTTAAATGTTGTAACGTAATTAGGTGAAAGGTTATGTATAAAACCGCTCAATCTTCACTTGCTTTAAATGGAGTTTAAGGTGTAAGGTCTGCAAAGTGGTCAAACCAGATCCATAAATCTATCCCTGTTTAATGTTTTATGGTTGATTAAGTTAGTAGTGGCGATGGTTTTTACCTTAAACTCCCTACCTTAATACCTTTCAATTATTTAACTGTTTTTCTTCTGTTTTTAATGTAATCTTCAAAAATGTATTCGCCCAAGCCATTTAAAGAGCTATAAAAAGCCCGACCACCATTTATTTCGGTAAACTGGCGTACAAACTGCTGTAAATACGGGTCTTTTGCAATCATAAAAGTTGTAATTGGGATTTTTAAGCGTTTGCACTGCGCGGCCATGTTTAACGTCTTGTTAATTACTTTCCGGTCTAGTCCCATGCTATTTTTGTAATACTTGCCATTTTCTTTCAAACAAGTGGGTTTACCATCGGTAATCATGAAAATTTGCTTGTTGTGCGTTTTCCTTCTGCGAAGTAAGTCGGTTGCAAGCTCTAAGCCGGCATAGGTATTGGTGTGGTATGGGCCAACCTGCAAATACGGTAAATCTTTTACGGTTATGGGCCAGGCATCGTTACCAAAAACTACAATATCCAAAGTATCTTTAGGGTATTTTGTTTTAATCAGTTCGGCTAGTGCCATGGCAACTTTTTTTGCTGGGGTAATCCGGTCTTCTCCGTATAAAATCATCGAGTGTGAAATGTCAATCATCAACACGGTAGAAGTAAGGGTTTTGAAATCCTTCTCTTCTACTTCTAAATCGCGGTCAGTGAGGGTAAAGTCATTAATGCCGTGGTTAATTTGTGCGTTTTGAATAGAAGCAGTCATATCAATCTGATCTAAGCTGTCACCAAAATTATATTCACGCCGGTCGGCATTTTTTTCTTCTCCAATACCCGATTGGTTACTGTTGTGATTGCCGCGACCACTTTTTTTCAGTTTCCCAAAAATTTCATCAAGGGCAGACTTGCGAATGGTTTGTTCGGCTTTGGCGGTAATTTTAAATTCGCCTGATTGATTATCCTCGGTCAGATAGCCTTTATCTTTCAAATCATCTATAAAATTACCAATACCATAATCATTATTGGTGAGCTGGTATTGCTTGTCGAGTTCATTTAGCCAGCTTAGGGCTTCGGCTGCATCACCTGCTGTATAATTTAGCAGTTCGCTAAATAATTTTAGCAACTCATCGAACCCGCCTTTTGGGGTATCACCGGGCTTGTAATCAGAAAAACGAAAACCTCTCATGTGCTTTTATAAACAGATAACCGAAGATAAAAGTTTGTGAGTTGATAAGTTTAAGAGCTATGTCATATTTAACGGTTGGCAATTAATTATAAATGCTCGAATCGTATGCTGGATTGGCACCGAACTGTGAAGCGACAAAGGCGCCTACTTTACAGGCTCTGTCTAATACGGTATCCATTGGGTAACCTTCTAAGTAGTTCGCAATGAATGTTGCTAAAAAAGAATCGCCTGCACCAACGGTATCCGCCACTTTAACGGGATATCCCGGATGTTGATGAAAACAATCTTCATGCAATACGGCAGCTCCTTTTTCGCCAAGCGTGAGGCACACTGTTTGAATGTTGAACACGGAACTAAGTTGTTTAACCAATTGCTCATTTGTGTTTCCGGTAAGTGATAATTCTTTACGAAGATAAAACAGCTCTTCATCGTTTATTTTTAAGATGTCACTTACCTCAAGTAATTGTTTTAAGCGCTCGATGGTAAAAAAGGGAGGGCGAAGGTTGATATCGAATATTTTTAATTTGGCTTCTTTTAGTAAAGATAAAATGGTTTTTCGGCTGATTTCATTGCGACAAGTAAGGCTGCAGTACACCAAGGCATCGGATTGCTTTACGGTTTCGATGGCTTCTTGATGAAGTTGAATAGCATCCCAGGCAACTGGTTCAACAATGGTATAGCTGGCTTGTTTTTCTGCGTTGAGGCTAACGTGAACAACACTAGTGGGTAATTCTGGGTGTATTTGAATGTAGGACGTTGGGAAATTTTGCTCATTTAAAAATTGAATTAATTCTTTTCCGTTTGAATCATTGCCAATTGCACTGATAAAGCAGCTATCGATGTTTTGTTTGTGCAGATGAAGGGCAACATTCATCGATGAACCTCCCGCTTTTTTCCCTTCGGGAAGCAAATCCCATAAAATTTCGCCAATGGCAGTAACTTTCTTTTTCATGCGCTTTAATTCGAATCGATTTATTGAGTAGTTTTACGTGAAGATAAAACTAAACATGAAAAAAATACTGATTTTCGCCTTATTCTTTGTCTCTTTCGGGGCAATGGCTCAAACTTCTAAAGACAAGCAGGCCATTTTGGAGCTTCTTGAAAAACAACGTAGCGATTGGAACAGCGGCAATGTAGAAGCCTATATGCAAGGGTATGCTAAAACCGATTCGCTCCTTTTTGTTGGAAAAAGCGGGCCTACCTATGGATGGCAAAAAACCTTGGAAAATTACCAAAAGGGATATCCGGATAAATCGGCAATGGGTTATTTGACCTTTGGCATTAAAAAGATTGAGTTTTTAAATAAAGATGTTGCTTTTGTGTTGGGAAGCTGGCATTTGAAACGCGAGAAAGATGAACCTAAAGGATACTTTACCTTGTTGCTAAAAAAAATAAAAGGGGATTGGAAAGTGGTGGTTGATCACAGTTCTTAAGTTATAAACTTCACAGGTAGGCTGTAAACCTCACAGGTTTTAAAAACCTGTGAGGTTTCCCAATTCTCCGCTTATTCGCCTAGTTTAAAATCCTTATAATAGAAATCCTTGTCGGCATCTGTTAATTGGCGGATTACCCTGCATGGATTGCCTGCTGCAAAAACATTATCGGGCACATCTCGCGTAACTACGCTTCCTGAACCAATAACTACATTGGAGCCAATTTTTACACCCGGGTTAATCACTACGTTGCCACCAATCCAAACGCTGTTGCCGATGGTAATTTCCTGTGCCCATTCATATTCTTGATCACGCAAATGTGCGTGTATGGGGTGCCCCGCGGTATATAGTGCTACATTTGGGGCTATAAATACATTGTTGCCGATACTTACTTTAGCACAATCTAAAATCACTAGGTTAAAGTTGGCATAAAAGTTATCGCCTATTTCGATGTTGTATCCATAATCGCAGCGAAAAGGAGGTTCTACATAAAACATTTTTTCTGTTTTACCGAACAGTCTTTTTAAAAGTTCCTTACGTTGTTTAATGAATTTTGGTGCGAGGTTGTTGAACTCAAAAACAATTTCGCGAGCTTTTAACCTTTCTTTTGATAGTTCGGCATCGCCTGCCAGGTAGGCTTTTCCTGCCAGCATTTTTTGTTTTTCGGTCAGTAAATTTATTTCCATGGATGGGTTTATTTTTAGGTTTTTACAAGCAGAAATGGTGCCTAACTAAACCCGATTGGGTGAAAATCCTTTATGTTTGGGAGGGCAGTTGGATTGGGAACATAAAGATTGAAACAAAAAGCGGGGCTATCGTTGCCGATGCCCCACTGTATGTGCTTTTCTATTCTATATGATTAAGGCTTTCCGTTAGCCAACGCTCTGTTGCCAATTTCAATCGCTTTTTTCTCTCTCCAAGCAGCATATTTACCTTTGAAAGTCATTTTAATTAAGCTATCTACCGCGCCATGTCTAAATAAACTCCAAACGCTTGCCACTTTACGGGTAATCGATTGATCCCAGGCACGTAGGCTTAGTGAGAACGATCCGTCTAGATATTTCATCCAATGCCACATTCCGGTAGGCATAAACAAGGTGTCGCCGTGCTCGAGAATTACTTCGTACCCTTCAACGCCTTTTAATGCCGGAAATTTTTCGAAATCGGGATTGTCTACTTTGTAATCTTCTAATGCATAGGTGGCATTTGGAAGGCAGTATAAACGATCTTTCCACTTATAGTCGAATAAGATGACTTGTTTACGTCCACCAAAGTGTGTGTGGAAAATATGCGGTAAATCGATGTCGTAATGCAAAAATGTTTCTGAGTTTGAGCCACCAAAAAACATAGCAGGCATACTTTCTATAAAACCGCCCATTAAATCTTTGGGTATTTTTACGTCGTCAATTAAATTAGGAACGCGCTTAAAAAGGTTAAATAAAAATATTCTTAATTCGGTCGGTTCGCGTTTAATTAAATCTAGGTACTCGCCAAATTTCATGTGCGTAGTCGCGGAATTAATGGGTTTTGATGGATCAGCTTTTGAGTTATCGTAAAGCGGAACCTCAATATTCCCCGCAATTTCTTTTAAATATTCGGTTGTCCATTTTTCTCTGGCAGGCCAATCTTTCGTTAAACCTTTTATAACCAAAGGGCGTTTTGCTTTCAGATAATTTTTCTTAAAATCTTCTGGCGTAATACTTTCTACAGTATCTACAGGTTTTAAAATGAAACTCATACGTATACAATCGGTTATTTTTTACCGAAAAACAAATGTGATAATTTTATTTAATAAATAACATTCTTGTTAAGAAATGTGACGAAAAAACGGCCGTAAAATCTACCTTAATTTACACAAATTTAACATTAAAACTAAGCAAGCAATGCTTTAGCTTTTTCTTTTGAAATTTGAAGATAGGCTGCATCCCACAAATTAATGCGCATTTTTAAGGCTTGTTTTGTAATTTCTTCAGCTTCAGTCCAATATTGCTCGTTCTTTTCGCACAATTTTTCGGTCATGCTTAAGGCTAAATGACTGTGCTCATCTCCATCAACTTCTATATGGCGTTCTAAATAATAGTTAAAAATAGAAACTTTTTCGGGTTGTGTGCTGTTCAAATCTTTTACCATGCTGTAAAACATACCCGGAATTAAATCTTCTCGGCCAAAGGTAAAGCTAGCAGCTTGCAAATGTGCTTTTCCAGCGTTTATGGTTTCAAAAGTGCTCAATACAAACGCTCGTGCTGCTACAGGAGCTTCTGAAATTTCAAGTGCTTGTGTCAACGATTTGCCTTTTTGCAAGGCATCAATAAAGCGCAAAATAGGTTGAGTGTTGGCACCACATTGCTCCATGGCGTCTATGTATAACTCGAAATGACTTTTTATTGCTCCATTAGCATCTACATCCGATTCTTCGCCCGCCACAATTTGGTTGATTAACTGACGCGTAACCGGATCGCCTACCGGAAACCAAGGAAGTGTAGTGCAGGTTAAATTTATTTGCAGAGCTTTTAAAAGCGACATAAAATCCCAAACGGCAAAAATATGATGTTCCATAAAAATGCAGAGGTCTTCGATTTCGCTAATGGCTTTATATACCTGATGGTTAATAATTTCTGTCCTGAGCGGTAAAATATTTTCCTGAATTTTTTGGATGTTTGGCAGCATATTTTAAAAATTTGGCGAAAATACCTACAAAGAACGGTTTCTGCTTAGGATTCTAAAATATTGATTCTAAGTTGACAATAGGGATGAGTAATGATTAAAAAAAACGCCCGGTGTTTAGCCAGGCGTTGCTCTATATAGGGAGATTGACAATTCTTATGGTTGCTAAAAATATATACGTAAAAACTTTTTCAACGGTTTTTGCTGCTATGTTTTTTTCCGATTTTAAAGATTTGAAAAGCAATTTTTTGGTACTAGGTAGCAGCAGCCCGTCTTTACGCTGTATCTTTTTGGCGCTTTAGTTAGTAAACGCATTTTTTTCTGCCAAAAAGGATGCCGCTCCAATACGGTTTAGAGAAAAATAGCAATGCTAAAATGAATGAATTTTCTGTATTAATTTTGATTTAGGATTTAATTCTACCTTAAATATTTTAATACCTTTAAATAAATTTCCAAGTATGGCTCTAAACCCCGTTGAAATTTTTCTTGACTCATTTCGAGCTGTTTGCCCACAAATTACAGAAGATGAACTTGATTTTGTGAGAACACGAGTAACGGTATCAGAATTTGAAAAACGCGCGTTTTATTTAAAAGAAGGGCAAATTCAACAGTCCTTGTGTTTTATTGTAAGCGGACTTATTCGCAGTTATTATTTGGATGAAAAAGGAAATGAAATAAACGTGGGTTTTTGTATGGAAAATGAATATTCGACCGATTATGGGTCGTTTATTACGCAACGTCCAAGTAAATATTACTTTCAGTTCTTAGAGCCTAGTTTGGTGGTGAATTTACCTTATGCGGTAATGCAAGAAGGGTACGAACGTTTCAAAAATTTGGAGCGTTATGGGCGTTTAATTACCGAAGAAATTCTAAAAATGCACCAAGCACGCTTGGAAGGTTTTTTGTTTGACAAGGCAGAAGAAAGGTATCTGAACTTTGTGAAGCATAGAGCAAAACTATTCAACCGTATTTCACTTACCTATTTGTCGTCTTACCTTGGTATTGAGCGGCAATCATTAAGCCGAATCCGGAATGCAATTGTAAAAAAATAATCCCAAATAGGCTTTTGTCACAATTGTGACAGGTATATAAAGCTGAAACACTGGTTCTTTGTAGAAATTTAAAGAACTAGTTAGTATGAAAACAATTGGGTTATCAATTGCCTTTTTTTTAAGCATGTTTTCGAGCCAGCCAAAACCAAATTTTGTGCTTAAGATTAATAATGTTAAAAAAAAGGCGGCAATCAAAATCGCTTTTTACAAGAAAGAAAATCAATTTCTGAATGTAAAAGAAAGTGTTTACAGTAAAGAATATCTTCCTACCAGTACTGGCGAAATTACACTTCGTTTTACAGACATCCCAACGGGCGAATATGCTTTGGCTATTTACCAAGATGTCAATGGAAACAACAAGTTAGATAAGAGTCTTATCGGCTCTCCTAAAGAACCGTTTGGTTTTTCGCAAAATTTTAAACCCAAATTTTCTGCTCCTGATTTTGAAGATTGCAAAATCTCATTTACGTCAGAAAAGAATTCATTTACCATTAAACTAATTGATTAATATGTCTGCAGCACTTATTTTTAAAATCGGAAATTCAGTTGTGTTACTGGGCTGGCTTTTGTTACTACTCGCGCCAAATTACAAACACACCAACAAAGCGGTAAATATTTTAGTAACAGCGTTCTGTGTGGTGTACAGCGTTCTGTTGATTCAAAATATAGGCGTTCTTAAGCCGAATAGTTTCAGCACCTTATTAGATGTGAAAGAACTGTTTAAGAACGATTTTTTTGCTTTGGCTGGCTGGTTTCATTACTTAGCTTTTGATTTATTTGTAGGTAACTATATCGTTAGAAAAGCCAATGAGCTTCAAATTTCTCGTGCATGGGTAACGGCGATATTGCCTTTTACCTTTCTATTTGGTCCCGTAGGTTTTGTTTTATATGTCATTGTACGAAACGTGAAAAAAACTCCTTCAAATGAAACTCATTAAGCAAATTTTTTATCGCAATAAAACCTTAGGCTACCTGGGCTTAATTAATCTGATTTTTTTTAGTGGATTATCGCTGTATGCGGTTTTTAACGAAACGCAAATTTTGGGAATAAATTCAATGATAAAACCAATCAAATTTGCTTCAAGCGTTTGGATTTACAGCTGGACAATGGCCCTTTTACTCTATTATTTAAACGATCAAAAGTTAGTGCAGAATTTTTCTAAAATGGCTTTTGGAGTTTTTTTATTTGAAATAGTGGCAATTATTTCACAAGCCTTAAGAGGAGAGCTCTCTCATTTCAACAAAAGCAATTTATATGGAATAGTATTGTTTTCTTTGATGGGGATTGCAATTTTTAGCATCACATTTTATACACTTTACCTAGCCTGGATATTTATTCGTCAAAAAACATTCACCATATCTGCTTCTTTTGCGTTGAGCATTCAAATCGGTTTGGTTTTATTTGTTGTTTTTAGTCTTTTTGGCGGCTACATTTCCCAGCAGTTTGCGCATACCGTGGGCGCGGCAGATGGCGGAAAAGGCTTGCCCATTATAAATTGGAGTGTAAAATATGGCGATTTACGCGTGGCACATTTCTTTGGCATACACAGTCTTCAACTTATTCCTCTTTTTGGGTATTTAATTTCCAAAAAATATAACGAGTCTGTTGCGCTTAAAGCAGTATGGATTTTTTCAATACTTTATCTGGTATTTGTGTGCTTTACGGCTGTTCAGGCTTTCCTGCGCGTACCTTTTATAGCGATGTAATTCAACCAAAAAACAGAAAAGATGAAGTATTAGGTAACTTGTGCTTGTTTTATTTTTTTAGCAAAATAATTTGGGAAAAAGCGTTTCAGCCAAATGGCTTTAGTTTCTTTTCCACCGATGTATACTTCTTCTTTTTTGTTTTCAATAGCCTGTACAATCAGTTTGGCGCAGGCTGCCGCGGTCATGCCATTGGCTTGTGCATTATCCATGGTTCCTTGTAACGTTCCGTTGCCTGTGAGGGCATTGATGGTTACGTTTGTTTTGATAAAGCCCGGACAAACTAGCGTGATATGGATATTTTGCTGGTATACTTCGCAGCGAAGGGAATCGAAATAACCATGCAAAGCGTGTTTTGAGGCAGCATAGGAGGAACGTAATTTTGTGCCAAATTTGCCAACCAGACTGCTGATGCATACAATTTGGCCACCACCATTTTCGATCATTAAAGGTAAAATGGCTTTACTTAAGACAACGGTTCCCCAAAAGTTGGTATTCATGATTTTTTGTTCAGTAGCTAAATCGGTATCCAAAGCCAAGCTTCGTTGGCTAACACCACCGCTGTTAATGAATAAATCAATCTGGCCAAAAATACGGATGGCGTCTTTAGCTACTTTGTTCAACGATTCGATTTCACTTAAATCGAATGGTAAAACGTGGACATTGAAAGAGTTTTTGCAGGCTGCTTTTACTCTAAAAAGCTCATCGCGGTTGCGACCAGAGATAATTAATTTATCGCCTGCATTAAAATAATTATAAACCAGTGCTTCGCCAATTCCGGATGAAGCGCCAGTAATCCAAACAACTTTCGACATTTTGTATTAATTTTTAACTCCGGTTCAAATTTAATTGAATTCCGCTTTGTTCTGTTTTATTGCTATAAAATAAATAGTTCTGATGCAATGTGGTCGGCAAACAGCTTTCCATTTTGGCTTAGTCTGACTGTTTCATCTTGTATAATCAACCAATCTTTATCCTCAAAATGGCGTAAGTTATGTTTGGTTTCTTCTAAAAAAGCAGAACCGAAATCTGTTTCTATTGTGGATAAATTTAACCCCCACATGGTACGCAAGGCTGTCATTACATATTCGTTAAAACGATCGTAGAGACTTAATTCTTCCACAATTTCAGGCAACTGATTTTGTGCGAGGGTTTTTATATACTGCGCATTATTAGCCGGGTTCATGTACCGATTTTGCCCATCAAAGCCGTGCGCCGACGGACCAATTCCAATGTAATTAATGCCTTTCCAGTAATTGGTGTTGTGTACTGCATAACAACCAGGTTTGGCAAAATTTGATATTTCGTAATGTTCAAAACCTGCTGTTTGTAGCTGATGCATCAAAAATTCAAACTGTGCAGCGCTTTGGCTATCGCTTACCGGTAATTGTTTTTTGCTTTTAATGGCATGAGCCAGGGCTGTTTTTGGCTCTACTGTTAATGCATAGGCAGAAATATGCGGCACTTGCAGGTTAATAGCCGTTTGAATGTTGTGCAGCCATTTTGTATCGCTGAGCAACGGATAGCCATAAATTAAATCGAGTGTTAAGTTTTCAAAACCAGCATCTTGACTTCTTTTAATGCAACTTTCAGCCTCCTCGGCAGTATGCGCACGGTTCATCCACAGCAAATCCTCGTTAAAAAAAGATTGAATGCCTACGCTAAAGCGATTCACGGGAAGTTGTTTCAGGTCTTTTAACTTTGCAGCATTTAAATCATCTGGGTTGGTTTCAATGGTTATTTCTGCGTTTGAGTCAACAGAAAAACTTCTATTTATGGCATCAAAAATTTTCTGCAATTGAGCAAGTGATAAGATAGACGGGGTACCACCTCCGAAATAAATACTACCCACTTGGCCAGTAATTTTTTGCTTTTTAAGGGTTATCTCCTTGCAAATGGCATCAACCATCTCATCGGCATATTTTAAAGAGGTGCTAAAATGAAAATCGCAATAATGGCAAGCTTTCTTGCAAAAAGGAATATGAATGTAAATACCGGCCATGTTTTGTTGGTACAGTTGTTTATTGAGATACAAAGGTAAGTGCATTTATGGGTTTTTAAGCATGTTTGCAAGTAAGATCTAAATGAGTAAGCTTCCTCTTATTATGCTATCTTAGGAAAAGAAGGATTTGGGATGATGAATTTATTTTTGCTCAGCTTGCGATAAGGTTAAAACGGTTGCTCATAATTGTGTTGCTAAACAATGATTAATCAATTACTTTTGTAGCCTAAGTTTAGACTACATAATGCCGAGATACTTTTTAATTTTACTATCATTTTTCTTTTCGGTACATGCTGTGTTTAGTCAAGAGTTGGCAGTTCAACAAGATTCAATAAAGGTTCGGCAGTATTCTTATAAACGCTATCGGTTGGATTCTGCAACATTGGCCACTCAAAAAAGGGTTACGGATTCCATTGTAAGGCATACCTGGGTTTTGCCGGATAGTTTATTGAATAAACATGCGCTTTTAGATAGTGTTGAAAAGGAATATCTATTTCCCACACTTAATCTAATCGATTGGCAAAAGAAATACCAGCATTTTAAAAAGAAAGAAAACCCGTATCAACTCGGTAAATTGATTCCGAAAGGCAATGTAGGTCTGCTTGGGTTTATCTTTGTTATGTTGGTGGTTTTTGCCATTTTAAAGGCAGCTTTTTCGAAGCAACTATCGGCCATTGTACATTCCTTTTTTAGTAACAGGGCTTTAAATGCAATAAACAAAGAAGATAATTTATTTAGCTCCTGGCCATTTTTGTTGCTTTTTATTCAGTTTGGATTTATTGTAGGGATGTTCTTCTTTTTAGTGGCTCAATACTATGATATGTATCAAGTAAAAGAAGGATTTCGGTTTTTCTTTACGATTTCGTTGACTATAATTGGCTTGTATGCGTTAAAGTTAATCTTTTTACGCTTTTTGGGCTATGTTTTTGATATTCGGAAGCCTATAAATGAGTATATTTCAATTTTATACCTAAGTTATTTCAATGCTTCGCTGTTATTTATACCCTTAGTGGTGGCATTTGCATTATCGCCCTTAAAATACGGTCCAATTTATATAGTATTAGCATATTTATTGTTAATCGTAATATTTGTTTTTCAGTTATTAAGGGCAGGATTCACAATTCTTTCCAACAATAAGTTTTCAAAAATGCATTTAATTTTGTATTTTTGCACCCTCGAAATATGTCCTATTTTGATACTGATTAAAACGATAGGATTGCAGTAGGAAAAATAAAAAGATGCAAGAAAAAAATGACGCTAGAATTCGCAAAGTAAAAAGTATCTTAGTTACTTTGCCAAAACCCGAAACAGAAAAATCCCCCTATTATGATTTAGCCAAAAAATACAACCTTAAAGTTGATTTTAGGTCTTTTATCCATGTGGAAGGAGTACCTGCGAGGGATTTTAGAAAAGACAAAGTTAATCTTGCCGACTTTACAGCTGTAATTTTTACAAGCCGTAATGCCGCAGATCACTTTTTCAGGATATGTGAAGAAATGCGATATGAAGTGCCGGCAGAACTAAAGTATTTCTGTTTGTCGGAAACGATTGCGTTGTATCTTCAAAAATATATCCAGTATCGCAAACGTAAGATATTTTTCGGCAAGCAAACGGCCGCTGATTTAGCAGAGGTTTTAAAGAAACATGCCGGCGAAAAATTCTTATACCCATGTTCAGATGTTGCTACTGAAGACACCATGAAATTTTTAGAAAAAAGTGGCTATGATTTTACGCCAGCGGTGTTATTCAGAACCGTTGTGAGTGACTTATCAGATTTAGCAGAAGTGTTTTATGATGTAATCGCTTTCTTTAGCCCATCGAGCATTCAATCCCTATTTAAAAACTTCCCTGATTTTAAACAGAATAATACGCGTATCGCAGCCTTTGGTGTGAATACAAGTAAAGCTGTTACGGACATGGATTTAATCGTTGATATCGCTGCACCAACACCGGGTGTGCCATCGATGACCATGGCCATTGAAAACTATATTAAAATTTCAAATAAATAACAATTTCGTGTAAATAAAACATTCTTGATAACAATAAAATGTAAAAATTTGAGTTATAGCAAGATAATGTTTTATTTATACGACAAATGCAGTTCTAGTAAAGCTACGTTAGATTTTTTTATTATTAAATCGGCGTACTTTCGTGTAAAATTCTTGCATTTATTGAATATTTAATGGATTTTTGATAACATTGTTAATTGCGTGTAAAAAGTACACTTTAAGAATTTATGAAGAAAATCTACTTTCTAGCTGTTGCGGCTATAACGGTATTGCTTTCAAGCTGTGGTCATGGTGGCCAAGGCGAGTTAGTGGGCTCTTATAACCGAAAATTTAAAAACAATAGAATTCCGTTGGGGATGGTTTACATCCCGCCAGGCCACACTCCACTTGGTGGCGCAGATGAGGATATTACATTCTCTCAAAACAGTCCGAGTAGAATGACTACGATTAGTGCATTCTTCATGGATCAAACCGAAATTTCCAATGCAGAGTATCGCCAGTTTACAAACTGGGTGCGCGATTCTATTGCGGTAACGATGATGGGCATGCCTGCTCAATTTACCGTTACACCAAAAGGTGCAAATGCAGCAAGTGTGGGAGGACAAAAAAATATTGATTGGAAAAAAGTTGGGCCAAATGGTGCAAATATTTGGCGTGCTAAAGGCAAAGCCGGTGCACAACAAAGCCAGTTAGAAGGAATGTATTATTCTGGATTAGACGCTTTACCAGGAAGAAAAGAATTAGACGTGCGTAAATTTGAATACGTGTATGCGGAAGTAAACATGGATAAAGCTGCTGCTGGTCATAAAGATCCAAACAGCAAACGTCAAGATTATATCGATCATTTTAACATTGCGATTTATCCAGATACGATGGTTTGGAAAACAGATTATTCGTATTCTATGAACGATCCAATGGTACGTAGCTACTACAATCACCCATCTTATGATAATTATCCAGTAGTGGGTGTAAACTGGGAGCAAGCAAGAGCTTTTGCACATTGGAGAACTGAATTGTTCGACGGAGTTGCGGCTGCCAGAAAATTACCTTTAGGAACCAGAGGATATAGATTGCCAGCTGAAACGGAGTTTGAATATGCTGCAAGAGGAGGAAACACAAAAACAAAATATCCTTGGGGCGGGCCGTATATTCGTAATACAAAAGGATGTTTACAAGCAAACTTTAAACCAGGTCGTGGCGATTATTCAAGCGATGGTGGTATTTATACAGTTGGAGTAAGATCATATTTTCCAAACGATTATGGTTTGTATAACATGGCCGGAAATGTCTCAGAATGGACCATCACAGCTTTCAATAAAGGAGCAAGCCCATTGCTACACGATTTAAACCCGAACTTTGTTTACGATGCCGGAAAGGGTGATAGTAAATATAGAAAGCGTAAAGTAGTTAAAGGTGGTTCTTGGAAAGATACTGCTTACTTTTTACAGAACTCATCTGCAACCTATGAATATCAAGATACGCAAAGATCATACATCGGCTTCAGGTGTGTGTCATCATATGCTGGAGCTGATTTAAGAAATAATTAAAGAAACCTAAAAATCTAAATTAAATAAAAAACTATGGCAGGTAAAAAACAACCAGGATGGTTACATAAAGCAATCTCATGGGGAGCAAGTGTTGTAATTATTGGAGCATTATGTAAAATTTTGCACTTGGGTGGTCAATTAGGAAGTTGGGCTATCGGAGCTGGATTGGGAATCGAGGCATTTTTGTTTTTCTTAACCGGTTTTTATCCGCCAGATCCGGAACCAGCTTGGGAAAGAGTTTATCCAGAGTTGAACCCAGATTATGCCGGCGAATTACCAAAAGCATCTGCCAGACCAATTGCGCAAGCGTCGTTCTCATCAACCTCGGCTTTAGATAACATGTTATCAGATGCTAAAATTGGACCTGAATTAATTGAAAGCCTAGGTACTGGTTTACGTACATTTGGTGATAAAGTTGCGGCTATTTCTACCGTGGCCGATGCTTCTACAGCAACCAATGCTTTTACTGCAAAAGTTCAAACAGCAACCGCTGGATTTGATAATTTAAGTACTGCTTTTGATAATGCTACAAAAAATCTTCAAGCTTTGGGCGATTCTAAAGCAGACTCACAAGCTTATCACGATCAAGTAAATAATTTAGCTAAAAATTTATCAGCACTAAACGCTGTATATGAATTGGAATTGCAAGATTCAAGCGCTCATTTAAAATCAATGAATAAGTTTTATTCTAACTTATCATTGACCATGCAGAACTTTAATGAGTCGATGGAAGATTCGAAACAATTTAAAGAAGAAGTAAATAAATTGGCGAAGAACTTATCTTCTTTAAATGCAATTTACGGCAATATGCTATCTGCTATGAATCAACCCCGCGTTTAATTGTTTATTATTAACCAATAAGCTACATACATAAATGGCAGGCGGAAAAGAAACAGCAAGGCAGCGGATGATCAATATCATGTATTTGGTATTGTTAGCCATGCTTGCATTAAACGTATCAGATACAATATTAAATTCATTTAAGAATATTAACGATAGTTTAGAGACATCGAGAAAAAACGTGTCTTCAAGTATTGAACAGCTATTCTCTTCTTTCGAAAATTCAAAATTGAAAGAAGAGCCGGCAAGAGCACAACCAATTTACGAGAAAGCAAAAAAAGCGAAAGCTATTTCTGATGAACTAAGCAGCTACATCGAAAAAATTAAAGCGGAGTTTACGAAACAGGGTGATGGTATTAATCCAGAAACTGGCGATTTAAAATTGAGAGAGAATTTGGACATCGCCCCTCATATTATGGTTAACCAAAAAGAGGGTGTGAAGTTGCAAAAGAAAATTAACGAAACACGCGAGAAATTAATTGCGCTATTGGATCCTGAAGATCGTAAAAGTGTTGCATTTTCACTTGAAGCAAAAGATCCTGAGAAAAAGATTAAAGGGAATTGGGCAGAAGTTAATTTTGGTGAGGGAACACCTTTAACAGCGGCGATGACTATTTTAACAAAAATTCAAGCAGATAACAGAAATGCTGAAGCGGAGATTGTTAAAAAGTTATTCGGAAATATGGATAAAGCAGTGGTAAATATTGACCAGTTTGCTGCGGTGGCGGTTGCACCTACATCGTATGTGATTCAAGGACAGCCCTATACTGCAGAAGTGTTTTTGACCGCTAGTGATTCAAGGTCAAATCCAGAGGTTCTCGTAAGCGGAAGCAAACTTTCTGTAAAAGACGGAAAGGGTATTTACAGTGGAAGTACCGGCACAGTAGGCGTATTCAACTGGGAAGGTATCGTACGTATTCGTCAAACGGATGGACAAATAAAGGAATATAGAACGCCTAAGCAAACATATCAAGTTGCAAAACCTTCATCAAACGTTTCATCAGATAAGATGAATGTAATATATGCGGGTATCCCGAATCCATTTTCAGTGTCGGCAGCAGGCTTTCCACTTGAAAGTGTAAATGCAAGTGCTCCGGGAGTGAATATGCGTAAAACAGGTGCCGGAAAGTACGATGTTATTGCTGATGGAAGTAAAGTGGGGCAAGAAATTGCGATCAGCGTGAATGCGAGTAGCGATGGCAAAACCGTTAATTTAGGCACACAAAAATTTAGAGTGAAATCGATTCCAGCACCGGTTGCTAGAGTAGGTGGGCGCTTGGGCGGAGATATTTCTTCCGTACAACTAAAAAGTGAATCTGAAATTGATGCAAATTTGGAAGATTTCCCATTTGATGTTCGTTTCGAGATCTTACGTTATAAATTAACTGTAATTAAACCACGTTCAGATGCGGTTACAATTGCAGGAAATGGTGGTAATTTTTCAGGTGCTGTGCGTACAGCCATGAATGCTGTTACCCCTGGATCAAGAGTATTCTTTGATGATATCGTGTGCCAAGGCCCAGATGGTCGTCAGAAAAAATTACCATCGGTTTCATTTAATGTTAAATAAAAAGAAGATGAAAAGAATTTTAAGTATTGCAGTTTTGGCCTTAATAAGTGTTTCGGCATTTAGTCAAACGAAGCCTAAGTCAAATACGACGAAAGCGAATACTAAACCAACAACCAATACAGCAGCAAGCACTGTTGCACCAGCTCCTACACAAGTAGTACCGGCACCAGCTCCTGCTAAGAAAAAGTTAAAAGTACCACCAAAAGATGGTTTCTATACACGTGTAGACATTGATAGTACAGAAATGGTCGAGTTTGCTGAAGTGCGTGAAGAGGATGTGTTTTTTGCAAAACGTATTTGGAGAGAAATCGATTTGCGTGATACCACTAACTCTGTTTTAAAGTCACCAAAATCACGTTTAATTGATGTTTTGGTTAATTCAATTAAGGCAGAAGAGTTAACGGCATATTCACCTATTGATAGTGCATTGAATGAAGAAGATGCCTTTCGTACTCCCATGTCAGGAGATTCAGCAATGATTGCTGCTACGGGTACTACAGAAGTTACCGATTCAAAAGCGGGTACGGTTAAAACAGTAGCCTCTGAATATAATCCTGAATTATTTTTAAAATTCAGAATTAAAGAAGATTGGATTTACGATATTAAGCGCTCTATTTTTGAACCACGTATTGTAGGTATTGCACCTATGAAATACAACGAAGTTGCAAAACAATGGCAGCCGGTTTTCTGGGTATACTACAACGAAGCACGTCCAATTTTAACTAAAAAGCGTTTGGTAAATGTGAGTAACGATGCATCAACATTAAGTTTCGATGATTTCTTCGTTCGCCGCTTATTTGCTAGCTACATTGTTAAGGAATCAAATCCGGGTGATAATAAGATAAGAGAAATAATCGGTGATCCGAGAGAACGTTTGTTAGAGTCTGAAAGAATTAAAAAATCTATTCTCGATTACGAACAAGGTCTTTGGGAATACTAAAGAATATAAAAAAGGGCTTCAAAACAAGCCCTTTTTTTATGGTTGAATTAGTGAATAGTCAATTGGGAATAGCGAATAGGAGTACTGGTAAATTAGTAAATTTGTCTTAGAACTTAATACTTGATACTCCTCACTTATACTTACTACTAAATACTCAAGACCCTTCAGTACTAAAATGCCGAACTAAAGCTTGAATCTGCTTGGTGTTTAGTACTTTGCTAAGCTCATCTTCGCTCGCTTCTTTTATTTTTTTGACCGATTTAAAATGCGTCAGTAATTTATTTGCGGTCGTTTTGCCTATACCTTCTATCTGTTCCAGTTCGGTTTTTAATGTTCCTTGATCGCGTTTTTTGCGGTGAAAAGTAATGCCAAAGCGGTGTGCTTCATCACGTAATTGTTGAATGATTTTTAACGTTTCGGATTTTTTATCCAAATAGAGCGGGAAACTATCACCCGGGTAAAACAATTCTTCCAATCGTTTAGCAATGCCAATCACCGTTACCTTTTTATCAATGTTCAGGGCCTTTAAACTTTTCAAAGCAGAAGATAATTGACCTTTTCCGCCATCAATAATGATCAGTTGAGGCAATGGCTGTTCTTCATCTAATAAACGTTTATATCGCCTGTAAACAGCCTCTTCCATGGTGGCAAAATCGTTCGGACCTTCAACTGTTTTCACATTAAAATGCCGGTAATCTTTTTTGGATGGTTTGGCGTCTTTAAATACCACAATAGCCGACACCGGATACTTCCCTTGAAAGTTCGAGTTATCAAAACATTCAATGTGTTTCGGCAGCTGCGTTAAACGTAAATCGTTCATCATCGTGGTCAAAATCCGATCGGTGCGCAAATCTGGATTTAACTTTTCATATTGGTTTAACTTTTCCTTTTTAAAGAATAAAACATTCTTCTGCGAAAGCTCCAACAAGTTCTTTTTTTCGCCCAATTTTGGGATTGTAAAGCGTACACTCGGATCTTCCAAGCTCAACTCAAAAGGAACAATTATTTCTTTCGATGTACTGTTAAATTTGGTTCTAAACTCAAGCATGGCAGTTGTTAAAAGCTCCTCATCGCTTTCATCCAATTGTTTTTTAATCTCGATCGTTTGTGTTTGAATAATGCTTCCATTAACCACTTTAAGGTAGTTAACAAAGGCATACCGTTCATCCGAAGCAATGCTCACAACATCCACATTGGTGATGGCACTGCTCACTACAGTCGATTTACTTTGGTATTTTTCCAAGGTTTCGAGGCGCAACGCATATTGATGCGCCAGCTCAAAATTTAACTCTTCTGCAGCTGCTTTTATCACCGTTTTTACCTCTCGGATAACATTGCCAATTTTTCCACTCAAAATTTCCTTGATCTCTGAAATGCTCTTTGTATAATCGCGTTCTGATTGGTAAGCCTGACAAGGGCCTTTGCAGTTGCCAATTTGATACTCTAAACAAACTTTAAATTTTCCCTCCGCAATGTTTTTCGGGGTTAACGGTAGATTACACGTACGCAGCGCATACGTCTCTTTAATTAAATCCAAAATGGTGTGCATCATGCCTACCGAAGCATAGGGACCGAAATAGGTTGACCCATCTTTAATCACCTTTCTTGTCCAGTAAATGCGCGGAAAATGCTCGTTTTTAATGATAATCCAAGGGTAGGTTTTATCATCTTTCAAATTGATGTTAAACTTTGGCTGATGCTTTTTGATTAAGCTGTTTTCAAGCAACCATGCATCAATTTCGGTATCCACAATGGTAAAGGTAATCTTCCTGATACGTGAAACCAGTACGCGTGTTTTGGCGTTAAGCAAATTTCGATCGCTATTGAAATAAGAACCCACACGGTTGCGTAAATCTTTTGCTTTGCCAATGTACATCAGCTTTCCATCAATGTCCCAATACTGGTACACACCGGGCTTATGTGGAATAGCTGTCAAAGCCAATTTATGGTCGAAAACACTCATAGCTGCATAAGTAGGAATTTTGAATCAAAAATGAAAGATATAATGTATATAAAACTTTTTATTGGGCGTGCCCCCCTTCTTTCCGATGAAAAATTGGAAAAGGTTCAGGCTATACGCTACAAGTCCTCCCCAAAAAAATCGGATGCGGGCTTTTCGCTGCTATCCTTCATGCAAAAAAACAGCGCCTAAAAACCGAGCTTTTCGTCTAATTCTGTAGGTGCTACTTCTTCCTGCTGTTGATATTGATTGCAGTCATATACAATTGAAACCCCTGATTTAGGTACTTCAAAATCAGCTTTGCTAATTTTTAAATTTGGATTGGCATATACCCGTTTCATAAAGCCGGCAAAAATAGGAAGTGCTGTGTTTGCACCTTCTCCTTGTCCGGTGCTTATAAAGTGAAAAGCACGATCTTCACATCCGGTCCAAACGCCAGTTACCAATTGTGGCGTAACGCCCATAAACCAACCATCAGAGTTATTTTGAGTAGTTCCAGTTTTACCTCCAATAGGCGCATTTACTTTGTATTTGTAATTTAAACGAGAACCCGTACCGTTGTTCACAACGCCGCGGAGCATGCGAGTCATTACGTAAGCTACTTCTTCGCTCATCACTGGTTTCGGAATTGCTTTCTTCTGATACAAAAGAACACCGTTTTTATCTTCAATGCGCAACAAATAAATCGGTTGGGTATAATAACCTTTGTTAGCAAAGGTACCATAAGCACCCACCATGTTGTATACCGAAGCATCAAATGAGCCTAAACAAATAGAAGGATATGCAGGAACATTTGGTATGCCCATTTTCGTTGCCAAGTTAGCAACAGCAACAGGACCAACTTGTTTCATTAAATAGGCGGTTATATAATTTTGTGAATAGGCCAGTGCTTTTTGCAAAGTCAAAACCCCTTGTAAAGTTCCACTTGAGCGTGGTGTATACGGTTCGCCATAGCCTTCGATGGTTACGGGTACATTTGGAACCGTATAGCATGGCGAGTACCCATTTTCGATAGCCACTGCATACGTAAAAGGCTTCGCGGTTGAACCCACCTGGCGTTCTCCCATTTTTACTTGATCGTATTTGAAGTGCTCAAAATTAATACCACCCACCCATGCTTTCACATGACCATTGGTTGGATCCATTGCCATCAACGCATTTCGCAAAAGCATTTTGTAATACCGAACCGAATCAATAGGCTTCATCGTGGTATCCACATTTCCTTTCCAAGTAAAAATGGTTAATTCGGTAGGCGTATTAAAATCTGTATTAATTTCTTCATCCGATTTACCTTCGGCCTTTAGGGCTTTATAGCGGTCCGAACGTCTAATTCCTTGCTCAATTTGCAAGCTTTTATCTTTAAAAGGATTTCTTCCTTTCCAACTATTGATAAATTGTGCCTGAAGAATTTTCATGTATTCTTTCTGTGCTTCCTCGGCATATACCTGCATGTCGTAATTCAGTGTGGTATATATTTTCAGGCCATCACGATCTAAATCGTATGGAGTACCATCTGGCTTTGTGATACCTTGTTCTTGAAAAATATTTTTGATATCACTTTTAAGCACAGTACGAAAATAAGGAGCCAAACCTTCGTTTACCGTTGCAGCATTAAAGTGCAAATTCAAAGGTTCCTCTTTAAATTGATCGAATTTTTCTTGTGGTAAATAATTCGCTTTCACCATCATGGCCATTACCGTATTTCTACGGTTCCGCGAACGCTCAGGATTGCGGGTGGGCGAGTACATGGTAATTCCTTTTTGCATTCCCACCAGGGTGGCGGCTTGCGTAACGGTTAATTTGCTTGGCGTAGTGTTGAAATACACTCGTGCGGCCGATTTGATACCGTATGCTTGATTTCCGAAATCAACGGTGTTTAAATACATGGTTATGATTTCTTGTTTGGTGTAATTGCGTTCCAACTTCACCGAAACAATCCATTCTTTAAATTTTTGCATCACCCTTTTGAAGAAATTACGTTGACGTCCTTCTTCTGAGAATAAGTTTAGCGCCAATTGTTGCGTAATGGTACTACCACCTTGTTTTTTGCCAATTAGGTTATAAAATATAATGGTAAAGGTTCGTTGAAAATCAATCCCCGAATGTTCCATAAAACGCGTATCTTCTGTAGCAACTAATGCATTTAAAACATTTGGCGAAATTTCTTTATACGTTACATTTGATCTATTTTGAACGAAATAGGTGCCAATTGTTTTTCCCTCTTCAGAGATAATTTCAGATGCTTGATTGCTTTTCGGGTGTTCAATATCGCGAAACGATGGTAATGCTCCAAAAAGACCAAAACCAATCATGGTGATAAAAATTGCAAAAAGGGCAATTCCGGCAATCAGGATTTTCCAAATTAACAAACTATATCGTTTGGTATCTGCTGCAGAAAGAGATTTATTCATTTTAGTGTTGTATTGCGCCACGTGATTTTCTAAATAACGGATGAAAGATGATACAAATATCGTGAACCTTATTGATAATTGTTTTGGTAAAATTCTATATATTGATTAACCAAGGTTCTATCTTTTAGTTTGTCGAAATTTTCTTTACTGATGATGAAGGTACGATATTTATCCGCTGGCACTTTCATAATGTTCTTTAATTGACCCTTGATGTGCTGTTCGTAAATTTTTGCATCTTCTAAATCCACAAAACTATTTACATAAATTAATTGATCCTCGTCTAGTTCAATAAGTTTATGGGCTAAATTGTTATCTGGATAATTGCCTCGATTAAATTGACCGATACCAAAGCGCGACGAGCTTAGTGTTATACTCACATCTGCCACATCAATTACAAAGTAGTATGTATCCGAAACTACAGTGCTAAAAATACTTGCCGGTTTTGGCGCTACAACAGGATCTTTGACCACAGTTGCGCTGTCAACAGGCTTAATCACCGCTATTTCCACAGGTTTATCAAGCGGTTGCGGCTTACTTTCGGTTGGTTTATTGTCTACAGGTGGGTTAGGCTCTTTATTTAAAGGTGCCGGTTGCGTTGGTTCAGTTGTTGCCTGAGCAATAAAGCGCGGCTCATTTAAGTCAAAATCGATTAATGCAACCCGCCTCTTTTTAAATTCTTCTAAATGATCTTCTATGTACTTTAAATGGTCTTTTACTAAAGGCACAATCAACTGGTCGTTCGGATAGGAACTCACAATCGAATTAAATGCAGTTAACAAGGCATCCACTTTGGACGTACGCCCAATTGCAATGGATCTGAGGTAAGCGAATTGAGGTACTAAATCGTCGTACGGATATTTGGCAATATTTTCGTCCGCCAAGGCAATTACAGCTGCGTAATTCTTTTTTTCATACGCATCGAACATAGCATTGTAATTGTTTTTTACTGTGTTTTCAATTTCATTTTGCTTAATTGAATAGTTCGGGTCGTTGATGGTTTTTGCGAAGGTTGAATAGGGATAATTTGTTAAGATTAAATTTTTATACGTATTCGATTTAACCTCATCTATACCTTTGTAATTTAAGTATAAACTGTAGTAAATGGCATCAGCATGTGCATTGTTCGGGAAACGTTTTACTAATTCCAGATAAACTTTGTTAGCTTCCTCCTTATCATTAAGTTCTTGTTGGTAGAAATTGGCAATGTCAAAATAAGCTTCAATGATACGTCCATTAGAACTTTCTACTAATTGAGGATTGGTCGGTAAAGCGGCTAAATATTCCTTTTCAAGTTGATCTTGTGCGGTATTGGAATTGTTGGTGGTTCCATTGGCCGGTTCAATTTTATTCGCAATATTTCCGCCTGCTAGCACGTCATTATTTTGTTGAGCCGCCGAGCGAACACTTTGGCGCCAATTATCTTCTAGTTGTCGGTTACCCCATCTTTTCTTAAAGTCAGACATTCCATTGCTTAGGGCAACAGCATTATTGAAGTAGAACATTCCGTCGCTATTATTGGCTAGTTGATCTTGCTGCTGAGACATAAAATCAACATCGTTTAACTGTTGATTGGTAGGCGTTGCAGTGGAGTCTATTTTAAATCTTGGCGCTAAATAGGCTTTAATTTTAGGCTCATGTTCTTGCACGGGAAGCTTTGCAATGGCCTGTAAGGTGTCTTCTTTGGCTATTAAACTATATCGATCGGTTAAGTATTGAAGGTTGGCTGCTTTTTTTGCTAAGCTTTCGTAATCGGGATAATTTTTGGGTAGGATAGCCACTGCCAAATCGTAATATTCTTTTGCTTTGATATAGTTTTTAAACTCTTTAAAATTTATATCGGCAATACGCAAATACGACAATGCTTTTTGATTTTGATTTTGGCTGCTGTTTTTAATCGATTTTTGATAGTTTTCTTCCGCTTTAACATAATTGCGACGGCTGGCATACAGTTCACCAACATGAAAATAAATCTGGTCGATGTAATCGAAATTTTTATCGTCTTTTAACAATGCTTCTAATTCCGCTTCTTTGTTAACTTCTTCGCCGCTTAAAATCGATTTAAGTTTAATACGATTTAAGTTAGCATGAAAATACATCTCAAATGGAGCATTGCTTTTTTCAACTTTAATGAAGTTTTGATACGCATCTTGAAGATTGTTTTCGTGTTCTTGCAATTGAGCCAAAATGAAACGCCAGCGGATTCCCAATTGCTTTTCAGGTGAAAAACCAATGGCAGATTCTAGTAATGAAATGGCTTCTTTATACCGTTTCTGATAGATGCGCAATTGAGCCATGGTAGCTAAAGGCTCGGCAATTCCCGATTTTAGTGTTTCCGTTGCCCGACTTAACGTGTCGGTAATTTTATTTGCATTATAAAGATTATTTAATTCCATTTGACAACGAACCTTCCAGTTCAATGCCATTACGAAAGCCTTGGAATCGTTTTGATAGGTTTTTGCAACATAGTCAAAATATTCAGCGGCAATAAAGTAATTCCCTTTTAAATAGTTTGCTCTGCCCATAAGCATATAGGCGTCGTCTAGGTAATTGCTATAGCTTTTATCGTTAACAATGGCTTGGCCTTTGGTAATTACATCGTCTAATTGTTTATTGGAAATGCCCGGACTTAATACTAAATTTACCTGTGGCTCCGGATCTAAATAAACGGGAAGGATTTTGTTGTAGTCATCTGCAAAGGTTTGCAACTGGGCCTCATTATACTCGGTTAAAATAACATTCGCATTGTATAAATAATTATATCTTGCTGTTAAATTTTGCATTTTGCGGCTAAAAGACGTGTCTTTTGGCGTTATACAGCCATACACACATAAGAGTCCGATGCAAAAAAATAAGGGATATAATGAATTATAGCTATGTTTTTTCAATTATTGAGGGCTACTTTAGTTTATTAATAAACTGAAAATCTGCTGAATTATTTTACCAACACTAAATTTTCTCAATCAAAGTTAATTAATTATTGCAGTAAACAAATGGAAAATAAGAAAGAGAATTCAAAGAATAGGGTCAATATTGCAGCAAAATACACGGCTGCAGGTTTCCAAATGATTGCAACTATTGGTCTATTTACGTTTATTGGATACAAAATAGATGAAAAAAGAAACAGTGAAAATATGCTGATAACCGCTTTTTTTGGATTAGCTGGTGTAGGTATAGCGCTTTTTCAGGTGATAAAACAGGTAACAAAAATAAAATAGCCTACTTCATTTAAAGCTGCTCGCTCTAATGTTATTTTAATTCTACTTAGTTGATTTCAAAAACCTTATCTTTGCAGAAAAAAAAGTTTTAGTTATAGAAGTTACTCCATTGAATCTAACCAAGTTTACAAGTTTTTACTTCGTGTTTATAGGGCTTTTAATAAGTGTTGTAGTTGGCTTGCCTTTTATTTTTAAGGATGTAAAACTATTTGTGCCTGAATTTTGGGTGATTTTTGGTTTTATGGCGGGTATTACCTACATCGCTTATTTACTGGCTTTTATGGGGATTAAGCGTCAATCTGAAGCAGGAGTAATGACGGTAATGAGCTCGATAACATTGAAGCTGATTTTTTGTATGGCTTTTGTGTTGATTTACAGTATAAATAGTAAGGGAAACGGGCTTCTTTTTATTCTAAATTTTTTTTCTATTTATTTATTGTTTTCAGCCTTTGAAATGTACTGTTTGTTGTGTAACTTGCGCCACCAAAATTTAAAGTAAAAAACTGCCAATAAATGGATTTTAACCAAGTTTTTATGTCGAAAGTTAAGAAGGTAATTGTTGTTTTTACGCTTTTAATAGCGTTTTTGTCTATCAAAAATGATACTTTCGCTAGTGTGGAGCGTGTAGATTCTTTAGCTGTTGATACTGTTACAGCAACTACACATGAGGGTGTTTCTCCTGTAGAGCATACTACGCATGCAGAAGGAGAAGAGAAAAAGGAATTTGATATTACCTCATTTATTTTTCATCACATCAGTGATAGTCATTCGATAACTCTATGGGGGCATGGCGAGCATGGTGTTGTGTTAGATTTGCCAGTAATTCTTTGGACGAATAATGGATTGGTGAACTTTTGTTCGTCTGATTTTAAATTTGATGAAGAAGGTAAAGTTGTAGTAGAGAAAGATGGTCAACGTTTTGTTCTTGCGCATGGTAAAATTTATTATGCGAATGCAACGCCGAATGAGCACGGTTCTTTTGTGTCGCACGAGGTTGTTGGTGGTGAAGAAAAGATTACAAATGCACGTCCGATTGATTTTTCTATTACCAGAAACGTATTTAGTATGTTGTTATCGGTAGTGATTTTATTGATTGTTTTCATTACTGTGGCGGCATCTTATAAAAAGAGAGTTGGAAAAGCGCCAAAAGGGATGCAATCGTTTTTAGAGCCGATTATTCTTTTTGTACGCGACGATATTGCGAGACCAAACTTAGGACATAAATACAGTGCGTATATGCCGTATTTATTAACCGTGTTTTTCTTTATCTGGTTTAACAACATGTTGGGTTTGGTTCCTTTCTTTCCTGGAGGAGCAAACGTAACGGGTAATATAGCTTTAACCATTGTTTTAGCGGCTTGCACCTTTTTAATTACAACCTTTAAAGCCAATAAATATTACTGGGGACACATTTTAAATCCTCCTGTGCCATGGTGGTTGAAACCCTTGATGATTCCTGTAGAGATTTTCGGTATGTTTACAAAACCTATCGCTCTAGCCATCCGTTTGTTTGCAAACATTACGGCAGGTCACATTTTGGTGATGTCTTTATTGTGCTTAGTTTTTATTTTTAATACGTTATGGGTAGCTCCGGCTTCAATTTTCTTTGCCATCTTTATTGGTTTAATTGAATTCTTGGTAGCGTTTATTCAAGCGTTTATTTTTACGATTCTATCGGCCTTATTTATTGGAATGGCTGTAGAGGATCATCATTAGTAGTGAACATTATTGTTAAATTAATATAAATAAATCAGAAAATGACTGGAACATTAGCTGCAATCGGCGCAGGCTTAGCTGCAATTGGCGCTGGATTAGGTATCGGTAAAATTGGTGGATCTGCAATGGAATCTATTGCTCGTCAACCAGAGGCCGCTTCAAAAATTCAAACTGCTATGCTTATCGCTGCTGCCTTCATCGAGGCTGTTGCGTTATTCGCAGTAGTAGTTTCTTTGATCGCAAAATAATCAAAGAGAATTTAACACAAGAACCTTTTCGGGATTGCCGTTAAGGTTCTTGTTTAATTGTATCGTTTAACAAGAAGATTAAATATATAAAATGGATTTATTAATTCCTGAAATTGGTTTATTGGTTTTGAACACCATCGCGTTTTTATTGTTGGCGTTTTTGTTGGCTAAATTTGCCTGGAAACCAATCATGAAAGCGATTCACGAACGTGAGCAAAGCATTGATGAGGCTTTAAACAAAGCAGAGTTGGCGAAACAAGAAATGGCTCGTTTAACTGCTCAGAACCAAGATTTAATGGCGCAAGCACGTGCTGAGCGTGATGAAATTTTAAAAGACGCTAAAACTTTAAAAGATAGTATCTTAGCAGAAGCTAAAAAGCAAGCTCAGGTTGAAGGTTCGAAATTAATTGAAAAAGCTAAAATCGAAATTGAAAACCAAAAGAAAGTTGCTTTGGCTGAAGTTAAAGGTCAAGTATCTACTTTATCGTTAGAAATTGCTGAGCGTGTTTTACGTGCACAATTAGATGATAAAGCTAAACAAGAGGCTTTAGTAGCGAATTTGTTAAAAGACGTTGAATTAAACTAGTTATAAGTATTAGTTTTAAGTTTTAAGTACAGGTTTTGTGTTTGAGAATTTAGGTTCGATGGCATATAACGTACAACTTTTAGCTTACAACTTACAACTCAAAATATATGTCAGAAATTAAAGTTGCAAGCAGATATGCCAAATCATTAATTGATCTAGCCGTTGAAAACAATGGTTTAGAGGCAGCATTTAATGATATGGTTTTATTTGATAAGGTGGTTGATAATACCCCTGAACTGGAAGCTATATTAAAAAACCCAATTGTACCTTTAGATAAAAAAACTGGTATTTTAAAAGGGATATTTGCTGATAAAGTTAGCCCATTAACAATTACATTTTTTAACGTGGTGGTTAGTAAAGGACGTTCGGCTGTTTTATATGCTACAAGTAAACAATTTATACAACAGTATAATGCCCTTAAAGGTATTGTTACTGCTGATGTAACAAGTGCTACGGCATTAAGTGCTGATGCAAAAGCACAAATTGTTGAAACAGTAAAAAAAGAATTAAATGCAAACCAGGTAATTATTAACGAAAAGGTTAATGAGAAACTGATTGGTGGTTTTATTTTAAAGGTTGGCGATAGGCAATTTGATGCAAGTATTGCAAGCGGATTAAATAAACTTAAAAAAGAGTTTGCACACTAAGGTTGCTTATAGGTGTAACGGTTAAAAGGTTTAGGCGTTTTATAAGTTACGGTACCGAAAAGTACAACACTTTAAAAAACAAACCTGATTGAAAGCGTAGCTCTTTTTGACGAAGGAAGAAAGACTATAGCAGAAAGCAGGACTGAGATAAGAAAAGGAATACAAGATTTACATTTACAAAAAGATATAAAGTAAAATTATGGTAGAGGTAAGACCAGACGAAGTATCGGCAATTATCAGACAGCAATTGGCGGGCTTCAAATCAGAAACCGAACTGGAGGAAGTTGGTACCGTGTTGCAAGTGGGCGACGGTATTGCCCGTGTTTACGGTTTAACTAAAGTTCAATCGGGTGAGTTGGTTGAATTTGAGAACGGCCTGCAAGGGATCGTATTAAACCTTGAAGAAGATAACGTGGGTGTGGTATTATTAGGCGCATCTGACGAAATCAAAGAAGGTGATACAATTAAACGTACTAAAAAAATTGCCTCTATTAAAGTTGGTGAGGGGATGCTTGGTCGTGTTGTAAATACTTTAGGTGAGCCTTTAGATGGTAAAGGTCCAATTTTAGGTGATACGTATGAGATGCCTTTAGAGCGTAAAGCTCCAGGTGTAATTTACCGTCAACCGGTTAATGAGCCTTTACAAACGGGTATTAAAGCGATTGATGCAATGATTCCAATTGGTCGTGGTCAACGTGAGTTGGTTATTGGTGACCGTCAAATTGGTAAAACCGCTGTTTGTATTGATACCATTATTAATCAAAAAGAATTTTATGAAGCAGGCCAACCAGTGTTCTGTATTTATGTTGCAATTGGTCAGAAAAACTCTACCGTTGCCAACATTGTACGTACATTAGAAGAAAATGGCGCTTTACCATATACAGTTGTTGTTGCTGCTTCGGCTGCTGATCCTGCTCCAATGCAGTTTTATGCTCCGTTTGCAGGTGCTGCAATTGGTGAGTTTTTCCGTGATACGGGTAGACCAGCTTTAATTGTTTATGATGATTTATCTAAACAAGCAGTAGCTTACCGTGAGGTTTCGTTATTATTAAAACGTCCTCCAGGTCGTGAGGCCTATCCAGGTGACGTTTTCTACTTACACAGTCGTTTGTTAGAAAGAGCTGCAAAAATTAACGCCAACGATGATATCGCTAAAAATATGAACGACTTACCTGAGTCTATCAAGCATATCGTTAAAGGTGGTGGTTCATTAACAGCTTTACCAATTATTGAAACACAAGCGGGTGACGTTTCTGCATATATTCCAACGAACGTAATTTCAATTACTGATGGTCAGATTTTCTTAGAGTCGAACTTGTTCAACTCAGGTATTCGTCCAGCTATTAACGTAGGTATCTCGGTATCACGTGTGGGTGGTAATGCGCAAATTAAATCGATGAAAAAAGTAGCGGGTACGTTAAAGTTAGATCAAGCACAATACCGTGAATTAGAGGCTTTTTCTAAATTTGGTTCTGACTTAGATGCAGCTACAAAATCGGTACTTGATAAAGGTGCTCGTAACGTAGAGATGTTAAAACAAGCGCAATTCTCGCCATTTACTGTAGAGAAACAAGTTGCTATTGTGTACGCTGGTACTAAAAACTTAATGCGTAATGTTCCAATTAACAAGGTTAAAGAATTTGAAACAGAATTTTTAATGCAATTGGAATTACGTCATGCAGATACTTTAGCAGCTTTAAAAGCAGGTAAGTTTGACGATGCAATTACAGGTGTTTTAGATACCGTAGCAAAAGAAATTTCAAGTAAATATTAATAAGTATCGAGTAGTTAGTATTAAGTATCAAGACAAAGTTTACAACTAATCTTGCTACTTAATACTCGATTCTTGATACTCAGGAAATAAAAAATGGCTAATTTAAAAGAAGTAAGAAATCGTATTGCATCAGTACAATCGACGCAGCAGATTACGAAAGCTATGAAAATGGTTTCGGCGGCGAAATTAAAACGTGCTACCAATGCAATCATCGCTTTACGTCCTTATGCTACTAAACTAAAGGAGATTTTAGGTAATCTATCGGCAAGTTTAGAGGGGTCTTCATCGCCTTTTACACAAGAGCGCGAGCCAAATAAGGTGTTAATTGTAACGGTATCATCAAACCGTGGTTTGGCGGGTGCTTTTAACATGAACGTAATTAAAGCGGCCAATAATTTAATAACCGAGAAATATAGCGAACAATTCAAAAATGGTAATGTAAGCATTATTTCAATCGGTAAAAAAACGCAAGATTTTTACGAGAAACGCAAATACAATGTAATTGGTAATAACAACGAGGTTTATTCGGAGTTAACTTTCGAGAACGTTACTAAAATTACCGATGCAATTATGGCGGGTTTTGTGAAAGGTGATTTTGATAAAGTAGAAGTTGTATACAACCGTTTTAAAAACGCAGCCGTACAATTTATCACTACTGAGCAGTTGTTGCCTTTGCCTAAAGCTGAAGAGCCTGTTGTGGCTTCTAAAAAATCAAACGTTGAGTATATTTTAGAGCCTTCTAAAGAAGAGATTGTAGAGCAATTAATTCCAAAATCGATTAAAATTCAATTGTACAAAGCAGTGTTGGATTCGCATGCGTCGGAACATGGAGCGCGTATGACATCGATGGATAAAGCTACAGACAACGCGGGTGAGTTATTGAAAGCCTTAAAACTCTCGTATAACCAAGCGCGTCAGGCGGCTATTACAACCGAGTTAACGGAAATTGTAAGTGGTGCAGCTGCATTGAATGGATAACTAGCAAATTAACATCGTTTTTCGAGGTTAATTTCAGTAAAAATAGAAAAGCCCTTATCGGATTCGATAAGGGCTTTTTGCTATTTAATCTTTTCATAACCCAAAATTATTATGATTTTATTGGATTGTAATCCAAAATTATAATAATTAAAGATTTGTTTGCCTTAGAGGATATTAAAAAACCGCTGTTGTTTGAAAAGCTTGTAAAGGCTTTGGCGCTACAAGTGGGGAGCGAGGTGAATTTTCCGGAATTGGCTCAATTGGTTAAAGCCGACCAAAAGACGCTAGAAAAGTACATTGGACTTTTAGAAAAGGCCTTTGTTGTTTTCGTCCTGCCAGCATTTTCGGGCAATGTTCGCAACGAGATTAAAAAGAATAAGAAGATTTATTTTTACGATACAGGTTTGATAAATGCCATTACGCGCAACTTTACTTCTATTAAAAACCGTAACGATGTTGGTGCATTATGGGAAAACTACATGATTAGCGAGCGCTTGAAGTGTTTGCAGCAAAATCAGGTAGAGGCAAGACTTTTTTTTGCGAACTACCCAGCAACAAGAAGTAGATTATGTAGAAAAGCAAGCCAATTCGCTTTTAGCTGCTGAGTTTAAATGGAGTGAAAGAGGAAAGGGTAAAATTCCACTTACTTTTACAAAGGCATATCCTGAGGCTAAGTTATTGCTATTATCGAAAGAGGATAGGGGGAGCTTTTTAATGGGAATGACCTAGCAAGAATTATTTCATTGCCGTTGGCTATAGCCGAACGGCAATGGTTATTGAAACAGGACAGAGCTTTTAAATATTTTTTAACATTGTAACTATTTTAAACAGAAAGAGGCGTCCTCTATTAGAAAGCCCCTTTGTTAAGAATTAAAAGTAAAGATTATTGGGGTTAACTTTTACCCTTAAATAACCACTTTCAATTTTTTTGATATTACTGCCATCACCAAAGTATACTGATGCGTTAAACTTTGCTTCTAGCAAGTATTTTCCAGAGTTAAGTTTTTGAAAATTTGTTACCTCAAATTTAGATTGGCTTTGTAGCTCTGGTTTTAATAGTTGGTGATATACCAGGCTAGGGAACCCGTAGGTTTGAAGATTCCTATATTCTCCTTTAAGGTTAATCGTAACTCCATTTTGCGAATTATTTCTAGTAAAGTCCATCGCAAATTTACGCTCTCCAACCGAAAATAAATCTAATTTATCAAGTGGTACAAAGAGCGATGTTTGAGTTGTTTTCGGCTGTGCTTGATTTAAATTGTATTTTTTTAAGAAAGATATATGTACGCTATTTCCGCGTTCATCAAACAAAGGGAAAGATAAATAAAACATCACCGAATCTTTATCTCCAGAGGTGTATTCTTTTTGTTTAACTAAGGAGTCTAATTTTACATTGGAAACTGCGTTCCCTATTGCATTGCTTTTTGAATCAGACTTTTTGAATACCAGTTGTTTCCCCTCCAGAATAAACGATAAAGAATCGCTAAGCTCCTCTAATGGGTCCTTTTGTTCCAAAACAACCTGTTTTTCTACTATTGGGTTTTCTTTCTTACATGCATAAAGGCATATAACTGCAACGCTAAGAAGCGTTAAATTTTTAAATTTCATTGTGTAATTTTTATGATTAATGTTATATACATTAATCATACCTTGAGTTACACAATAGGTCTTTATAGTAATTAATTGCTTAAAATGCTGTACGTGTGCATCATTAAATCCATTATGTTTAACAAAACAACCGGTGGATTCAACTAATCAATCAATAATAATTGTAGAATTTTATTCCCAAGTGAGGTGGGGAATCTTTTTTAAAACACCTCCCCAATATTGGTGGCAATGCCATTTTTTTGGCCAATACCAAAATCGATGCATACGTTAGTACCCGAAAATTTGTTGAGTTTAATGCGCAAGCCTACACCACCACCCCAATAAAAAGTGTTCAATTTATAGAAACGATCTTCGGGGTACGTTTGGGCATTCACAAAAACAGCACCACCTAAAAAACCGCTTTTTAAAATTTGAAAACGATATTCCGACTCAAAATAATTCATTTTCCAGCCTCTGTAGCGACCTTGGGCTGTTCCACGACCGGTATTTTGATTGTCGTCCCAACCCACGCTTGGCATTAAAAAATAGGGTGTATTGTTTGGGGTAGAATACCAACCCAAAGCCCAAAAGGCAAGCGTGTTTTTACTTCCTCGCGGAAAATTGGTGTAATGTCGCATGTCTAAGGTTAGGGCATTCCAATTTTCAGCACTGCCTAAAAACTTAGCCGAATTACGAAATGTTGCACTCAAGTAGGTTCCTTGTTTTGGATTAATCTGGTTTAAACGAGTATCGTAAATAACGCGTAATGCCGGCCCCGAAGCCTGTAAATTATGGCCAAAAAAATCAGCAAAATCTTGCGAAGGTACTGGAGCTAAATATTCTTTCGGACTAATGTTCCAGAACTTATCAAAGTAATAACCTGCGCCAAAATATACATGTTTAAAAACGCTATACATCAAAGTTTGATGCAATTTTACACTTGAAAAGTTTATGGCTAAGCCAGTATCGGCATATACGCTGGTACTTGGTCCCCAAATATCGCTGGGGTAATTCATGTATTTCCAATCTACAATGTAATTGAATTTTTCATCCTTGCTCCAAACATTTGCTTGAAAGGGGAGAAGCGTTTGCCCGAAACTCGTATAGGTAACGTTGGTGGTAATGTTCGATATTTTGCTCAAACTATCACCCGGTTTGCTTAAGAAAGAAAGTGCAGCACCTACCGAGATGGTAAAGCCATTGTTAGCAGTATAACCCGGGGCAGGCAAAAATGACCAAAGATATTTCTTGTTTAACGTAGCAGAATCAACGGTTTTGTTTTTGTTGAAAATACTTTTAAAGAAATCTTTCACATCGCCTACACGAGCCGAATCAGGCTTTGAATGGCGTTGCCCATAGCTGTCCTGGCTATTGATTAATAAAAAAAAAGAGCAAAAGAAAAACGAAAGGAAGAAATGCTTTTTTAAGAATGCCTGCAAAGTAATTGTTTTATGTAAGGAGCTGCTGTAAAGATGCTTAAAATAATTTGTTTCGATAAAAATATTTCGTTCCTAGAAACGATTCTTTTGATTCGGTAACGCAAAATTTACCATGACTAAGTTTAGTGTAAAGCTCAAAAAACACATAAGCTTTAAGCTATGAAAGTCCCTTTGTTAAAAGCAGTTACTTTTAATTCGCATGCAGATGCACTATATTTTTATACTTAATTAAAAAAATACTATGGTGTTATAAAAATTCAGCAATTAGTATTACTTTTGCTGCATCATAAAATAAAATTAGTATGGAAAACGAATTAAAGCACAATACAGAGAGCATGAAAGCGGCCAACCAGCCAGGCATTTATAAACAAATTATTTTGGGTGTATTGGTTTGTATGGTGGGTACGTATTTACGTTTTGCTTTCGATTCGGCAATGTTATCGCTAGTTTCATGGATTATTTTATTCATTGGAGCATTCATTTGCATTAAAGGCGTATTTAAAATTTTAGACGCATAAAATTTTTCTCTTCAAATATAGAAGCCAATTATGTTCATGCATAATTGGCTTTTTTGTTGTCTTTAGATTAAGCTCTAATAAATTTTTGCTTTATTGTAAGGATAAACGAACTCCCTATTTGCTCAACGCCATGGCGTAATAATCATTTACTACTTTCCAATCTATTACATCGAAATAAGCTTTTAAGTAATCTGGACGCCTGTTTTGGTAACGTAAGTAATAGGCATGTTCCCAAACGTCAATCCCCAGAATAGGCGTTCCAGAGATATCCAAGTTAGGCATTAAAGGGTTGTCTTGATTAGAGGTACTGCCAACTGCTAATTTTCCTTTCTTAACAACCAGCCATGCCCAGCCCGAACCAAATTTTTTTTCGGCTGCTGTAGATAATTTTGTTTTTAAAGAATCGAAAGAGCCGAATTCATTTTTGATGGCTTCGGCCAATTTTCCAGTGGGTTCGCCACCACCATCGGGGCTCATGGTTGCAAAGTACATGCGATGGTTGAAAAAGCCACCTCCGTTATTACGTAGGGTTGCGTTTGACATATCCATATTCTTAAGAATGTCTTCGATTGACATTGAAGCCTGAGGTTTACCCGCTACTTCCTTATTTAATTTGTTTATATAGCCAACATAATGTTTGGAGAAATGCAGTTCCATTGTTCTAGCATCAATAGATTTTTCTAAATCGCTGTAAGCATATTTTAAAGCTTCAACCTGAAAAGGACCCGCATCGGCTTTTACATCTGCAGGATTTCCTACTTTTTCATGAGTCACAGTATCGCTCACACCAACCACTAAGGCTTCGTCTGATTTTGTTGAATTATTACAAGCCATGATGACAGCCATCATTCCCAGTAAAGGGATAAATAATTTTTTCATGTTTATGGATATTGGTTCTATTTTATACAATCTTGAGCCTTCATTGTTTTGTAATGATCTTTTAGTGCATAAATAAAATGCCTGGGGTTACCTTTTTCTAGAATCTGTATTAAGATGAAAAGAGCGTTGAAACTAACCATAAAACGTTCTTATTCTTCTGGCCATTAGAAGCAAAAAATAACTTTAACACATTTAAAACCTCATCGTTATGAAAAGGATTATTTTTGCCTGTGGCATTATTTTAACACTATTTGGCTGTACCACGGCCGAAAAAAAATACGGTTCTGTTGCCGAAACAGATGTACTAAACACAGATAGCTTTACTGCTGATTCAACGCTTACCCAAAAGATTATTAAAACAGCGGATATGCAATTTCGTGTAAAGGATGTACAAAGCACGAAAGAGAAACTGAGCGAAACCATTAAAGCAGTAGGCGGAACAGTTGCCGAATTTTCTATCCAGAGCCAAATTATCGAAAGTAATAAAGTAAAGCAATCGCTCGATTCGATGAAAGAAATTACTTCCTATCGAACGGAAGGATATTTAGTAGCTAAAGTGCCTTCAGAAAAGTTAGACGACTTTACAAATACAATAGCCAAAACTGCTGTTTTTGTGGACAATGAATCCATGAAAATGGATGACCAAAGTATTGCTTATTTAGCAAATACGCTAAAAGCTGAAAATAGGATAGAGGCTGTAAAACGAATGAACAAGTTGGCAACTAAAAAAAGCCCTAATGTTGAAACAGCATTGATTATTAAGGATGATTTTATTGATAAAAAAATCGAAAACCTGGTAATTAATGATAGGGTAAAGTTTAGCACCATTCGGCTAAGTTTTTATCAAGATAACACCGTGAAAACTACCATGGTGGGAAACGACAATTTGTACGATTATCGACCTGGTTTTTTTGATAGATTATGGCTCGGATTGGTGAATGGGTGGACCATTTTTAAAGAGTTTTTACTTATCATTTCCAATTTATGGATGCTTATTTTATGCGGCGGATTGATTTTTTACTTAATTCGATTATACCGCACAAGTAGGGCAGCAAAGATTTAAAGCTCAAGGTTGTTATTTCGTCATGTTGGTTTTAATTGGAAAACCAACATGATTTTAAAATTCAGATGATGGAATTGTATTTGTTTTTTTACCCTATTTAATCCTATCGTTAGTTTTAACATATATTGTTTACAACAAGAAAAAAGCAGCAATCTGGTTTTCATTTTTAGGCACTATATTATTGATTTTTTGTTAGCCTTTTATTTTTCTATGGATATCGGATTTGTTTTTTCCGGACCCAATGCCACAAAAATGCGGTACTGGAGTACCTCTTTTATTTTGGTATATCGTATATAACCTAGTTTTTTTATCCCAATAGCCATAGTTTTTCAACTCGTGTTCTTGTTTATTTTAAGAAAGTACAAATTGAAAAACTGAACTATTTTTTGGTTTTGGCTGCTAAGCCTTTCACTTTACTTTTATTATCGCTCACAAAGGATTCCCAACCTGAGTAGGTTTTAGATTTACCAGTAGATATTTTTTGGAAGGAGTGACAAACCGCTACCGCAAGTCCATCGGTTGCATCCAAAAACTCAGGGGTTTCTTTAAAATTCAAAAGCCTTTGTAGCATGGCTGCCACTTGTTCTTTCGTGGCATTTCCATTTCCTGTAATGGCTTGTTTGATTTTGCGGGGCGAATATTCCGTTACAGAAATATTTCTGGAGAGTGCCGCTGCAATTGCGGTTCCTTGTGCACGACCTAATTTTAGCAATACTTGAATATTTTTGCCGTAAAACGGTGCTTCAATAGCTAAAACATCCGGTTTATATTGATCGATTAACACCACTGTTTTTTCGAAAATACGTTGCAGTTTTAGAAAAGGATCATCTAAATGCGACATCTTAACAATGCCCATGCTTAACAGCTCCGTTTTATTCCCTTTCTCTAAAATTATGCCATAGCCCATCACCGCAGTACCCGGATCTATGCCCATAATAATTCGCTCTTTTTTTTCGTTTAACATTCCGACAATATTAAGCATATTTGCAAACTAAAAAGATAAATTTGACGACTAAGACCAAAAAAATACTTTCACTCTTCATTAAATGTTGTGTCATTTTGTTGGTGTTTTGGTTTGTCTATCAAAAGCTTTCAGCTAATGATAATCTGCTAAATTTTAAAAATCTACTAAAAAGTAAAGAACAGACAGAGATCTACACAGTAATTGGTGTGGTATTTTTACTCATGTTTGTCAATTGGTTTTTAGAAGCCGCCAAGTGGCAACGCATGGTCAAACATATCGAGCGTATTAGTTTTTATCGCGCTATTGAGTCCGTTTTTTGTGGGTTAACTTTGGCCATTTTTACACCAAATCGTTTGGGGGAATACGGAGGGAGAGTTTTCTTTTTATCGCCTAAGCGGCGAATTGTGGGGGTTGTTGCCATGACAGTGGGTAATATAGGTCAATTGGTTTTAACCAATGTTTTTGGTGCCATTTCATTGTATGTTTTTGCCCTTCGTTTTTTAGATATTCGCAATTTACATGCTTCTGTTGAGCCACTTCTGTTTATCGCCACGGTTGTATTTTGTGTTTTTTTTATCGTTTTCTATTTTAACATTCGCTGGTTAAACAAGCTCTTGCTGCAAATCAAGTTTACCCGTAAATATGAAAAGTTTTATAGCATTTTGGCGAGATACAGCAAAGCAGAATTGTTTCGGATTTTGCTTTTTTGTTTAGCGCGCTATATCGTTTTTACCTCCCAGTATTTTATTCTTTTTTTGTGGTTAATACCGGGATTACACTTTTTTGATGTGCTAGTTATGATTTGTATTTTGTTTTTTGTACAATCTACTTTGCCTTCTTTAGATTTGTTTGATGTGGGGGTACGCGCTTTTACGGGGGCCTTCTTTTTTCAGTATATAACCAATCAGTCGGTAGCCGTTATCGGGTGCATTGCTTGCATTTGGTTTACAAATATTATTATTCCTGCTATATTAGGCACATACTTTGTTTTTAAACTTAACTTTTTTGGAAATTCTAAAACTAATTAGTCTACTTTCATTCGCATTAACCTTGGTTTACGGCTTATTGGTTGTAACCTTTATAAGAGGCTGGCATAAATTAATTTATTTCACACCGCTAAAATCGGTTTACGAAACAAAAGTTTCTGTAATTGTAGCAGCGCGCAATGAAGAAGAAAATATCGGAAAAACCATCGACGATTTAATTGCGCAAGATTATCCCGCAGAATTAGTAGAGATTATTATTATCGATGATCATTCAACTGACCGTACTGCCGACATTGTATTAGGTTATGCGAGTCAAAATGTTCGCCTCATAAAATTAAACGAAAGCAAGGCACTTAACTCATACAAAAAGAAGGCTATCCAAACGGCTATAGGTACTTGTTTTGGCGATTTGGTGGTAACCACAGATGCAGACTGCCGCATGGGCAAAAAATGGCTTAGTACCGTGGTCGCTTTTTATGAAGAGAAAGATTGTAAAATGATTTCTTCGCCAGTTGCCTATTTTCAAGAGAAGAGCTTTTTTGAGAGACTGCAATCACTCGAGTTTTTATATTTAATTGGCTTAGGTGCTTCTACCATTGGAAATAAGCAACCGTCTACTTGTAATGGCGCTAATTTGGCTTATGAAAAGAAAACCTTTTATGAAGTTGGCGGCTTTACCGGAATTGACGATTTAGCATCGGGTGATGATGAACTTTTATTGCATAAAATTGCCGCCAAGTATCCAGATAAAATTGGTTTCTTAAAAAACACAGATGCCATTGTGTACACACATGCCAAAGAGAATTTAAGCGCCTTTATTCAACAACGTAGGCGTTGGGCTTCTAAAAGTACTCGCTATAAAAATAAAGCCATCATTGTATTAGGTGTATTCGTATGGCTTTTTAATTTGAGTATCTTAACCAATTTTATAGTAGGATGCTTTTTCCCTGCATTTTTATCTGTAGCATTTTACCAATTAATGGTTAAAATGATTTTAGAAAGTTTATTTTTATGGAGCGTTACAAGCTTTGCAAAAAGACGAAGCTTAATGATTCTAATCCCGGTTTTAAATGTGCTCCATATTTTGTACATGGTGTATATTGGTATCGCCGGTAATAGTGGTAAATACAATTGGAAAGGCAGAATGGTTCGATAATGGATAATAGCCCATCAAAAAAAGTTTGGTTAAAATTTAAGCGAAATAAGCTGGCTTTTAGTGGTTTGGTTTTTATTTTCCTATTGACAGTAGTAGGTGTTTTGGGTTATTTAATTACTCCCGATAAAACGCCCAATGCCAATACCCAAGTTTTACAGTTAAACAAAGTAAAGCCCGGTAAAACCTTTCAGTTTTTAATTGTTGAGCGATACAATAATGTAAAAGAACTCAGTTTTTTTAATCGAATGCTGAATGGTCAGCCTGCGACATATAAAAGTATACCCATTACTTCCTATAAAATTTTCGGAAAGCAAGTTTTGGTGAACGAATACGTAGGCCCAGATGAAAAACCAAAGGAGCAAACTTATTCACTAAAAGAGTTATGCCCAACGTGTGTGCTACCTACTAATCAAGGTTCTCCAGCAACGCACTTTGAAAAATATGCTATTTACGAAAGAACATTTTATTTGGGCACGGATATTTACGGACGCGATTTGTTAAGTCGATTAATTTTAGGAATAAGAGTGTCTTTGTCTGTTGGCTTAATGGCGGTACTTATTTCTTTATGTATAGGCGTAACCTTGGGGGCTATGGCAGGCTATTTCGGTGGAACAATTGATACGGTCATCAGTTGGTTTATGAATGTAGTTTGGTCGCTGCCGTCTTTGTTATTAGTAATCGCTATTTCCTTTGCCTTGGGGAAAGGATTTTGGCAAATATTTATAGCAGTAGGTTTATCTACTTGGGTGGATGTAGCACGTTTAGTGCGCGGGCAAGTGATGGCCATTAAAGAAGTTGAATTTGTAGAAGCAGCACGTGCTTTAGGTTTTAGTACTACCCGAACCATTGCAAAGCATATATTGCCAAATATTGCGGGACCTATTTTAGTGGTCGCTTCTTCTAATTTTGCTTCGGCAATTTTACTGGAAACCGGTTTAAGCTTTTTAGGTTTTGGTGCACAACCTCCCATGCCAAGCTGGGGAGGAATGATTAAGGAACATTACGGTTATATCATTATGGATGCCGCTTATTTAGCCATGCTACCGGGATTGGCCATTATGCTAACGGTGTATGCCTTTAATGTGCTCGCCATTGGCTTGCGCGATGCTTTCGATGTGAAAGGCCAGAACGTTACTGTTTAAGACATTATCAGGAGTCAATTTGCCTAAAGAGTTGGCTTTTTGAAAACTCATTGCTTATTCAGTACATTTGTTTCATGTTATTAAACTCTTTCCAACAAGAATTTTTAGAAGCTGGATGCGATGAAGCTGGGCGTGGCTGTTTAGCGGGCCCTGTAGTGGCTGCAGCCGTCATACTTCCAAAAGATTTTTATTTAGAAGGACTGAATGATTCAAAAAAGTTAAATCATAAACAACGCGAAGCACTTCGTCCCATTATCGAACGCGAAGCATTGGCTTGGGCAGTTGGTTTTGTTGATCATGAAGAAATTGATCGAATTAATATCCTAAATGCCTCTTTTTTGGCTATGCACAAAGCGATAGATCAATTAAAAACACAACCGGGTTATTTGGTTATAGATGGGAATCGTTTTAAAAAATATCAAGAAATTCCGCACAGTTGCATTGTAAAAGGTGATGGGAAATATTTGAATATCGCGGCAGCATCTATTTTGGCAAAAACTCATCGCGATGAATTTATGCTTAATCTTCATGCCGATTTTCCACAATATAACTGGGAGCAAAATAAAGGATATCCAACGGCTGCACATCGCCATGCGGTGTTAGAGAAAGGGCCATCTCCATTTCATCGCAAATCATTTACAGTAAGCGATCCACAGCTGCAACTTTTTTAAAAAAGATAGATTTTTCTTATTTTCAAACCATCGTGAAAATACTGTTGATAACAAAGCGGTTTCCCTACCCACCAAATAGTGGTTACCCAATTGTGGTGTATAATACCATAAAGGGCCTACTACAGCTTGGTGCAGATATTACTTTGTTTAGTCTCAACCCCACAAAAGGGAAGGTTGATGTCGATGATATCAATGATCCTATTCTTGATCAAATAGCTTATCACTTAGTCGATTTAGATACGGAGGTTAATGTTTGGTCAGCCTTTTTTAATATTTTCACCAATGAATCCTATAATGTATCGCGGTATTATAGCGAAGATGCTGCCAGGCAGTTAGAAGATCTCTTGCGTGAAAATGTCTTCGATATTATTCAATTTGAGGGACTTTTTGTGGTCCCATATTTAGATGTCGTTAAAGCCAATAGCAATGCAAAACTGATCTACAGAGCACATAACATTGAATTCGCCATGTGGGAGCGGCTATCCCTCTCAGAACGATTTTTAGCGCGGAGACAATACCTTGCCTTTTTAGCATCGCGATTAAAAGCATATGAAACCGATCAAATAAATCGCTTCAATCATATTTTTGCTATCAGCGAACCCGATCGCCAAAGTATTTTAACTTTTGGTTGCGAAATTCCAGTAAGTGTTTTTCCCGTGGCTATTGATCTGGAAAAATACACGGTAGAAAGGGATAAAATTAGCTTCCCAACATTGTTTCATCTGGGAGCAATGGATTGGCGTCCAAATCAGGAAGGATTAGAATGGTTTTTGGATGATATTTGGCCCGATATTGAAAAGTTAGATAAAGATTTGCGCTTTTATATTGCAGGTAAAAATATGCAAAAGCATTTTTTTGAATATGACTCTGATAATTTAATTGTTGAAGGCGAAGTTTTTGATGCAGTAGAGTTTATGAATTCCAAAGCAATTATGATCGTACCCTTAATTTCAGGAACTGGCATGCGGGTGAAAATAATCGAAGGAATGGCCATGCAAAAATGCATCATCGCAACAACCACTGCTGCAGAAGGAATTAATTGCCGGCACGGATACGATATTCTCATTGCAGATTCAGCGGATGAATTTTATCGATCTATTTTACAATGTATTATTAATCCGCAACGCTGGGTAGAAATTGGTGAAAATGCCCGAAAAACGGTAGAAAAAGAACATGGAGTGAACCTGATTGCTAGCAGAATGATGAAAATATTCGAGAAGTTAATGAATAGTTAATCCGTTTTTTATAAAGTTGTTTACTCAATGCACTAAGCAATAATTAACTTAGGCGCCTTAATATCCTTATGTATGAATTTTAGAATAGTTATCCTTAGCTTCCTCATCTCTTTTGGAAATAGTTTGTTCGCCCAGCAAAATAAAACTGTTTCAAAGGCACCCAATATTATCTTTATTATGAGTGATGATCATGCCTACCAAGCCATTAGTGCCTATGGATTTGGCTTAAATGCTACTCCTAATATCGATCGTATTGCCAAAGAAGGAGCCGTTTTTGACCGAAGTTTTGTGACAAACTCTATTTGTGCTCCAAGCCGAGCCGTTATGCTGACGGGGAAATTTAGTCATATCAATGGTAAAATAGACAACGTTCATGGTTTTGATTGGAATCAGGATAATTTTGCCAAAACACTTCAAAGAAAAGGGTATGAAACTGCCTTAATAGGAAAAATACATTTAGATGGATTGCCCCAGGGATTTACCTATTCTAATGTATTGGTTGGGCAGGGCGACTATTATAATCCAGATTTTATTGAAAATGGTGTTAAAAAACGAATTCCGGGATATGTAACACAAATAACAACCAATTTGGCACTCGATTGGCTTAAAAATAAGCGTAATCCTGATCAACCTTTCTTATTGTTATATCATCAAAAAGCACCACACCGAAACTGGATGCCAGAAGAAAAATATCGCACGTTATTCGATACCAAAACATTTACTCCCCCAGCAAATTTTTTTGATACGTATCAAGGAAGGAAAGCCGCGGCAGAACAAGAAATGAGTATTGCTAAAAATATGGATTTGGTGTACGATTTGAAATTACGTGATCATGAAGGAGAGCTGACAGCCCCTTACCGTAAAAGTTTTGAAAGTATCTATCAACGCATGGATACGGCAGAACGAAAAGCTTGGGATGCACATTATGATCCTATCATAGCGCAATTTAAAGAAGCTAAATTAAGCGGTAAAGAATTGGCCCTGTGGAAATACAATCGCTATATGCAAGATTACCTGAGTACCATACAGTCGGTAGATGATGGGGTAGGGCAATTATTAGATTATTTAGATAAAAATGGGCTTTCTGAAAATACCATCGTGGTTTATACGTCTGATCAAGGTTTTTACTTGGGAGAACACGGTTGGTTTGATAAGCGATTCATGTACGAGGAATCGTTTCGAACACCCTTGTTGATGCGGTATCCGAAAGAGATAAAAGCCGGTACCGTGATACATAACTTAATACAAAATATCGATTTCGCCCCAACTTTTCTTGATTATGCAAGAGCACCCATTTCAAAAGAAATTCAAGGTGAATCATTCAGAAACCTAGTAAGAGGGAAAGACAAGAAATGGCGCGATGCCATATACTATTCTTACTATGAGTTTCCCGGCGAGCATAAAGTGAAACGGCATTATGGAATTCGAACCAGTCGCTACAAATTGATACATTTTTATCATGATATTGATGCCTGGGAATTGTACGATTTAAAAAATGATCCGGCAGAGATGAAAAATGTGTATGGTGAGGCAGCGTATAAAAAAATTCAAGTAAAATTAATGGACGATTTAAGAACCATTCGCCTGAAATACAAGGATAGCGATGAGTTAAATCAAAAATTTATAAAGAATTAAGCAAGAAAAGCAATTTAGTAATAGCTTGCTTTTCTTGCTTAAAATACGAGGTATGCATGCCCTTGAAAGAATGTTCTGAGTATTTAAACCAGCCAAAATCTGCTCATCCTGTAAGACTTTCCGATTTTCTTACTACTTTTACGCCACTAAATATTAAGCATGAAAAATACCGCATTAACAGAAAAACACATCGCTTTAGGAGCTAAAATGGTACCGTTTGCTGGCTATAATATGCCTGTAACATACGAAGGAATTAACGCAGAACACGCAACTGTTCGCAACGGTGTAGGTGTTTTTGATGTAAGCCATATGGGCGAATTTATCTTAAAAGGCGAAAATGCTTTGGATTTAATTCAGCGGGTAACCAGTAACGATGCCTCAAAATTATACGATGGAAAAGTACAATACTCTTGTTTGCCAAACACAACTGGTGGTATTGTTGATGATTTATTGGTATATCGTATAGACGAGAAAACATACATGTTAGTGGTAAATGCCTCAAACATTGAGAAAGATTGGAATTGGATTCAGCAGTTCAATACAGCTGGAGTAGAAATGCATAATATTTCTGATAAAACTTCTTTATTAGCTATTCAAGGGCCAAAAGCAGCAGATGCATTACAAAGCCTTACTGATGTTGATTTGGCCTCAATGGAGTACTATTCTTTCGTAAAGGGTACATTTGCTGGGGTAGAAAATGTTGTGATTTCTGCAACAGGTTATACAGGTGCCGGTGGTTTTGAAATTTATTTTGAAAACGAATATGCCAATAAAATTTGGGATGCTGTTTTTGAAGCTGGTGCAGCTTATGACATTAAACCAATTGGTTTAGGTGCACGTGATACCCTACGTTTAGAAATGGGTTTTTGCCTTTATGGAAACGATATTGATGACTCAACCTCACCACTGGAAGCAGGTTTAGGTTGGATTACTAAATTCTCAAAATCATTTACCAATTCAGAAGCTTTATTAGCGCAAAAAGAAGCTGGAGTAAGCAAGAAATTAATAGGCTTTGAGATGATTGATAGAGGGATTCCTCGTCATGATTATGAAATTGCTGATGCAGATGGAAACATCATCGGTAAAGTAACTTCAGGTACACAGGCACCTTCTCTGCAAAAAGCAATTGGAATGGGCTATGTTACTAAAGAATTTATAAAAGAAGGAACGGAGATTTTTATTTTAATTAGAAATACCCCAATTAAAGCCAAAATAGTTAAGTTTCCATTTTATAAATAAGAACATTTACAAAGCTTAAGATAATGGAAACAACAATCCATGTCTTAAGCTTTTTTAGATCCCTTACATGTCAAAGAAAGTAGAAGTTTGTTTAACGCCAGCGTTAATTGATCTATATCACATTGAAGAGAGTATTGTGGTAGTAATTGATATTTTGCGCGCCACCTCATCAATCACTTACGGTATTGAGAATGGTGCAGCAGCTATTATTCCGGTGGCTCATGTAGAAGATTGTTTGGCTTATGTCGATAAAGGATATTTGTTGGCTGCGGAACGTAACGGAGAAGTTGTTGAAGGATACGACTTTGGAAATTCACCTTTCTCTTACACAAAGGAAAAGGTAGAAAATAAAACCATCGTTTTAACCACAACAAATGGAACAAAAGCATTGCATTTAGCAAATAAAAGAGCGCACCAAGTAGTAATAGGTTCGTTTTTAAATCTTGATTCACTTTGTGCCTATTTAGAAAGCCAAGATAAAAATGTGTTATTGTTATGCGCTGGATGGAAAGATCAATTCAATTTAGAGGATACTCTTTTTGCGGGGGCGGTTGTAGATAAACTACGTAAAAGTTTCGAGCATTTTGATGATTCAAGTGTTGCAGCAGAGGACTTATATTCACTGGCCAAGCCTGACTTACGAAAATACCTTCATAAATCTTCGCACAGTCACCGTTTGGCTCAATTAAACATTGAAGAAGATGTTGTTTTTTGTCTTCAATTAAATGCGTGTACGGTTATTCCTGTTTTGCAAGGAGATCGTTTGGTAGCCTTACATAATTAGAATGAATAGGTTACGCCAATCCTTAAAGCATTTTGTTTAAAGTCGGCGCCATTAAAAAGGGTTTCTTTTGGATCGTCATTTACATAATACGTTCGGTCAACTCCCGTATAGGTTTTTATCGATTTGAATACATAGTTTAAATCGGCTCGTAAGTGAGTGGTTAACGGAACAGACAGATTTAGTTTTGTTTGAAGTGAAAAAGAATTTGATTTTTGTATAAAACTTACGGGTTTGGCGAAGGCGGGGATTAAATTCCAATTGGCCTTTGCCGAGTAGGTATAAAAACCAGCAATAATATCTGCCGCTAAATGGAAATATTTTTGTTTAAGTAGGAATCCACTTCCAAAATCAAAACCCCTATAACTTGTTTTGTACGTAGAATTTAAGCCTACACTCGTGGGGCTTTGCGAATTTTCAAGCAGGTAAAACTTTTGCTCGTTTAGCGAAAGCCCTGCTAGTGGACGAATTTCAAATTGCTTGTTCTTTAATACGGCATAATTTACTTGGAGACCGCTTGAAAATAGGTATCCTTTATCTGCATTTAAATACTCATCGTAAAAGGGATTTTGTCGGTTATCATCTGCGTAGTCCGTATCTGTTACAATACCTTGGCTCAAACGGCTATACTGATTTTGAAAGTCAACCCTTAGCCTTTCTGTAACATCGTACGCAACATCAAGACCATAATCCATCCCTTTTAGCCCTTTCCATATAACTTCTGAAAGAATGTTTGGCGAGGTGCCGTTTGGTTTGCCGGCGATGGACCAATTAAAATTTGTGCTTTGCCAGCCAATAGATGGCTTTATGTTCCAGTTTTGATTTTTGACTTGTGCAGATGTTGAATGGACTAAGAGAATGAAAAAAATCCAAATAAATATTTTTAAATTTTTGAGGAGCTTTAACGTAAGATGCATGGTCTATTTTTATTGATGCTAAAAATCGCATAGCGGTTGATTAAGCCACTATGCGTAAAATATAACTATTTTCTTAGGGAAATACGGTGCAAATATTTCAAATTAATTTTTGAGAAATTTTATTATCCCTAATTTTTTATCTTCCAGGATATACACTTGCAATGAATTCTTTATCTTTTGATGATAATTGATAGTTTGATTTAACCTCAAAATCGCCAATGGTTAATTCATTTGGGATGGTGTAATGCATGATTGAATAGCGATCGTATTCGCTAAAGTTGGTTTGAGTTTCATTGTACTTTTTGAATAGATTACTGTCTATTTTTTCTTTAGACCAATTGTTTGGAGAGCCCATATAGTAGGCATAAACGGCTTCTTTATCCCATGGAATATCAGCTGCTGGACTCATGTGTTCGTGAATCAAGCCCAACGCGTGGCCAAATTCATGTACTACCACATCACTGTAACTACGATCTGACGTCTCTTCCCTTAGCCAACCAAAGTTCATGGTAGATTTATCTGAGGAGATTTTAAGGGCATCTGTACCAATATATGAGTTTGAGCCTCCTTTTGTAAAACTTACGCGAATTTGAGCAGTTGGATCATCTTTAACAAATTTAAAGTTGATGTTTGCATACGTTAGCCATTTAGATGCGTAGTGTCTAACTTTTGATCGGATTGCTGAGGAGCTGCCGGTACTGCTTAAACTTACGGTTAAGGTATCGCCCGGATTCCACGTTTTGCCATTTCGAGTGGCACCTCTAGGAGCGATTCCTTCATCAAGGTTTAATTCGGTACAAATCTTAATGTTTGCCAAAGAATTTTGAAGCGATAAAGTTGAGTTTTCTGCCTCAACAAGATTTTGCGGTTTTTCTTTTTTACACGCAGAGAGCAACGAAGCCGCTATCAAGGCTAAAGCGAATGAATTTTGTATAATTTTCATAGGTATAAGTGTTTTGAATAAGTAAGTTGTTTAATATAAACTGTGCTTCGCAATGCACATTACTAGGCACAGCTTAACGTTTTTAATATGGGAATGGATAAATTCCGGCAATAGCCTCTTTATCTACTTTAGATAATTTTGTGTTCCAGCCGACTTCGAAATCACCAATTGTTAATTCGTTTGCAACGGGGTAATGCATTATAGAAAGTGGGTCATATTCACTATAATTCGTTTGAGCTGGGGAGTAGTTGCTTAAGATATTATGGTCAATAGAAGCTTTTGACCAAAAGTATGGGGAACCTCCGTAGTATGCATATACCGCCTCTTTATTCCAAGGGATATTTGCTAAAGGATGTTGTTGTTCATGAATTAATCCCAATGCATGGCCAAATTCATGGATAACTGTCCGACTAAATTCTTCATCGGGAGTTGTAGCGTCAAACCATCCAAAATTCATGGTGTTTTCGTTCAGAGGAATTTTTTTGGCATCAGTACCTAGATACGACCAACTCCCGTCGCCTTGTATAAAACCAACTCGGATGGTGGCTTCTTGATCCGTTACAAAGTTAAACGTAATGTTTGCATATTGTTCCCATTGTTTAGCAAATTGAATAACTTTTCTCCGAATGGCTAGGGGAGTACCATTTAAGCTAACTTTAATTTTGGTACCTGGTTTCCATTTTTTGGTTTTGAGCGCCGCGGCTCTTGGAGTGACGCCGTCTATGTACCTTTCGGTGCACACCTTAATGTTGGCTAATGGATTTGATGCCTTTAAATTTGGATCTATCGTTTCCTCCGATTGAACCGGCATTTCTTTTTTACAAGCATAAGATAAGCATGCAAATGCTAGTGCGAAAAAGAATAGTCTGTGTACTGCTGTTTTTTTCATAGCTTTTTAAATGAAATGGTTAGTAAATCAATTCAAAAAGGCAATGCGTTAGCTATGAAAAACTTTTAGGAAGCGTTTTTCTAAGTAGTCTTATTGCTTATTTCGAATTGTAGTTGTAAATATACTTTATGTATATGTAAAATTCTATAACCGAAAAATTATTAAGACTACTTTTTATGTTAAATATTAATATATGACAGTGTGAGTTTTAATTTTGTTTGTTTATTTTGTCAAAAGGTTAATTAAATAATAACGATTTTCTTAGGCTTTGGGAATCATTTGTGAGATAGCCGGATTGTTTTTAATCACTTGAAGGGCTTCTTCATGTGCAATCCAATAGATTTCTTCGGCGCGTTCCATGTCAAAAGTACTAATAGCACCTAAACCTTTTGGCTCAATCATAACATTACAGAACTTTGCTTTTCGTTCCATGTCGTGATTAATCGACATAACACCCGCCCGGCCCATTAATTTGGTAATACCTGTAATTTCATTTACCGGTTTAAGATGGTTGCAGGACGAACCGATAATGTAATCGCAGGTTTCAAGCAAGGGCTCTACTGGGAAGTTGTTTAAAATACCTCCATCTACGTACATTTGGTTATCAATCATAATGGGCTTAAAAATACCCGGTATGCAGCTTGACGCATGGATGGCTCTGATTAAAGGCCCTTTATTAAAATAAATTAATTTGCCTTGGCTAAAGTTTACTGCGGCAATGGTTAGAGGGATTTTAAGGTTTTCGATGGAATCTTCGGGAAAATATTCTTTTAATATTAAGGCGGTTTTTTCGATGTTGATAAGCCCCAAAGAGCCAACTGCAGGGCGAACAAAGCGCCACAACTTGGTTTTTAGGAAAATATTTAGGCCTTCTTGTGGATCAATGCCGGCTGCGAAAAAAGCTCCGGCAATAGATCCAGCACTGGTGCCACTGATATGACTAAAAGTGATGCCGAAATTGCTGAAAGCTTTTAATACGCCCAAATGCGCAATGCCTCTTATCCCTCCGCCTGATAATACAATTCCTACTTTCATGATTTTGGGGTTGTTTTGGTTAGATGTTCAATTAATTTCAAAAATTGCTAAATTATTTTTGCTTAGGCTTGTATTTGGATTGGGTTAGTATTTTTTGCGCATCGTTGTCGGCCATTAATTGTTGTAAGCTTACATCCGGATGTTCATTCATGTATTTGCGTACAATTTGCCAACCCATCCAAACCCCCAACTTAGGTGCCGAATCGCGATTTTCTCCCAATCCTGGTGTAAAAGGACCTTCAGAAAGAAAAACCTGTATTTTTTGATAATCGCTTTCATACAAGAAATTGTTTTCTAAAAAATAGGCCCATATATCACCTTCATACGTTTTCGTCCAATCCATTTGTTGGGTTGTATAGCCAATTTTTATGGAATCTGGGGTGTTTTCAGGAAGTACCTGATCTAGGAAATACAATATTTTTCCTTCGAAAATCATTTTAGATAGTAATGTTCTATTCCCGTCAGCTTCATGAAAAAGTTCTTCATGGGCATAGGTTTCAGCAGCACGGGATACAATATATTCTGGTGCAAAGCGACGCGACAAGTACAAGGGAACACTTTTAACAATTGCTTGGTAGAATTTACTGTCTTTACCCAAAAACATGTCTAAGCCAATGCCCATATAATTATCGCCTACAGGCATTTGATAAGCAAAACCCGATACAAAAGAAATGAACTTGGGTATTTTAGCCTTTGGATAGTAATATTTGATGTATTTGAAAGTACTGCTAAGTCCCTCTTCTTGTAGCTTTAGATTAGGATACACACTATCAACCTCTTTGGTTAAGTCGGTATATGCTTGATCGCCATATAAATTAGTTAAAGCCTCCGGATTGGTATAATTGCTTGATAACATCTTGTGCATAAAATCGTCGTAAAAAAGACCATAGTTTTGAGCAAGGGATAAATTGGTGTAGTTTACATCCTTTCCTTTTCCAGCATAAAGGTTTTTATCAAAGCGATCAATTTTAATAGCAACATTAATTTTACTTACATCGGGTCTGTTTCGTTGTTTACAAGAAATAAATGCAATGGCAAAAAGAAAAAAAAGATAAATTTGCTGGGGTTTTATACGCTGTGTCATGTAGGGCAAATATAGCTACATAAATTAGTTTTTATAAAATCGTGATACGTACTATTTGGGAAGTAATATATGAAAATAGCATTAGCGCAGTTAAATTATCACATTGGTAATTTCGAGTCGAATACTCAAAAAATAATTGAAACCATTTTTGCTGCAAAAGAGAAGGGTGCAGATTTGGTTGTTTTTGCCGAATTAGCCGTTTGTGGTTATCCAGCTCGTGATTTTTTAGAGTCCGAAGATTTTATTGATTTGTGTGAAAAAGCAGCCCAAGAAATTGCCAAGCATTGCTTTGGAATTGCCTGTATTATTGGCTTGCCTGTAAAGAATGATATTTTGCAAGGGAAAGACTTGTTTAATGCAGCTTATTTTATTGAGGAAGGGAAAATTTCATCCGTTACTAAAAAAGCGCTTTTACCTACCTATGATGTTTTTGATGAGTATCGCTATTTCGAACCGGCTCGTATCTTCCAATGCATCGATTTCAAAGGAAAGCGCATTGCTTTAACCATTTGTGAAGATTTATGGAACATCAACGATAATCCTTTATACATCTCGAATCCGATGGACGAATTGATTAAAGAAGGTCCTGATTTGATGATTAACATTGCTGCTTCTCCATTTTCATACACGCACGATGAGGAGCGCATAAAAGTGCTTTCTGATAATTCAAAAAAATACAAGTTGCCTCTTTTTTATGTGAACCAGGTGGGAGCACAAACCGAAATTATATTCGACGGAGGTTCGTTGGTATTCGATTCGGAAGGTCAAATGAAGGCTGAAATGAAGTACTTTGAGCAAGATCTTCAAGTATTTGATTTAGAGGAGGTGGAAACGGTTCGTGTCAAAAATCCAGCTAAGGAGCGTGCCGGAGATATTGAGCAAATTCACGATGCCTTAGTTTTAGGGATTCAAGATTATTTTAAAAAATCAGGTTTCAGTAAAGCAGTTTTAGGCTTGTCTGGAGGGATTGATTCGGCGGTGGTTTGTGCCTTGGCCTGTAGGGCACTTGGTCCGGAGAATGTAATGGCGGTTTTAATGCCTTCTAAATTTTCTTCAGACCATTCGGTACAGGATGCTCTTGATTTGGTTAATAACATTGGTTGCATGCATGAAATTATTCCGATAAAGGAAGTGGCTGAAGCTTTTGATACCATTTTGGCTCCTGCTTTTAAAGGATTGCCCTTTAATTTAGCTGAAGAGAATATTCAAGCTCGCATCCGCGGGATTATTAACATGGCCATGAGTAATAAATTTGGCTATATTTTGCTGAATACCTCTAATAAAAGTGAGTGTGCCGTTGGATATGGGACTTTGTATGGCGATATGTGTGGGGCATTGGGGGTAATTGGCGATGTTTATAAAATGCAGGTTTTTGCGCTGTCACGTTACATTAATAAGGAGCGCGAAATTATTCCAATAAATACAATCGTAAAGCCACCTTCAGCCGAGTTAAGACCCGATCAGAAAGATTCAGATTCATTGCCCGAATACGATGTACTCGACAAAATTCTATACGAACATATTGAATTGAAAAAGGGATCTGCAACGATTATTGCACAAGGATTTGATGAGGCTTTGGTTACGCGTATTTTGAAAATGGTTAACATTGCTGAATTTAAACGGTATCAAACACCTCCAATTTTACGTGTTTCTCCCAAAGCATTTGGTATGGGCAGAAGAATGCCAATCGTAGGAAAGTATATGATTTAAGTCAAGTGTAGTTGTAAAAATACTAAATTTTAAGTATTTTTAGGGATTGTAACCCTCTTCATCCCTTTTATGGATTTACATTTTGTATCTGATTTAACGCCTAAAATGAAGCAAGTGATAAAAGAGCACGATGCAACATTTAACCAATTACCAGGGGTAGTAATTATACATAAAATAGCTGATTGGAAAATTGCCTATATGAATAAATTAGGCCTTAGTCAACTAAAAATAACAGCAGAACAATTATACGCTCTTAAGCCTGAAAGCTATTATGAGCGTTTTTTTAATTCGGAGGATGCTGCTGATTATGTGCCGAAAATAACGAAATTAATCACCGAAAATAAAGAACACGAATCGGTAAGTTTTTATCAGCAGGTAAAAATGCCGCATCTAAAAGAATATCGATGGCATTTGTCTAGTACACGTATTTTAATGCGTGATAATGAAAATAAACCTTTATTAACGGTTACAGTTTCTATTCCAGTAGATGCCATGCACCACATGGCAAATAAAGCCAACAAAATTCTAGAAGAGAATGATTTCTTACGCAAGAATTACCACAATTTCGCAAAGCTTAGCAAACGCGAACAAACCATTCTTAAAGAAATTGCTTTGGGTAAAAGTTCGTTGGAAATAGCGCACGAATTGTGCATTTCTTCAACAACAGTTGATACACACCGAAGAAATATTCGCGAAAAGCTGAATATAAAATCTTCTTTCGAGGTGGCTCAATATGCAAGAGCTTTTGATTTAATTTAGGCTTAAGCTTACTCCTTGTGAACATACAAAAACGGCCATTTATCCTTTAAGATAAATGGCCGTTTTGTTTATGCTAGTGTGGCATCAACCGATATTTTTGCTTTTAGCAATTTAGAGATCGGACAATTTTTTTCGGCATCGGCTACTAATTCATCAAATTTTTCTTGAGAAATTCCCGGTACAGAAGCATTTAAGGTTAAATGCGATTCTACAATTTCACCAATAGAGGTGTCGAAATTAACGTCGGCTTTTGTTTCTAATTTTTCCGGCGTAAAACCAGCTTCGGTTAAGTTTGCTGATAATTTCATGGTGAAACAGCCAGCATGTGCAGCTGCGATTAATTCTTCTGGGTTGGTACCCACACCTTCTGCAAAGCGCGATCCAAACGAATATTGTGTATTGTTTAAGGTTGTGCTTTGTGTTGTAATGTGTCCCGCACCTTCTTTAATGGTTCCTTGCCATACGGCTGTTGCATTTCTTTTCATGAGTTCTTTAAGTGTTATAGGTTTTTAACACTTAAAGATACCATTATGTTTGTTGAATTAACGTTCCTGTTTGATTAAGAAACCAATATTATTTTGTGGTATCTTCTTCTATCGTTGGTTCTTCTTTTTTTATCAGTACAGATTGGAACAACAAGATGCCTATGCCAATCATAATGGAAATATCGCCAAAATTGAAAATGCCTGTTTGGAAAAGATAAAAATCCATGTGCATAAAATCGGTTACAGAACCATATAGCATACGGTCGTATAAATTACCAGCACCACCCCCAATTAAAAAGCACAAGGCTAATTGCATGTGTGTAGCTAATGAGCGTTTTGAAAAAAGATAATAAAGTCCATATCCTAAAACCACCAAGGGCAACCCATTTAATAAAATAATTTTTAAGATGTTGGGCAAATCATCGCCTAAGCTTAAAAAAGCGCCTGTATTTTCTACTTTAATGAGTGTGAAGCGGTCTTTTATTAAATTAATTGGCTCGTTATATTGTAGCTCTTTCCGAACAATAATTTTTGATACCTGATCAACGAATAAGTTGAGTGCAAGTATTAAAATTAGAAAAGGGGTTTTTAAGTTGTTTTTTGTTTCCATGAATGTTATCTCTAGATCGCTTTCTGCTGTTTACGAATCCATGTTTTATAGAGTAGAAGGAGTGCGAGTATACCAGCAGCAACACTGAAAAGTTTTGCTAGAACATCGCCACTTTTAACATAAAAAGTAAGTTCGTCGTTTAAATAAATATCGCTTTTAATGGCGGTAGGTGTCCACCACTGCGTTTGTTGGGTGATGTCGCCACGTTGGTTAATGAAGCAAGAGATTCCGGTATTTGCCGAGCGCACGATATCGCGACGCGTTTCAATTGCTCTTAGTTTTGCATACAACTGATGCTGGTCTTTGCCGGCGGTATTGCCCCACCATCCATCGTTGGTAATAATCGCGATAAATTGTGCGCCCATTTTTACTTGTTCGCCAATCCAATCGCCCCATAAACTTTCGTAGCACACCACTGGAGCTGCGCCAATTCCGCTTTGTGCATATAAAACGCTGGGTTTCTCCTGCCAACCCCATCCACCAACGCTGCCACCCAATTGCGCAAAAATAAAATCCAAGTAAGAAAATACTTTAGGGAAAGGCATTTTTTCTGCTCCAGGGACTAATTTTGACTTATGATAAAACTGCACATTGGCCGAGTTTTCAATTTGCATGGCGGCATTAAAATTATCGTAATAAAAGCCTCTATTTTCAGCATATTTTGCCGATATCGTTCGTTTATCGGGATAAATTTTAAGGCTTTCGATTCCGGTTATGAGCGTTCCATTCTTGTATTTTTCTAAAAATTCCTGTAGGCTGCTAAAGGTAGTCGATTCACGGATACGGTCTTCATCATCGTAGCTTGGAATAGCCGTTTCAGGCCAAATAAAATATTCTGTATTGGGCTGTGCAATCGAATCCGATAAATGGGCTAAAATTTTGATTTGATCAAGTGCTGGTATTTTTCCGAATTTTTCATACGGATCGATATTGGGCTGTACCACTACAACATTCGCTGTGGTGCCGATTTCTTTGGATGAAAAGTATCGTTTAATTGAAATTGCCATTGGAATAAGCAATATGAACAGCCACACAAAAACTGGGCGTAATTTTGCATATCCCGTGTTGTTCTTATACGCTTTATATGCTTCGAAGGCCAAAATGTTGCTCAATAAAATCCACAACGAGCCACCGTAAACCCCTGTAACATCGTACCACTGTGCCAATTGGTGCATTCCGGCTAATCCATTTCCTAAAGTCATCCAAGGGAAAGCTAAATCCCAAGTTTGCTGCAAATATTCTAAGGCAATGTAAAAGGAAATTAAACCCAAATAAGCTATTTTTTTATTCACGCGTTTGCGTAAACGGTGGTATAGCCAGAAAGCAAAAGTCATGAGTAAAGCACCTAATCCATAAGGGATTAACGATACAGGAATGGCCAATGCTGGACCGTTGTATGCGCTTATTGCATTGTACACCCAGTAGGTAGAAGCCGTGTTCCAAAGTAAAAAGGTTAATCCGGCAGTTAAGAAAATTCTTTTGCCTGTTTTTATTTCTTCACTCGTTGAAATACTTTCTAAAGCGATTAATAGAGGAACTAATGCAATAAATAAAAGTGGCGTGGTAAATGTGATGGGCGGCCAAGCAAGCCACAGTAAAAATGCGCTGAGCAGGGCTAACAGGAGGTGTTGTTTTTTTGTCATTGGTTGTGTAAAACCTAATGCGGATGCCGAAGCATCCGCCGGGGTATATTTTGCGGGTTTATAAACTATCTAAAATAGCCGCTTTTTTGCTTTCGTATTCAGCGCCCGTAATAAGGTGTTTATCGTAAAGGGTTTTTAATTTGCGTAGTTTCAAGGTTGTTTCATCCTCTACTTCTTCAACTGCAGCGGTTGCAATTGGCGCAACAACAATTGGTTCAGGCTCTTTGTTTACCACAACTGGCTCAACAACAGGCGCAATGGTAGCTGCCGAAGCACGGTTTTGTTCTAAAACTTGCTGACGAAGCATTTCTTTGTATTCTTCTAATTGCTGATTCGCGGCCTGATGCAGTTTTCTAGCTTGTACTTTCGGGATAAATTCCGTTACAATGTTTTCGCCATGCTGCGGAACACAAATGAATTTTGATCCGAAAAACTCTTCTTTAAACGATACTTCTTTGATGTTTTTCCAAGAGATATCTTTAAAATTCATGGTCAATCCTAAATTGCCCGGCGAACAATAAAAAATCCGTTTATTTGAAATGGCAATGCTATCCGGTAGTAAATTTACAGCTGGTTTTTTTTGTACACCCAGATATAAAATTTCTTCTCCTGATGTTAAAAGGTCGTTTAATTTTCCAATAACCTTTTCTACTGCTTTGGGATCTTGTTCGTCACTTAAAAATCTATCTATGCTAATCATGTTTTTTTGTTTTGTGTTTAATATCGAGTATCAAGTGTTAAGTATCAAGTATTTAGATTTGAGAAACTTGGTTTACCTTAAGCCTTAACTCCTCAACCTTTTGCTTTCAACCTCAACCTTCTGCTTTCAACCTTAATCTCTCTGCCTTCTGCCCTCAACCTTCAACCTTCAACCTTCAATCCTCAATCCTCAACCTTTTACTCAATGTCTTTGTATTTGTTCTTGCTTTTCCCTTCTTTTTCTTTTTCGCCTGTTTTACCGGCAATGCAAATTACGATTTCTCCTTTTAAAGTATTGTTTTCGAAATGTGTTTTTATTTCAAGCAAGGTGCCGCGCACAGTTTCCTCAAATAGTTTGGTTAGTTCGCGGCTTACCGAAGCTTGTCGGTCTTCACCTAAATATTGTGCAAACTCTTCGAGGGTTTTTAATAAACGATGCGGACTTTCGTAAAGTATGATGGTGCGTTCTTCTTCGGCCAGTTTTTTAAACTTGGTTTGGCGTCCTTTTTTAACAGGCAAAAAACCTTCAAAAACAAAAGATTCAGAAGGTAAACCCGAATTAACTAAAGCCGGAACAAAAGCAGTTGCTCCAGGTAAGCATTCAATGGCGATGTCATTTTTTAAGGCTTCACGAACGAGAAAAAAACCGGGATCAGAAATGGCGGGCGTGCCAGCATCCGAAATCAACGCAATTTTTTGCCCTTCTTTTAAAAACTTAATAATCTCGGCCGATGCTTTGTGCTCGTTATGTTGATGATGCGAAAACACCCTTTTATCAATACCAAAATGCTTTAACATAGGGGCGCTTGTTCGGGTATCTTCGGCCAAAATTAAATCGCATTCTTTTAAAATACGGATTGCCCTAAAAGTCATGTCCTCCAAATTGCCAATGGGTGTAGGTACTAAAAAGAGTTTTCCTTCCATCAAGGTGCGGGGTTTAAGGTATAGGGTTTAAGGCTTGGACTTTAAGATTTAAGTCTGATTTGAGTACTTTAAACCTTTTTGTCTTTCACCTTTAAAAACTATCTTTGTGAAAAAAAATAAATAATGCTGCAAGTTAACTATATCCGCGAAAATAGAGAGAAAGTTTTAGAACGTTTAAGTGTCCGTAATTTTAAACAACCTGAGTTAGTAGACGAAATTATCAAGATTGATGAAGAACGTCGTGCTACCCAAACTTCCTTAGATAGTATTTCCGCAGAGGCCAATGCAGCAGCCAAACAAATTGGCGATTTAATGCGTGCTGGTAAAAAAGAGGAAGCCGAAGCAATTAAGGCCCAAACAGCAACGCACAAAGAAAGCATTAAAAACCTTGGCGATCAATTAACCGAATTGGAAACAGCACAATTTAATCTATTGGTTCAATTGCCTAATTTGCCATATGAATTGGTTAAACAAGGCAGCACAGCTGATGATAATGAAATTGTTTATACCCATGGTCAGCCAGCAGAATTGCCAACTAAAGCATTGCCACATTGGGAGCTTGCGGCTAAGTACGATATCATTGATTTCGAATTAGGAGTTAAAATTACCGGTGCTGGTTTTCCAGTTTACAAAGGGAAAGGTGCTCGTTTGCAACGGGCATTAATCAATTTCTTTTTAGATCATGCAACAGAGGCAGGGTATAAAGAAATGCAAGTGCCTCATTTGGTAAATGCAGCTTCGGGTTTTGGTACAGGACAATTGCCGGATAAAGAAGGGCAAATGTATCATTCAACCATTGATGATTTGTATTTAATACCAACGGCAGAGGTTCCGGTAACCAATTTATACCGCGATGTGATTATAAAAGAGGAAGATTTACCGATTAAAAATACAGCCTATACGCCATGTTTTCGTAGAGAAGCAGGTTCGTATGGAGCACACGTGCGTGGTTTAAATCGTTTACATCAATTTGATAAAGTTGAGGTTGTGCAGGTTACACATCCTGATAAATCGTACGAAACATTGGAAGAGATGAGCCAGTACGTACAGTCGTTATTACAAGAGTTGGGCTTACATTATCGTGTATTGCGTTTATGTGGGGGCGATATGGGCTTTACTTCTGCTATGACCTATGATATGGAAGTATGGAGTGCCGCGCAAGAGCGTTGGTTAGAAGTTTCATCGGTATCAAACTTTGAAACCTATCAAAGCAATCGCTTAAAATTACGTTTTAAAGGAAAGGAAGGCAAAGCGCAATTGGCTCATTCATTAAACGGTAGTGCATTGGCTCTGCCGCGTATTGTAGCTTCTATATTAGAAAATAATCAAACCGAGAAAGGAATTAAGATTCCAGAGGTATTGGTGAAATATACAGGTTTTGAGTGGATTGATTAATCTACCCAAAAGTTAAAGACATAAAAAAAGCGTTGCCATGTGCAACGCTTTTTTTATGTCGAAGTAGATGTAGAGTCTAAAAAAAGTAGATGTAGGTTCTATAAAATTAAAATCAACAAAAGAATGATGATGATAATGGCTCCAACTGATAAGTAAACACCGCCAGAAATTGCGCGCGCTTGATTTTTCATTTCTTTTAATTCATTGCGCAATGCTTTTCGTTCTGCTTTGGTTAAGTTAGATTTATCCATCGCTTTGATTTCTTCCACTCTAGATTTAATTTTTTCTAGTTGAATGCTTTGTTCTGCAGTTAATTCTGTAGGGTTTTTAGCTGGTTTATTTGCTGCGTACGTTGTATTGAAGCACAAGCCTAGCGAAAAGATTAAAGCGAATGTGTAAATGAATTTTTTCATATTGTTAATTTTTAAGTATTGATGACTTAATAACAAAAAACCTACCAAAATGTTTCTGGTAGGCTTAACAAGTATTCAAAGAACACTTAAATTTAATTATTTTATCTCAAAAATCACATTTATAACAAAATTCAATTTAATTTTTTTAAAATTAATTTCTTCTTGGTTTCCAGAAGCATCACTTTCGGCCTTCATGAGGGTATTTCGGTACATAGGTTGTATAGAATTAACCTCATTATCTTGTATTTCCAAAACCCCGCCTAATTTTTCGCCTAACGCTTCTACCATGTAATTTGCTTTCTCTTTTGCTGCAATTAATGCTTTAATTTTTAGCTCTTTTTTCAGGCTTTCAATTTTAGAGTAGCTATAACTTTCGATGTAGGTGTTGGCAATGCCTTTGGGGTCGATGGATGCAATAATTTCATTGAACTTATTGGGGTCACTAACTTTTAAACGATATTGTTTGCTCGCTAAAAAGTCTGGATTTTTCTTTTTCTCCGCTTGCGTATTCCAGCTGTTTAAATTGCTGATGGTTAGGTTTTCCTTTGCGATTCCTGCTTTTTGTACGGCATTGAATAGCTGACTTTCTAAATCTGCAATTTCTACTTTTTTCTTGCTGTTGTTATCCTTTAAATATTCTTTTAATGAGATGCTGATGTAAATGATGTCGGGGGTTACTTCCGTTTCTGCATTTCCGCTAACGTTAATTTTTTTTCGTAGATCTACTTGTTGCGCTTTTACGGTTGATAATCCTAGGATGGTAACCAGAGCAATGGCTAAAAACTTTTTCATATGTATATTTTTTTGTGTGCATCAGTATGATGAAAATTTAAAGCAAATTCCACACCGCACTTTTATTTTTTTTAAGAAAAAGTAGGAAAAAGATATTTGAACAACTTTTAAATAGGTTTCTGGGGAGTTAAACTGCGATAATCTGTGGACGATGCTTAGGAAGGAGCTATATAACGTACAATTGAAAAATAGAATACGAATAAATTTTATAATTCGTTTGTACGTTGTGTTACTACATGCAATAGTTAGATGAACTGGAGCAATTTAAAGAAGAGGGCAGTTTAGGCTTTGCTAACTTTTACAGCCGTTGGTCCTTTTTGACCCATTTCAATTTCAAAACTTACCTTGTCGCCTTCTTTAATTTGTGTAATTAAGCCATTGGCGTGTACAAAAATGCTATCTTGTGTATCGGTTTGTTTGATAAAACCGTATCCTTTGCTTTCGTTAAAAAAGGAAACGGTTCCCTTTTTAACTGGGTTTTCATCTATGATGTTTTCCTGTCTGGCAATTCCAATTTGGATATCTTCGGTATTGATTACTTTCTTTTTGTTTGGATCTGGTGGGGTAGAAGTAATGTTTCCATTCTCATCTACATAGGCCATCATATCTTCTAAAGATAAACCACTTTTTTTATTTGCCTGGCGTTCTTCTTTTTTCTCTTGCTTCTCGTTCTTCTTTTTTAAACGTTTTTTTTCGTTTTCCTTTTTACTGTAGGTTGCTTGAGATTTAGCCATATTTTCTTTTTGATTTTCAAGTGGTGAGACGCCGATAGAATTGCAGTAAAGGTACGAAAAATAAAGTGAAAAGACGATTAAATTTGCTTTAATCGTCTTTTGGAAGGGATAAGAACAAGTACGCAGCGATACCTTTTTCTTGCCTTTTTTGTGCGGGTTGTTATATTTTGCTCGTGCTGTTTTCTTGAAAATCGTTAAATTTTTCCTGTTTTTGGATTTGTTTACATCGCTTTAGGGTTTATTTTGCAGCCAATTAGCTTTGCTAACTTCGTAAATAAAATTTAGTTTGGCAGGTTCTCCAAAGTAGGCTATTTCTTGTTCTGCTATTTTTTTTGCTCCAAGTTTTTCGGTTGCTTTTTGGGAGCGGAAATTTGTCGCACCGATGTGTAAGTGGATAGTGTTTACAAATTGAAAGGCATAATCGAACATCAATTTTTTGAGTGCGGCATTATGGCCTTTTCCCCAAAAAGAACGGCCAATAAAGGTGTATCCCACTGCAATTGATGACTCGGTTTCGCTTACCTCATAAAACCTCGAACTGCCTACAACGGCATCGCTTTTTTTGTCGTATACAATGAAGGCACCTTTAGATTCTATCGCACCTTTAAAGAAGTTCTCAAAAACCGGTCGCTGATACCTGTTTTTATTGGGATGTTGCTCCCATAATAGCGGATCGTTTGCAACTTCAAACAGCGCTTCAAAATCGTGTTCTTGGAGTGGGACAATTTTTATTAAATTGTTTTCAAGGCTTGGTTGTAAATTAAAGTTCATTGGTTATTGTGGTTAAAAAAAAGAGACCAACCGAAGTTAGTCTCTTTTCATTATATAAAAAAATGGCTGATTAGTTAACTAATCCTTCTATTTGAACCATTTCGTTTGTTTCTTTTTGATAATCTACTTTATCAATTTCGAAACCAAAAAGACTTAAGAAATCGGATCTGTATCCGGCTAAATCACCGATGCTAGGTAAGGTTTCAGTGGTTGCTTCTTCCCAAAGTTTTGCCACTTTTTCTTGTACATCTGCGCGCATTTCCCAATCGTCGATTCTAATTCTACCTTTTTCATCCAATTCAATCGGTTTGCCCGTGTACAGACGATCGGCATATAAACGTTGAATTTGTTCGATGGTACCTTCGTGGATACCTTCTGCTTTCATCACTTTGTACAACAACGAAATGTACAATGGAATTACTGGAATTGCTGAGCTTGCTTGTGTTACCAAGGCTTTGTTAACTGAAACGTAGGCTTTTCCGTTGATATCTTTCAAGGTATCTGCTATGGTAAAAGCAGTAGCTTCTAAGTGGTCTTTCGCAGCACCAATGGTTCCATCGCGGTAAACCGGCGTGGTTAGGGCAGGGCCGATGTACGAATAAGCTACAGTGATAGCTCCATCTGCTAATAAATTTTCAGCTTTTAGCGCATCAATCCACATCGCCCAATCTTCTCCACCCATTACGGCAACGGTATTGGCAATTTCTTCTTCGTTTGCAGGCTCAATAGAAACAGAAGTAACGTTTCCTGTATGAAAATCAACTGTTTTGTTGGTATACGATTGACCGATAGGTTTTAGTGTAGAACGGTGTAAAACTTCGGTATCTGGGTGTTTTCTAAGCGGTGAAGCTAAACTGTACACCACTAAATCCACTTGGCCTAAATCGGCTTTGATTAATTCGATGGTTTTGGCTTTAATTTCTTTAGAAAATGCATCTCCATTAATGCTTTTTGCATATAAACCAGCTGCGTGCGCTTCTTTTTCAAACGCAGCAGAATTGTACCAACCTGGTGAGGCCGTTTTTCCCTCAGATGGTGCTTTTTCAAAAAATACGCCAATGGTTGCTGCACCCGAACCATATGCAGCTGAAATTCTTGATGCTAAACCGAAACCGGTTGATGCACCAATTACTAAAACCTTTTTAGGACCATTAATGGCACCTTTTGATTTTACATATTCAATTTGATTCTTTACGTTTTGTGCGCAACCTTCTGGATGTGCAGTTAAACATATGAAGCCCCTCATTCTAGGTTCAATAATCATTTTCTTATCGATTTTATGTTTGAAATGTTCAATTCAGGGTGGTTTTTTAACCGCTCTTACCTAAATCTTTAACGAAGATATATTTTTAATTGCTTAACCGTAAATCAATTTTTTGCTATGGGCTCATAGAACGTAAATTTTTAATTATTTAACTAATTGGTTATTAGTTGTTTAAGTGTTTTTGAAAAAATGTTAATTTTGAAACAAAAAAAATAGGTTCATCTAGTAAAAAAAATATGAAGAAAATACTTTTATTCATCTCCCTTTTATGTATTGGTTTATCACTTTCAGCGCAAACTGTTCATCAGAATTCGGGATGGTTTTTATTTTTAAATAGTACCAAATTTAACGATAAATGGGGGATGCATTTTGATTTTCAAGTGCGTTCTGCTGACGATTGGGGCTATGTTCGAAATACATTGATTCGTCCGGGTGTTACGTATTATATCAATCCAAGCAGCAATGCTACTGTGGGTTATTTATGGGTTACAAATACTGCGGAGATACCGGCAACAGGTGCGAAAATTACGGCTAACGAACATCGTATTTGGGAGCAGTACATTTATAACCACAAATTAAAATCCGTATTTGTTTCTCATCGCTTACGCTTGGAACAACGTTTTTTTGAACGCGCCAATGAGGATGTTTTTGCACAACGTTTCCGTTATTTTTTCAGAATGATACAACCCTTGCAAAAGGCTGAACCTAAATTTACCAAAGGGCCATTTGTGGCTTTACAAAATGAAATTTTCTTAAATGTTCAAAACAATAGCAACGTAAACAATAGCTTTTTTGATCAGAATAGAGCTTATTTGGCTGTAGGGTACCGTTTTTCGAAGGCTTTTGATTTAGAAGCAGGTTATTTAAATCAGTACATTAAGGGGGCTGCGATAAATTCGCTGAACAACGTCATTCAGTTAGGCGTGTATACCCGTTTTTAACACAAAAAAGTCTATTTTTTGTAAAGGTTTACATGCGACCATCAGTAATTTGTTGGTCGCTTTTTATTTTGTTCTATTTTTGCGGCATGAAAAAAATCTCAATATTAGTTGTCACCCTATTGTTTGGAAAACGTATACTCGCTCAAGAAGTTCAAACTTCTGGTAACCAATCGGTGCCGAATTCAAAAAGTATATTTAATCCAATGCATAAGCGTAATTTTTCGCGCAAGGGTGATTTTTATTTTCATTGGGGTTACAATAATTCATGGTATGGGAAGAGCGATATTCGTTTTGCGGGACCCAATTATGATTTTACGTTGTACGATGTAACGGCAAAAGATAGACAGTCTAAGTTAGATTGGTCTTATTTAAATCCAAGTTTAATTACGGTTCCACAATACAATATTCGTGCGGGTTATTTTATAAAAGATAATTACAGTATTTCCATTGGTTGGGATCACATGAAATATGTGGTTGACATTCCACAAACAGTAGGCATTAGCGGAACAATTGGCCAGAACATTTCGGTGCCAAACGTATCAACAGGCGCGATGGCCGGAAATTACAATGGCGAGAAAATTAATTTACAAGAAAGTATGTTGACATACGAGCATACCGATGGTTTTAATTATGCCAATATAGAACTGGAGCGGTATGATGATATTTGGGTAGCTCCTTCTGGTAATACGTCTTTAACTTTAGAAACCGGTATTGGTGGTGGTATTATGGTGCCACGTTCGGATGTACGCTTGTTCGGCCTCGGACGTAACAATCATTTTAGTGTTTCGGGTTATGGAGTTTCGGCAAAAGTGGGCTTAAAATTCTATATCTGGAAAAATATTTATCTGCAAAATTCAACCAAATTTGGCGCAACCAATTTAACCAATGTACACACAACCGGTTGGGATGAATACGATAAAGCCACTCAGAAAATTAATTATATCGAAAATTTAACGGTATTAGGCGTTCAGTTTTAATACGCATAAACAAAAGCGGGATGGTTGATTTAAAAGCCATCCCGCTTTTTTTGTGACAAAATTTTTTGGATCATCCATAACTTGATAATAGCAGCGGTAATTCTGATGAAAATGGCTTAGGCGGATAAAAAATGAAACTTTTATCCATGCAAACAGGTAAATTTTCATAATTTGCCAGCTTATATTTTTTTGAATGAAAAATTTAATATCCTTATTTCTATTAGTAACAATTTGCGTAAAAGTAAACGCGCAACAAAATCTGAGTAGCGTATCTATCGCAGGTTTTAGGTATGGAACCGAAAATGGTCCAACAGGAAAAGAATGGGATTCTCCCGGCGATTTATCGCTCAATAAGGAGGTACCCAAAGCTTACTTTTTTTCTTTTGGTAGTGTAGAAAATGCCCGAAAGGTTCTACCGGAGAATAGTACGTTTTATCAATCGTTGAACGGTACTTGGAAGTTTAACTGGGTTAAGACACCTGAAGAGCGCCCTAAAGATTTTTTTAAGCCAAGCTTTGATGTTTCAGGCTGGGATAATGTTCCGGTGCCGATGAGTTGGAATATCTTGGGGATCCAAAAAAATGGAAGCTTAAAATACGGCGTCCCGATTTATGTTAATCAGAAAGTTATTTTCAGTCATAGCGTTAAGGTTGATGACTGGAAGGGAGGAGTGATGCGTACGCCTCCAAGCGATTGGACGACTTTTATCTACAGAAACGAAGTAGGTTCTTATCGCAGAACATTCGATTTACCAACCAAATGGGATGGTAAAGATGTTTATTTAAATTTTGATGGCGTTGATTCATTTTTTTACCTCTGGATAAATGGTCAATATGTTGGCTTTTCTAAAAACTCGCGCAATCTTGCGGCGTTTAACATTACCCGATTTTTAAATAAAAAAGGTAAAAATGAGGTTGCGGTAGAAGTTTATCGAAATTCTGATGGCTCTTTCTTAGAAGCGCAAGATATGTTTCGTCTTCCGGGGATTTTCCGTTCGGTTTATTTAACGGCAAAGCCAAGAGTTCAGATTCGCAATCTAATGGTTACACCTGATTTAGATGCGCAATACAAAGACGGAACCTTGAACATTGCTGCCGAAATTTTAAATACTTCGAATAAATCAGTATCGAAATATAAAGTTGAGTATGCGCTTTTCGAGAATAAATTGTATAGTGACGAAAATACGTCGGTGCAATCGGCAACACAAGTAAGTGATGCAATACAGGTTCAGGCAACTGCTGCTGCGCTTTCAAAAACTACTTTAAGTGTTAGCAATCCAAATAAATGGTCTGCAGAGCAACCATATCAATATACTTTGGTTGCTACGTTAAAGGATGGTAAAAATAATGTGTTGGAACATGTGTCGGTGATCGTTGGTTTTAGAAAAGTTGAAATAAAAAATACAAATGCTGGCGATGATGAGTTTGGCTTGGCGGGCAGGTATTATTATTTAAATGGAAAAACAATCAAGCTTAAAGGTGTAAATCGTCATGAAACGAATCCTTCAACTGGAAAGGTTTTATCGCGCGAGCAAATGGAAGCTGAAGTGAAATTAATGAAACGTGCCAACATCAACCATGTGCGTAATTCACATTACAACGATGACCCGTACTGGTATTATCTGTGTAATAAATACGGTATTTATTTGGAGGATGAAGCGAATATTGAAAGCCACGAGTACTATTATGGAGATGCCTCGTTGTCTCATCCACCGGAGTGGAATAATGCGCACGTGGCCAGAAATTTGGAAATGGTGTATGCAAACATCAATAATCCGTCGATTGTTATTTGGTCATTAGGAAATGAAGCTGGACCGGGTAAAAACTTCGTCGCAGCTTATGATGAAATTAAGAAAATTGACGTGTCGCGTCCGGTACAATACGAAAGAAATAATTCGATTGTAGATATCGGTTCTAACCAATATCCCTCAATCGAGTGGGTACGAAATGCGGTAAAAGGAAAATATAAGATGAAATATCCTTTTCATATTTCTGAGTACGCCCACTCTATGGGAAATGCGGCTGGTAATTTAATTGATTATTGGGAGGCTATTGAAAGTACAAACTTTTTTATGGGCGGTGCTATTTGGGATTGGATTGATCAAGCAATGTACACGTATGATAAAACTACAGGCGAAAAATACATGGCTTATGGAGGCGACTTTGGCGACAAACCAAATGATGGAACCTTCGTGATGAACGGCCTTATTTTTGCCGATTTAACCCCGAAGCCTCAGTATTACGAAGTGAAAAAGGTGTACCAAAACATTGGTGTCAAGCTGGTAGATTCGGCGAAAAAGGAGATTGAGGTCTTTAATAAAAATTACTTCAGCACGCTTGAGAATTACGTGATACAATGGTCGCTGTATGAAAATGGTAAAGCGGTAGCAAGCAGTAAAGGATTAATTGATATGAATACTTTGCAAGCACGTAGAAAAGCCACTTTCGTACTTCCGATTGATGCAAGCAAATTGAATCCTGTAGCAGAGTACTTTGTGAAAGTTCAATTTATCTTAATTAAGGATATGTTTTGGGCAGAAAAGGGCTTCGTTCAAATGGAAGAGCAACTTTATCTAAAAGCCCCGAGTAACAAGCCTTCCATTGCAAAGGTTGCCACAGGCGATAAAGGCCGTATTAGTACTGTTGGCGATTTGAAAATTATTAAAGGAACTGGATATGAGGCTAAATTTGACGCAAAAACGGGTAGCTTATTTGGCTTAACATACGGTGGAAAAACACTTATTAGAGATGGAGAAGGACCGAAACTAGATGCTTTGCGCGCTCCTGTTGATAACGATAACTGGGCGTATAAACAATGGTTTGAAAATGGTCTTCACAATCTCAAGCATAAGGTGACTTCGATCTCCAATTATACGAAGCTGGATGGAACCATTGTGTTGAATTTTATTGTAGAATCGCAAGCACCCAATGGAGCTACGATTAATGGCGGTGCATCGGGAAAATATACCATTGTAGAAAAAGAACGTGCATTTGATTACGGTGATTTTAAATTTACAAGCAACCAAATTTGGTCGATTTACAAAGATGGTTCTATTGAACTTCAAACGAGTATTACATCCAATAACCCAACGTTGGTTCTTCCGCAATTGGGCTATAAAATGGAGTTGCCTTCGGCTTTTGATCAGTACCGTTATTATGGCCGTGGGCCGATAAATAATTTTGCCGATCGTAAAACCGGTCAATTTATTGAAATGTATTCAAGCAAGGTAGCCGATATGTTTGTGCCTTGGCCAAAACCACAAACAACTGGAAATAGAGAAGAATTGCGGTGGTGTTCGTTAACCGATGCCTCGGGAGATGGGATTGTCTTTATTGCCAAAAATACTTTTTCTGCATCGGCATTGCCATGGAGCGAATTAGAAATGACCTTAGCTTCACATCCATATCAATTGCCTAAAAGTACCGGAACACATTTGTATTTAAATGCTGCGGTTACGGGCTTGGGTGGCAATAGTTGTGGACAAGGCCCTCCGTTGGAACAAGACAGAGTAAAAGCATCTGAGCATACATTCGGTTTTATTATTCGTCCGGTTGTTAAAAATGATGTTGAAAGCAAGGTACATGTAAGTACAGCAGGTGATTTACCAATTGTAATTTCTCAAAATCAAATGGGTGTGGTGAAAATAGCATCTGAACAACAAGGTTCTGATATTTATTATACCGTAAATAACAGCAAACCCGTTTTGTACACAAAAGCGTTTGCTTTAAAGCAAGGCGGTACGGTACATGCTTGGTATAAGAATAATACAGCTTTGAAAGCTGTAGCTGTGTTCGCGAAAATTAATACCGTGCCTATGCGCGTTGTTTTTGCATCGAGTGAAGAAACAGGAGAGGGGGATGCGAAACATTTAATTGATGGCGATTTATCGACAAATTGGCATACAACCTACTCGGTGACGGTTGCTCAATATCCGCATTGGGTTGATTTTGATGCGAATGATGTAAAAAGTATTTCAGGTTTTAAATATATTCCACGTCAAGAAGGAAGCAATGGCAACATTAAAGATTACAAAATTCAGGTAAGTCTTGATGGGAAAAATTGGGCTGAGCCAGTTGCATCAGGAACGTTTGCCAAGAACTCAAATCCGCAAGAGATTAAATTGAAAAGCCCGATAAAAGGAAGGTATATCCGTTTTACAGCATTAAGCTCGCAAAACGGACAAGATTTTGCATCGGGGGCTGAATTTATTGTGTTGGCAGATTAAGCTTAATCATTTCCTGAAAAACGGAAAATACTTAAAGCAAAAAAGGGCATTGAACGTAATTCAATGCCCTTTTTTTTGATGCTTAGTTTTTACACTTTTCTTACAGAACCAGAACCTAAAACAGTTTTGTCTACTTCAGCATTGCCTGAGTAGTTAATATTTGCAGAACCGGTAATAAAGGCCTTTATATGTTGGCTGGCCTTAATGTTTACGGTGCCTGAACCACTGAGTGTGGCCGATAGTTTTTCAACTTCAAAGTTGCTGCCGCCAAATTTTGCGGAACCACTTAAAACGATTGTTGCATTATCGGCTTTGCCATTGATGCTTAATTTACCAGAACCGCTGAGCACACCGTTAAAATCATTTACATGTGTATTAACCCATAAATTACCTGAGCCGCTTAAGGTAACGGATAAATCATCTACATCTACCGAACCATCAACCGTCATGCTTCCGTTGCCGCTCATGGTTAGGCTTGTGATCGTTTTTGCCGTAATGTAGGCGGTAATTTTCTTTCCTTCGTATTTTTTAGCCCAGCTTGTCCAGCTATTTTCTGGCCGTATAATGAGGATATTGCTTTTAACTTGGGTTATCAATGTCGAAATGGCTTCTGCATCGCCCTCAAATCTACAACTCTCCGTATCTCCTAAAGTTATAACTACTTTAATCGGGCCTCCTGCTGCAACTCCTTTAAAGTTTTTTACATCGCGTTCATCACTATTAATCGTTTTTACGAACGCGTTTGGCCGAATAGGATTTGTGGCATGGCTAATGCTGCTGCTGACGATGGTAATAGCGGTTAATGCAACAGATAGGAACTTTTTCATATGAATTAATTTTGAATCAACAATAAATAGTAGTTTTTTGTATAGTGACGTTTTTTTTCTTCAAATGTTGCACATTGATTTTGAATTTATTCTTTTTCGGCTACTTGCTTTACGTAAAACAACGGGTCTACTTTAAAATTTTGTTGTGTAAGGTTTTTATCAACCTTCATTTTTTGCCAGTCGTTGCTTGGTTTTATCCAGGCATATTCTCCATCTTTTAGGGTAACACGAACCGGCATATCAAAGCCTTTTACATCGGTAACCCAACGATACGAAAGTACGCCATCACGAATGCTATAGTTGAATGTAGGAATTTGGGTGTACCGCAAATATTGATCAAAAACTTTATCGAGTTTTAAACCGCTTTGTTTGGCGATGTAGTTTTCTATTTGTGCCGTGGTAACGGTTTGGTGATAGAATGTTTTGTTTAATCCACGCAAAATTTGTCTGAATTTTTCATCATTGTTAATTAACTGGCGAATGGTATGAATTAAGTTGGCTCCTTTTGGATACATATCGCCTGAACCTTCTTTGTTTACACCGTATGGGCCAATAACTGGAATATCATTCGAAATACCTTTTCGTAAGCCAATGGCATATTCATTTGCTGCTTTTAAGCCTTCGGTCGATTCGATAAACAATACTTCTGAGTAGTTCGTAAAACCTTCGTGTACCCACATATCGGCAATATCTTTAGACGTGATGTTGTTGCCAAACCATTCGTGTCCACTTTCGTGAATCGTGATAAAATCCCATTTTAGTCCATGACCGGTTCCGCTTAAATCGCGGCCCAGATATCCTTTTTTAAATTGGTTTCCATACGCTACTGCGCTTTGATGCTCCATGCCTAAATGTGGCGCTTGCACCAATTTATAGCCATCCTTGTACCAAGGATATGGGCCAAACCAATATTCAAACGATTTTAGCATGGGTTTTACATCGGCATCCCAATGCGGACGTGCTTTGGCGCTATCAACTTTTAACGCCCAAAAATCTAAACTTAACTTCCCGTTTTCTCCTGCATAGGTATCGCTCCAGTGCGCATATTTTCCAATGTAAAAGGTTACATCGTAATTGTTAATGGGGTTGGCCACCAACCAATTAAATTGTTTATATCCATCTTTTTTGTCTACTACGCTGCGCAAACGACCATTCGAGACCTCATCCAATGTTTTTGGGACACTGATGCTAATGAGCATACTATCCACTTCATCGCTTTGATGGTCTTTGTTGGGCCACCAACAGCTAGCGCCTAGCCCTTGACAGGCAACTGAAACAAAGGGGTTTCCGTCAGCATCTTTTTTGAAAATAAAACCACCATCCCAAGGGGCATTTTTAGCAACTTGAGGCTTCCCAGCATAAAAAACGGTGAATTTATCTTTGCTTCCTTTTTTGATGTTTTGTGGAAACGTTACAAAAACTGCATTGTATTCGCGGCTAAAGGGAAGATTTTTTCCTTTGTAAACAACCTTTTCAACGGTCAAATTTGAAAATAAATCAAATTGTAATTTATTAAAATCTTGTGTAGCCGTAAAAAGAAATTCGTTGCTACCTGCTACTGATTTCTGGTCGATATCGATTTTCACATCAAGGTGATAATAATTGATATCGTAACAGGTGCGAAGTGGTGTTAGTGTTCCGCGTAAGCTATCGGCCCTTGAATTTTCTTGATTTTTAGCGAGCATTTGCCCTTGAGAATAAAAAAATGCCAGCGAAAGAAAACTGGTTATGATGATTCTTTTCATTTAGATTATTTTAGGATTGAAATGCTAATATAGGATGCGTTATTGGCATCGTGGTAAATTTTTTGGGTTGCTTTCTGAAAATCTGCTGGCTCAGCCTCGTAAATATTCATGAATTTTTGTGGATTTCTTTCGGCTAAAGGAAACCATGAATTTTGAATTTGAATCATGATTTTATGCCTTTTTTTGAAAGTGTGTGCAATGTCTGGCAATGGATAATTGACCGTTGTAATTTGATTGGGTATAAAAGCCTCCGGTTTTTCGAAACTGTTACGGTATTTACCACGCATAATTTCGCCACGTACCAGCATTTGATAACCGCCCATAACCAGATTTTTTGGATTTGGTGTTGGGTTTGGCTCATTTTCGGGATACACATCGATTAATTTTACTACGTAATCGGCATCCGTTCCCGTGGTGGCTACAACCAAGTTGGCTAAAACGGGACCGGTCAAGGTAATATCTTCGGTTAAAGCATCCGTTTGATAGGTTTTAACATCCGGTCGGCGTGCGGCAAAGCGTTGGTCGTCTATCATGTATTCGCGTGTACGTGCTGTTTGAACTCCATCTTGATAAGGAACGGGATGGTTCGGGTCACTCACATATTCATCCCAGCTATCGGTTCTACCAACTTTTTCAAAGGCCAATTTTCCGTTCGGGTGTAAATACAAATTTTTAGTTTCTACCTCTTTTGGTGGCCAGGTAGAAAACCCTTTCCATTGATTGCTTCCGGTTACAAAAATGTTGGCTTCGGCAGGTTTAAAATCGCCTTCGCTTTTTAGATGATATTTGAAAAATGGAAGCTCTAGCTTTTCTTGGTAATAGGTGCTGGTGGCTTGTCCGAATTTAATGTCGCCAAAAAAATCGCCAGTACCACGTACCCATCCTCCGTGAAACCAAGGACCCGCTACTAATATGTTGTTTGCTTGAGGGTTTTGTTTTTCAATTGCTTGGTAGGTTGCAAACGTTCCGTACGCATCTTCCGCATCGAAAAAACCACCAACTACCATTACGGCAGGTTTTACATTGGTTAAATGAGGCGTAATTAGACGGGCTTTCCAAAAGGTATCTAAATTAGGGTGTTTAAACAAATTGTTCCAAAATTGAATGCTGTCGGCAAAATATTTGTCTTTCAGGTTTTTTACGGAACCACTTTCTAAATAAAAACGGTAATTATCTTGGATAGGGAAATTAAAACCTTTTGGACCTTGTTCAGGCATAATCGGGTGTGGACGTGGAACACCAAATGAACTCATAAATTTAAAAGCATCGTTTAAGAACAACACGCCACGATGGTGAAAATCATCACCTATGTACCAATCGGTTACTGGAGCTTGTGGCGAAACCGCTTTTAGTGCGGGGTGCGCATTGGGCAACGAGGTAGTTGAATAGAAACCCGGATACGAAATGCCATAAATTCCGGCTTTTCCATTGTTGTTTTTAATGTTCTTAACCAACCAATCGATGGTATCGTAGGTGTCGGTACTTTCATCGATGTCTTTTTTACCTTTTTTTATGTTTTGAGGACGAATATCTTCGAAATCTCCCTCACTCATCCATTTTCCACGTACATCTTGATACACAAAAATAAAGCCTTCACGCATCTCTGCAGGGAAATTCCCCAGGCTGGTTTTGTAGTTGTTTGCTCCATAAGGTGCCACTTTATACGGTGTTCGGTTAATTAGAAAAGGATATTTTTTACTTTGGTCTTTGGGTAAATAGATAGAAGTAAAAAGCTTTGCACCATCGCGCATGGTAATTCTTCGTTCAATTTTGGTATAATGTTCTCTTACGTAGGCAGAATCACTTTGTTGTGCATAAACATTAGCGCAGAAAAGCAGACAAAATAAAATAGGGATGAAGTTCGTTTTGTTCATTGGTTGGTTGATAAAATATGCCTTAAAGATAGCAATAAAGACTTTTGATCGCCAATAACAAGACGTAAAACCTTTGCTAGATAGGGAAGATATTTTGCGGGATGGAGCCTGCAAAGAAGTGTTTTGTACTGTGAAATTTAAGAAGCATCCGCAGATGGGAGCATCGTTGGGGAGTATCGGTTAAAGAAACCATTTAGTAAAAACGATTCTATGTTATACTAACTTTTTTTGTCCACCCTAATTTATCTATCTTTAGGGATAAAATGCGTGTTTTGAATAAAGTAGTTTTTTTAGCTGTTGCAACATTTTTTCTTTCCTCTTGTCTGAGTCCCAAACATCTTTCAAGAGAAAATGATCGTTCAATTTCGTCTCTCAGGTTTCTGGACGCCTACATTTTACCCTTAAATACTGTTTTTAAGGATACTAAAGTTGGTGGCTTATCCGGAATTGATTACGATGCTGAAAGGAATCAATTTTATCTCATTAGCGATGACCCTTCTCAGGTAATTTCAGCAAGATTTTATACGACTAAAATTGGATTGAAAAGCAATAAAATTGATACCATCATTTTTACTGATGTTACTTTTTTAAAGCAGCCTAACGGAAAGCTGTATCCGAAATTAGGAACTGATAAAACGGTTAAGCCAGATGCAGAATCTATTCGGTATAATCCGCTAAAAAAACAGATGATATGGAGTAGCGAAGGAGAAAGATTATTTAAAGGGACTGATACCATCCTTATTCAGCCAACTTTGACTTATGTGGATGCAAAAGGAGTGTACATGGATACCATTCCTTTACCAAAGGGATTTCATTTTTTTAAAAGTGAAAAAGGCGTGCGTAAGAATGCATTTTTTGAGGGATTAACGTTCGCTGATAAGTATAAAACATTGTATGCAAGTTTAGAAGAACCCCTTTACGAAGACGGTCCGCAATCGGATTTTGAATACGATAAAGCACTCACACGAATTGCAAAATTCGATGTCGCTACGGGAAAAAATACCGCTCAATACGCCTATCAATTGGATGCCCTTCCGGTGAAACCCTCCGAGGTAAATAGTTGGAATGTGAATGGAATTTCTGAAATTTTAGCAGTCAATGCACATACTTTATTGGTTATGGAACGTGCCTGGGCAAAAGGGAATGATGACCATTCGTTTATTAAGCTTTATTTGGTTGATTTAAAGGGAGCAGAAAATCAAATCGATAACCCTTCTTTTATCCAAAAAGTACCAAAACCATTGCCTAAAAAGTTGCTTTTTGATTTTGATATCTTAGGCATGCACATCGATAATTTTGAAGGAATAACTTTTGGCCCTACACTAGCCAATGGCCACCGCACCTTAATTTTTTGTGTAGATAATAATTTTTCGAAAACCCAGGTGCAACAATTTTTTCTGTTTGAGGTGATACCTTAGTTAAGAGGTTTAAGGCATATAAAGTTTTATAGATATATTTGTTCTGTTAAATAGATACTTCAAGCGCTAAATTTATAAGAAAATGGACTTAAAATTAATTGAAAAGTACAAAAATTTGGGAATAGCCGATGTTATCGACCATGAAAAATTTAGCAATATTTCTGTTGTTCATCATTCAACAGTTTTGGAGGGCTCTACTTTAACTGAAGTAGAAACGCAAGTTTTAATAGATGAGGGTTTAACACCAAAAGGGAAACCGTTAATGCATAGCTTAATGGTTACCGACCATTTTTCGGCATTACAGTTTGCTTTAAGAGAAGCGCAGGCGAAAAGACCTGTTTCAGTATCATTGATTCAAGAATTAAATTCTTTACTTATCCGCAATACAGGTTTGGTGTATAATACGCCACTGGGAACGGTTGATGCAACTAAAGGTGAATTTAGAAAAGGGAATGTTACCGCAGGGGATACCTACTTTCCAAACTACGATAAAGTTATTTCACTTACCAAGAACCTTGTTGATGCAATTGCTCAAGCAATGAAACCCGATTTATCTTTACTCGAACAAGTTAAACTTTCTTTTGATGCTCATTACAATTTAGTCAGTATACATCCCTTTTACGATGGAAATGGTCGGACATCGAGGTTGTTAATGAATTACATACAAGCTTATTACAAATTGCCTCTTGCAATTGTACATCAACAGTCTAAAGTTGATTATATAGAGGCCTTAAAGGAAACTAGAGCAAAGGAGGATATCAACATATTTAGAAATTTCATGAACAATGAATATGCAGTGCTTCTGAAAAATGAAATCAAAAAGTTTGAAGAAACTGTAAAACCAAAGCAGGGTAGCGGTTTTCATTTGTTATTCTAGCTTCGATAGCCAAAATCATTACTCGCCAGCTGGCGTCCGTAAAAAATAGCTGATTTTCGCTGGCGCGAGTTTTTAACTCGTTCCAAATTTTATAAAGCCTAGTAAGGTTATATGTACTTTAAGAAGGGATACATATTATCTTAATCCAGTTGAGGTAGGTTTTGAGTTAGAAGATTTTCATTGAAAATATAGTAGCGTACAAATTTTTTGGAGAAAAAAGGTTATTGGGGATGGATTTGATATAGGTACGAGTTAAAAACTTGCACCAGCGGGGATGATAGGCACTTTGTCTTGATTCTGAAGTTCTTAAGATTGATAATAGTCGTTCATTAATAGCATACTTATAAATTGCGCTAAAATGGTTTAAAACAAAAATGGCTTGAAAAATTTGCCAAGCCATTTATTTTAAACTTTCCTAGTAATATACTTGTAAAGCTTAAAAATAAAAAATAGGGCAAATACGAATAATATTGCGTTAAATACGTTCCAAATGAGTAGTAGAAGTTCAGGTGATTTCAAATCCATAGGGTATTGTTGATATAATTGTGTGATCTTTTTGGTTGCTTTAATTTTTTGTCTTTCTCGTTTTAAAAGTAACGTGTTTTAATAAAAAAAAATGAATTTTATAGAATCATTTTTTTATTGCTTGAAGAAGGAAATTCAACAGAGCTTCATTTTTAAAGATATTTTGTACGAATACATTTTTTTGATTGATTTTTAAATCGATTGTTTCCTCGGTAATAATTAAGTTGTTGTTTCCTTTTCTAATGTTTTTGGTAGTTGATTGATGAAGTTCTTTTTTTCTTGGCAAGAATTGGGTGTGCGTATCAAACTCAAAAAAACCTTCTGAAATCTTGCTTTCCAGCTCGGATATAGTCATTCCTTTTTCCAGTACCTCATTTGCCATATAAAGCTGCCTTTCAGTACGAATATCTAATTTAATCAAGCGTTTTAAGTAGTCCCATGAAACGGTTGATAGAATGTTTAGGGCCTCATCATGTGTACTATATCTTTTTGCAAACTCTATGCAAGCAGCGAGTTCTTCTGGGGTGAAAATGGAAGGAAACTTTTTGTAAAGACTTTGACTACAATACTCAACCAAGGTATCGGTGATTGGAATGTCAAACGTGATAGAAAGCTGCCTCATCGCATCCCCGATGCTCCAAAACAGACTATTGAACAGCAGATTAAGTATAGGATGATAGCTTGACTGAAATTCAAGTATTTTGTTTTCTATTTTCGCAATTATCTCTCGATTGATAGGATTTTCTATCTGTATCTTTTCGAAAATTGCTTGGTTATCTTTTTTCGGTTCAACTAATTTACGAAATGCGGTATATTGCGTTTCACCAAAATATAGTTCAGCGGTATTTCGGTAAAATGTTGTAAGTTCTGAAAGCCTGAAAGTGAATTCATCTGGACGCGTTGTTTTGTTTTCAGCTCTATAATCTTCTGTTAAAATCTTTCTGCTTAGGTCATCTGGCGTTAAAGATTCTGCATGAATGCGTTTCGTGTAAAATAGCAAGGCTGCATCATCTTTTAGTTGTAGTAAAGAAGGGATATATTCCCAATTGATACCGGCCGCTATTTGCTGTATGGTTGAATGAGAACGCCCATCAGCAAATTTTTGCATAACAGAAAGATTTGTAGTGCTGAAATAATCTCCAAATGCCGACTGTAAGCTCTTAGAAATATCGTGTATTGGATTTTCCTTTTTATGAGAAACATTTTCTTTTAGCGCATTATTTAGTGTTTTTCCAATTTCCCAAAACAGATTGTTAATCCCAAAATTGATTGTTCCCAAAAGTTGGATACGCTGACGTTCAGTAACCTGATTCAGATTCTCCAGTAGAAGGGTGTGAAAACGCAGGGTTTCATTTTTTTCAGAGAGCATAGTTTCGTTTAGAGGGAATTATTTTCAAGGTAGTCGATTGATTTGAATTATGGAAATCTATGTATCATTACATCCATGGTGTTACAACTGCAGCAGATGATTTTATAATTTATCGTGTTGTTGTGAAACCTACATCCGAATAAGTATCATTTGACCATAGCAAGTTAGAAGATTATGGTGTATCAATAACTTGTTAAAGCAAAATTTTCGAACATTAAATTACTTAACTTTTGGTGTTTAAGCGGTAAAGTGTACATTTGCTTTTATAAAAATTCTTAGAAAATTATGCAATACGATGTTGTTGTTATTGGCTCGGGTCCGGGCGGTTATGTAGGCGCAATCCGTTGTGCGCAGTTAGGTTTAAAAACTGCGATAGTAGAAAAGTATAAAACGTTTGGCGGTACCTGCTTAAATGTAGGTTGTATTCCATCAAAGGCCTTGTTAGATTCGTCGGAACATTATCACAATGCTGCGCACGCGTTTACCACACACGGTATCAACTTAAAAGATTTAAAAGTTGATATGAAGCAAATGATTGCTCGTAAAGACGATGTAGTAGCGCAAAACACAGCAGGTATTACGTATTTATTTAAAAAAAATAAAATTGATTCATTCGAGGGAGTAGGATCATTCGTAGATAAAAACACCATTTTGGTAACCAAATCTGACGGTACTACCGAAACATTATCGGCTAAAAATGTAATTATTGCTACGGGTTCTAAACCAACGGCATTGCCATTTTTACCTATCGATAAAAAACGTATCATTACCTCAACCGAAGCATTAAATATCAAAGAAGTACCAAAATCAATGGTTGTAATTGGTGGTGGTGTAATTGGATTAGAATTAGGTTCAGTTTATGCGCGCTTGGGTACAAAAGTATCAGTAGTTGAGTTTATGCCTTCAATTATTGGTACCATGGATGCTGGTTTAGGTAAAGAACTACAACGTGTTTTAAAGAAATCTTTAGGCATGGAGTTTTTCATGGGTCACAAAGTAACTGGTGCAACAGCAAAAGGAAAAACGGTAACTGTTACAGCTGAAACTCCAAAAGGAGAGTCTATTTCACTAGAAGCCGATTATTGCATCGTTGCAGTGGGTCGTACCGCCTATACTGAAGGTTTAGGGTTAGATAAAATTGGCATTACGGTAGAAGAAAGAGGAAAGAAAATTCCGGTGAATGCACATTTAGAAACTTCGGTTCCGGGAGTGTATGCCATTGGCGATGTAATTACAGGAGCCATGTTGGCGCACAAAGCAGAAGACGAAGGTACTTTTGTTGCAGAAACCATTGCCGGTCAAAAACCACACATCAATTACAACTTAATTCCGGGAGTAGTTTATACCTGGCCAGAAGTTGCATCAGTAGGTAAAACCGAAGAGCAATTAAAAGCAGAAGGCGTAAAATATAAAGCAGGTTCTTTCCCATTTAAAGCAAGTGGGCGTGCTAAAGCAAGTATGGATACCGATGGTTTCATTAAAGTATTGGCCGATGCTACTACCGATGAAGTTTTAGGTGTACACATGATTGGTCCACGTGCTGCTGATATGATTGCAGAAGCTGTAATTGCGATGGAGTTCCGTGCATCGGCAGAAGATATTGCACGTACTTGCCACGCGCATCCAACGTATACAGAAGCATTAAAAGAGGCTGCATTAGCAGCAACGGATAACAGAGCTATTCATATTTAGTCAAACCTTCGGTTTGAACAAAAAAAGCTGGCAATTTTATTGCTGGCTTTTTTTGTTGCTTAATCGCTGAATTGTTAAATCGCTGAATTGTTGAACTGCTTGAATCCTTAAGGGGGGTTGGTAGTTTTTTCAGCTTTCAGCTTTTTTCTTTGCGCTATTTAGCCTACTAATTGATAGTCATTGCTTCTTGCTGCTTTATCCTAAATCTTCCTTCACAATTCCTTAATCAAAAGATAACATAGTTAGTTCGAATCTGAAAAACGACTCATTTAATTTAGCGGCTCAGATATTAAAAAAAACCATGAACTGTAAAAGACTATTTGTAGCCCTTTTGGCTGCATCAATGGCACTAACTGCCTGTAAAAAAGAAGGAGAACCAGTAGAAGTTGGAGAAGAAATTGTAGCAGAGGATATAACAAGTTTTAAAGAAACAGCTTCGATTGATTTAGGAGGTGAAACGGCGGCTGAGATTTCAGCATATGACCCATCGACTAAAAAATTGTTTGTAGTAAGCAACGATGGTGGCGCAAAAGTGGAAGTGATAGATTTAACCAACTATCCAACGGTAACAAAAGTAAAAACATTAACCTATCCAAATAATGCAGGGATTAATAGCGTTTCGGTAAGCAACGGTTTATTGGCAATTGCTTTAGATGGAGCCGATAAACAAGGAAATGGCGAAGTGGTGGTTTTAAAAACAGCCGATTTAACAGAAGTTAAGAAAATTACAGTTGGTGCAATGCCCGATATGGTTACTTTCAGTCCGGATGGTAACTACATTTTGTCGGCAAATGAAGGGGAGCCAAACGATGTCTATACGGTTGATCCAGTTGGAAGCGTTTCAATCATCAATATAAAAAATAATTATGCAGTAAAAACGGTTGATTTCTCGGCTTTTGAATCGCAAAAGGCAGCATTAGTTGCAGCCGGACTTAGAATTTATGGTCCAAAGGCAAGTTTTGCACAAGATATTGAACCAGAATATATTGCGGTTAGCAGCGATTCAAAAAAAGCATATGTTACGCTACAAGAAAACAATGCAGTAGCAGAAGTTGATGTACTTGCAGGTACCATTACAAAAATTACTCCACTGGGTACACGCGATATCAGTTTAGCAGAAAATGCCTTTGATGTGAGCGATAAAGATAGTAAACAAGTATTGGGTACTTGGCCAATTAAGGCATTCTACTTGCCAGACGCAATTTCATTTTTCTCAACCGGAGGAACCAACTACTTAGCTTTAGCAAACGAAGGTGATACACGTGCTTGGGGAGGTTACGATGAAGAGGCAAGAGTGAAAAGCTTAAAACTTGATCCAACAAAATTTCCAACAGCGGCAACTTTACAGTTAGATGCCAACTTAGGTAGATTAACCGTAACCAAAGCTTTTGGCGATACTGACGGAGATGGTGATTACGATGAACTTTATGCTACTGGCGGAAGAAGTATGAGTATTATAAACGCCAATACGGGTGCATTGGTAGCCAATGTTGGTAAAGATTTAGAACAACGTGTAATTGATGCAGGGAAATACGATGATGAGCGTTCAGATAATAAAGGAGTAGAAGTAGAAGCGGTAACGGTTGCGTCGGTAAACGGCAAAACATTGGCATTTATTGGCATGGAACGTGTTGATTTAATTGCGGTATACGATGTTAGTACACCTGCTACACCAAAATTTGTGCAATTTTTTGCAACAGGAGATGCGCCTGAAGGAGTGTTGTTTGTAAAACCAAAAGATAGTCCGAATGGAAGAAGCTTAGTTATTGTAGCGAGCGAAGGCGATGGAACAGTAAAGTTTTTCCAACCCAATAAAATATAACGAATAAAAAATCTACCTATGAAAAAATCCTGCTGCGGCAGGATTTTTTTTTCGGCCTTTTTTAACAAATGCAAAATAAGCTCTATATTGCAGCATAATAAACTTTAGGGGTGCCTTATTGGCTGAGATTATACCCTCATAACCTGATCCGCGATTATACCGGCGTAGGAAATTAGTTTGTCTGCAAGAAATTGTACATAAATGCTTTTCAGCATTTGGCCGACTCCTAAAGTTAAACCCTATAAGTATGGAGTCGATAATCATTCAAAATCTTCTTTCGTTGCGTACGAAAAATCCTTTGGTGCACAGCATTACCAATTATGTGGTTATGAACAATACCGCAAATGCGTTACTTGCCATTGGAGCATCGCCATTAATGGCCCATGCGCACAGCGAACTGGCCGATATTGTAAGCATAAGTAGCTCATTGGTTATTAATATTGGTACCCTGGATGAGTATTGGGCAGAGAGTATGATTCTGGCTGCTCAAAAGGCAAATGAATTAACTAAACCTTGGGTGCTCGATCCGGTAGGGGCCGGGGCAAGTGCGTATCGCAATGCGGTATTGGAGAAATTAATTGCGTTGAAGCCAACTGTAATTCGTGGCAATGCTTCTGAGATTATGGCTTTGGCGAATATCAGTTTGCAATCGAAAGGAGTCGATTCAACCCATCAATCTGGGGAAGCCATTGATGCAGCCATTCAATTATCAAAAAATACAGCTGCAGTGGTTTGTATTTCGGGCGAAATCGATTACATCATTCAAGATAGTCAATTGGCAAAAATAAAGAACGGCCATCCGATTATGACCAGAGTAACGGGAATGGGATGTACCGCAACCGCAATAATTGGAGCTTTCTTGCCGGTTTCGGGTTCTGCTTTTGAAGCGGTTTGTAGTGCCATGGCTGTAATGGGCATAGCAGGCGAGTTAGCAGAAGAACGCGCAAAAGGACCGGGAAGTTTTCAAGTAGATTTTTACGATTCCTTGTATCTATTGGATAAAGAAGACATTAAAGCAAAACTAAGATGTTAAGTTTTAACCATCGATTGTACCTGGTTACCGATGAAAAAGCCTGTCTTGGTCGCGATTTTTTTTGGGTGATAGAGGAGGCCTTAAAAGGTGGGGTAGATTTAGTTCAGCTAAGAGAAAAGGAATTATCAGCCGATTTATTTACAGCAAAAGCACAGCGTTTACTAGAGCTTTGCAGCCGCTATTCAGTTCCAGTAATTATAAACGATAATGTGCAAGTGGCAAAGGCTGTAAATGCGTATGGATTGCACATAGGGCAAAGCGATATGGCGATGCAACAGGCACAACAGATTTTAGGGAATGCTTATCCCATAGGATTATCAATTGAATTGCCGGAACAGTTGGAAAACCCTGAGGTTAATCAAGCCTGGTATTTGGGTGTAAGCCCGATATTTTCTACCCAAACCAAAAAAGACACTATCGCCGAATGGGGATTAGAGGGATTGCAAAAGCTCAGAACTAAAACAGCGAAACCATTGGTAGCCATTGGAAACATTAAACTATACAATGCGGCAGAAATTATAGCCCATGGGGCCGATTGTTTGGCCGTGGTTTCAGAAATATGCTCGGCAGAAAATCCGGCAAAGGCGGCAGAGTTAATCAGAAATGAAATAGAAAAGAAAATTTAGTGAAATGACATACATTCATGCATTAACCATTGCAGGTTCAGATAGTGGTGGTGGAGCCGGTATTCAGGCCGATTTAAAAACTTTTTCGGCTTTGGGTTGCTTTGGTACATCGGTAATTACGGCTGTTACCGTTCAAAATACTTTAGGAGTTAAGTCGGTGTTCGGTATTCCTGCCGAAATGATTAAAGATCAATTGCAAGCAGTATTGGAGGATATCAAGCCAAAGGCGATTAAAATTGGAATGATTAGTCGGGTTGAAGCAGTAGAGGCAATAGCCAATGCCTTACAGCAATACGATAAAACAGTACCCGTAATTTTAGATCCGGTGATGGTAGCCACTAGCGGCGACCGGTTGATGGAGCTCGAAACCGTTACGCATTTAAAGGAAAAATTATTCCCTTTGGCTACCCTGATTACACCGAACATTGATGAAGCCGTTATTCTTGCTAAACAAGAGATAAAAAGTTTAGAAGATATGCTGTCAGCCGGGAAAAAAATACTGGATGAAGGCGCTAATGCAGTATTACTGAAAGGAGGACATTTAATTGCTCCGGTTTTATACGATGTACTTTTGGTCAAAAATGAAGAGCCAATTGTATTAGAAAGTCAGTATGTCGAAACAAAAAACATGCACGGAACAGGCTGCACGCTCTCATCCGCCATTGCGGCCGAAATGGCAAAAAGCAACGATTTATTAACGGCCGTTAAACATGCAAAAGCGTATATCAGTGCGGCACTACAAGCTGGAAGCAAAGTGAAAACAGGCTCGGGGAATGGCCCCTTAAACCACTTTTTTAACCCTTTGAAATTATTGATAGAATGAAATGGAGCGATAAAGCTTGGGAAAATATTCTTCCCATTTATACCAATATTTTGGATTTACCTTTTAACAAAGAGTTGAGCAACGGAACATTGGCACAAGAAAAATTCTTGTTTTATTTAGCACAAGATGCGTATTATCTGTTGGAATTTGGTCGTGCATTAAGCGGAATTAGCAGTAAAATGAAAAGCGCAGATTTAGTTTTAGCTTTTGCCAATTTCTCTACCGGAGCCATTGTAGCTGAGCGCAGTTTACACGAAAGTTATTTTGTAGAGTTTGGTTTAGACTCAGAAATACAACCATCTCCATCCACTTTGTTGTATACCAATTATCTGTTAAACCAAGTAGCTTATGCCCATGTAGAAGTAGCGGTGGCGGCGGTTTTACCTTGTTTTTGGATTTACAAAGCTGTTGGCGATTTTATCTTTGCACAACAAGTAGGGGAACAAAATCCATATAAAAAATGGATTGATATGTACGCCGGAGAAGATTTTGGAAAGGCTGTAGCACACATTATCGACATCGCAAATGAATTGGCAGATCAGGCAAGTGAAAAGACCCAAAAGGAAATGCTACAGGCATTTGAAATGGCTACGCGTTTAGAATGGATGTTTTGGGAAAGCGCCTATCGTTTAGAGGCATGGAAAATATAGGAGTTACATCATCATTTTATTGCAAGTATTTTAGTTTTTTGTAAAAAATAAGCGTTTTTCCGATTGATTTAAAGAAATTTGCATCATCACCTACTTGCAGATAAAATAACTAAATTGGAAGACATACAAGCACACCCCGAGAATCAAGTTCAATCCATTCAACTTTCAGCATTTGGAACAAATGAAGCCAATCGCATTCGCTTGGCGGTTTCGTTGTTTTACTTTGGACAGGGCATTGCGTTTGCTTCTTGGGCCAGTAGAATACCCGATATTAAACACACGCTTAACTTAACAGATGGAGCATTAGGAAGTATTTTGTTGGCTTTACCACTGGGACAATTGTTTACCATGCCGATTTCAGGGCGTTTAGTTGCCCGCTATGGTAGTAAAAGAATTTTAACCATCACGGCGCCATTGTATGCGGTTGCTTTGTGCAATTTAGGCTTGGCTGCGGCACCTTGGCACTTAGCGGCATTCCTGTTTTTATTCGGTATAGTTGGGAACATGTGCAATATTTCGGTAAATACACAAGGTTCGGAAGCCGAGAAAATTTTCGGACGCCCTATTATGACTTCTTTTCACGGAGCATGGAGTATTGCCGGCTTTACGGGGGCGCTGATTGGTTTGTTAATGATGAATTTGCACATCAGTCCCTTGTTTCATTTTTGCCTGATAACACTGTTAATTTGGGTAAATGTTTTCGTCAATTACCGCAACCTGGTTCCGGGTAAAGGAGCCAAAAGTGAGCGAAAACCTAAGTTTTTTACCATGCCCGAAGGTTCTTTGCTTCAGTTGGGAATTATTGGGTTTTGCAGCATGGCAACGGAAGGAGCAATGTTCGATTGGAGTGGGGTGTATTTCAAAGAAATTGTACATGCACCTGCTTCTTTGGTTATTTTAGGTTATGCTTCTTTTATGATAATGATGGCAACGGGTCGTTTTGTGGGCGATCGGATTATTCAAAAATTAGGACGAAGAAAAACCATTCAAATTAGTGGCTTAATTATTTCAACAGGGATGTTTCTGTCGGTGTTTTTGCCCTATGTGGTTACCGCTACCATTGGTTTTATGATGGTCGGCGTGGGGGTATCGAGCATTGTGCCTACTGTGTACAGCGTGGCAGGTAAAAACGGTAAAGTATCTCCCGGAATTGCCATAGCCATGGTGTCGAGTGTGAGTTATTTTGGCTTTTTATTGGGTCCACCTTTAATTGGCTATATTTCGGCTTTATCAAGCTTGCAATATTCGTATGCCGTAATTGGTATATTTGGTTTGCTGGTGAGCTTTTTGGTGGGAAAAATCAGCGCGATTGATTAGCTAGCCTTTTAGGACATACAATCCTCATAGGTTTTTACAACCTATGAGGATTAGCATATCGAAAGAAACTTTTGATATACCTTGTTTCATGCGAAGCTTCTTAGATGTCTCTGAATCAATTACCAAACTATCTCTTCTTGATTAAAATATGACCTTCAACGGTTGATATACGATGTTTTTCTTCTTCATGGGTATCTGTCGACAGCGTTGAAATTATAAATTTGATTTCATATTTATCGGTAATTTTTGATACTTCCATTAAGTTATCAGGCACAATAAATGTATTATTACTGGTCTCTTTTAATTTTTGTGCATCTTTTTCTTGCCACAACTTTTCATTCGCTTTTGTGAAATCGAAGACAACCTGTTGATTATTTACGGTTACAATAATAGTTGCATTTGTTTCTTTATTTGAGTCGGCTCTTTCTCGCTTGATGATTATTTTATCGCCATTAAAATTAACTTCTTTCTCGGCAAAATAATTTTCTATGTCTATGATTGCATCATAGCCTTTCACATCAATTAAGTCTGTTTGTCCCGTTTGAAATGTTATCCAACTCCAACTATTCTTGTAATTAGCACGATTATCTTTGATTTTTAAAACAGCAAATGCAGTATCAATTTTATCTTCATTGATTTTCCACCTGTTGTCTTTTATCTTCTCAGATTTTGCATCCATCCTGTCTTGTAGTGAATCTAAATTGACCGATGTGAATTGCTGTAAGGATGTTAGCCCATGATTTTGAACCAAGTATCGTATAATAGAAGATTGTGATTCGGTGTCCTTTTTCTTCTTGCTGTTCATCAGTTTTGCTAAGCGAGCTTGTTGCGAAAATTTGCTGACAGAAAATGCACTTTGTGGGCCATAGCTAACCAATACTGCAAAAATAGTCAAGCTGATTGGAATAACTTTGATGTTTTGTTTTTTACTAGTCAAGAAATAAATGGTAATTGCCGTTAACCATACCGCCAAAGCCATTAAAATGTATCTCGATTCGGTGATTCCATATGCGCCAACACGTTTAATGATCGCCAAGATTAATAACAGAATTAATGGAATCATCATCAAATAGAAGAATTTAGAAAAGAGTCTAATCCAACCATTTCCCTCTTTGTTTCGGATAGGATAAATGAGCAAAAGCGATAAAATGCCAAATACTGAATAGCCCAAAATTAATGTCGAAACTAAGCCTTTTGGTAAATGCCATTCAATGGCGATTTTAACTTCGTAAACTAAAAGGATAGCCAAATAAATCGTCATTAAAGGAATCAAGACATACTGCGTAAAAATCTTTAGTCCCCTTGGATAACTTTCTTCCTCATCCAATTCTTTGAAATTTTCTGGAACACCAGCTAGAAAGAAAATAGTCGTAAAGCAAGACCCGATGAATGAGAGCAGGTGGAGGTAAACTTTATAATCAATTTTTACATTGAAAAGGCCATCAACAGCTACTAAGGCAATGGATAGGCCAGCAAACAGAACACCGGAGTATAAACCTGCAGTTAAAATGCGTAAGAATAGCGATTTGTTGTATTGCCAAAAACCATTGATGTTGCCACGGCCGATAAAAGGTGCAAAGGCGACTGCCAAATGAAACGCTAAAGCCAATAAAAATACCCGGAATAAATCTGAGTGATACGTCATCGGGTTTAATAGAAAATAAAGTCCAACGCTGATTAGCAATATGATACTTCTTAAACACCATTTCTTTGTGAGGCTTAATCCCCTCATTTCGGCAAATAGGTCACCCGCTAGTAACAAGGTTAAAGCAAAATTGCAGGTGTATAAGAGTTTCCAAAGTGTGTATTGATAAAAGGTATCTTTATAATTCGTATCAATTAATAACCACCAAAATATGGTTGCGCTAATTGCAACTACTATTTGTAAAGGAAATCGGGTGATAACTTTTTGAAGGCCAGTCCAAAGTGACTGAAGAGAAGGTAATTTCATGATGTAAGAGTTTGAAAGGCAATATAGTAAATTTCTACATCAGCCAATTCTCTTAAATACCAGGGTTTATGATTCGGCGACCATTTTTTGCTGCATTTTCGCAGCTTATTCTTTCTTAATTAGCTGAAATTCTTTGAGCGTTGCAATGGCTATTTCAATTAAACGAAGATTTTCATCGGCATGGCCATGTTGAACTTCTACGTTAATATAGGGGATATTGTTTTGTGCGGCATAAACCGATAAAGACCCATCGTTTGAAACAAATTTGGATTGAAGAATGACATTAACGTTTTTCTTTTTGATGCTTTGGTATAGGCGAGGTTCGGTAACGTAGAGTAAATCATCTCCATCCATCTCAAAATTAATGTGAACGGAATCAGCTGTGCTGGATAAGTCGTATCCGGGTAGGTAAGAGGAAATACCAAAACCACCATCGCCATTATTATGTAAGGTTAGAATATATCCTGTAGACTTTGGGTCGTAGAATTCTACAATTTTCTTTCCCGCATTTAAGATGGCTTTAGCCACATCATCTGAAACAAAATCGCTTTGTTTTAAACGGGTTTTAACCCCTATTTCGGTGTAAATAGCATTTGGGTCAATTCGGAACGGATCGCTCATGTAATTGATATAATAATCTCTCATTCCACCATATTGACTATCGATTAATTCACCACCACTCCAACGCATGTATTCAAAGCCTGCACGCATGCCTGTATTTTCATCGTCGTGTACCACTAAAAATTTAACTCCATTTGGCTTGTAGCTATATTTAACCAAGTTAATGTTAAGGTTGTAAATTTTTAAGAAAGCTGTATCGGTGGTCATTGCCGGAATACTGGGTTGTTTTTGCGCAAAAGAAAAAGCGCAAAAAAATAGAAAAACCAGGGTGATTTTTAGTGTACGCATCGTATAAAAAGACAAATTGAGCGCAATAGATGTTTTTATTGGAGCAATTTAAATAAAAAAACGGAAATCTTTTTGGGATTTCCGTTTTTTCGGTTGATTGAACCTTTTTTTATTATAATTAATGTCCGTGATCTAAGTCGTATTCATGAACATCTTTATGGTCGTAAGGCTCAACCATTAATTCATCAATGGTTTTTCCTTTTTTGTTATACCCTAAACGTTCCAACATTCTGTCGAAAAGCTGGTAAACAACGGGAACTACAATCAAGGTTAAGAATAACGAGCTGGTTAATCCACCAATAATTACCCAAGCCAAACCATTTTTCCATTCGGCCCCGGCACCACTTGCAAGGGCAATCGGAAGCATACCGATAACCATGGCGATTGTGGTCATTAAGATTGGACGTAAACGTGCATGGTTGGCTAAAACTAGCGCTTCATTAGTAGATTTACCTTCTGCTTTTAGTTGGTTGGTAAAATCGACTAAGATAATCGCGTTTTTGGCAACCAAACCCATCAACATAATTAAACCTAAAATGGTAAAGATACCGATTGAGTTATTGGTTAAAGCCAAGGCTAATAAAGCTCCAATTACCGCTAATGGCAACGAGAACATTACTACCAATGGATAGATAAAACTATCGTACAAGGCAACCATGATTAAGTAAACTAAAATGATAGAGGCAAGTAAGGCAATACCTAAAGTACCAAAACCTTCGCTTTGATTCTCTTGATCACCGGCCCAAGTATAGCTAACACCTATCGGCGCTTTCAGTTTTCCATTTTTTTGTAATTCTTCTAATTTAGCTTGGAATTCGGCTACTACTGTACCCGTTGGACGACCAATTGATTGCGCTTTAACCGAAACCGAAGTCGATTTGTTTAAACGTTCCAACTGACTTGGCCCTGAACCTTCTGTAATGCTAGCAAACTGCGATAATTTAACTTGTTGGCCCAATGAGTTGATGAATATTAAATTACGTACATCGTCAATGTTTTTTCTGTTAAACTCTTGATATTGGATATTGATGTCGTATTCGTACTCACCTTTACGGTATTTACCATCTGTATTACCACTAAATGCGGTTTGCATGGTTCCACCCACTGTTTGTAGGTTTAAGCCCAATGCCGACATTTTATCGCGGTCTACTTGTACGTTAATTTCAGGTGTACCTTTTTCAACTGAAAGTTCAATCTCTGTAGCACCTGGAATAGCCGCTAATACTTCTTTTGCAGCCTCAGCATATTTTAAGGCACTATCTAAATCAGAACCTACAACAACCAATTGAATAGGAGCGTTTTCAGCAATACCCAAAATACTGATCGGAACAGTTTTAACTTGTGCCCCAACCAATTCTTTTGCTAGTGCGCGGCTCATTTTGGTTGCGAAGATATCAGAAGATACCCCTTCACGTTCATTGCGTTCTACCAATTTAACGTTGATCTCTGATTTATAAGCAGTAGCTTGTGTTCCTCCAAAATCACCTGTCGCTTGCCCCACAGTCGTAATTAATTGGGTAATTTCAGGTTGTTTTTTTAAGAAAGCTTCCGCTCTTTGTGTATAAAAGTTGGTTTGTTCTAATGGAGCGTCTTTTGGTAATTCAATTTGTACTAAGAACTCACCTTTATCCGATTTCGGGAAAAACTCCGAACCAATAAAGCCAGCGCCTAATAAACCGCAAGAACTTAAGAATAGTACCACTACCATTACTAAGGTTAATGCTCTGTTTTTTAACGACCAGTTTAAGATGCTTGTAATCCACAGGGTGAAGTTTTTTAATTGCTTTTCGAACCAAAGGATGAAACGACCAAACATATTTTTACCTTCAATACGCTCTAATTTACCGTAGCGAGAGAAAATTAATGGTACAATGGTAAATGAAGCAACCAACGATAATAATGTTGCAATAATTACCACAATACAGAATTGGCGTAGAATGTTCGAAACCAAACCTGTACTTACCGCAATAGGGAAGAACACTACCACAATTACGAAGGTGATGGAAACTACCGTAAAACCAATTTCGCGGGTTGCATCAGAAGCCGCACGTACTTTGTTTTTACCCATTTCCATGTGGCGTTGAATATTCTCCAATACCACAATCGCATCATCCACCAAGATACCTACCACGAGTGATAAACCTAGTAACGACATTAAGTTTAAGGTAAAGCCGAATAAACTGATTCCAATAAAAGTAGCAATTAAGGATGCCGGAATAGAAACCATTACAATTAACGCATTACGTAAACTGTGTAGGAAGAAAAGCATTACGAATGCCACCAATATAACCGCAAGAATTAAATCGTGGATTACAGCATCTGCAGATTCTAAGGTGAAAATTGAACTATCGTTAACAATTTTAATGTTTAAACCATTGCTTTTATATTCATCTTGTAATTTACTGATAATGGCGTGAACACCTTCACTTACCTCAACCGCATTTGCATCACTTTGTTTAATAATTTGGATGGCAATGGCCCCTTTTCTATCAATACGAGCTAATTTTTCAGTCTCTTTCTTCGCATCTTGAACATCGGCAACATCGCTTAAACGAATTTGAGCCCCTGTTTTATCGGTAGAAAGCACTAAGTTTCTTAACTCATCGATACTTTTGTATTTTCCCGATAAACGAATCAATACATCTAAATTTCTGGTTTTAACACTTCCGGTAGGGAAATCTAAGTTAGAGCCTAAAATCATTTGCTGTACTTGTGGCACAGAAAGATTATATGCTTGTAATTTATCGGCGTTTAGGGCTACTTGAATTTCACGCTCAGAACCTCCAATTAAGTTTACTTGTGCAATACCGCTAACACGCGAAATAACCGGAGCAATACGTTTGTCAATTAAATCGTAAAAGGCAACATCGTCCATATTGGCAGCAGCCGACATGGTGATAACCGGTAAATCATCTAACGAGAATTTACTTAATGATGGTGTTTTAACATCGTCTGGTAATTCCGAAAGGATCGCATTTACCTTCCGTTGCGCATCATTTAACGAGTTATCGATGTTTGCTTTATCGGTTAATGTAATGGTTACGGTAGATAAACTCTCAAATGAAACGGAGTTAATCTTTTTAATGTTTTCCATTGAAGATACCGCATCTTCAATTTTTTTGGTTACGGTATTTTCTACCTCGTTTGGAGAAGCACCCGGGTAAATAGTTGAAATAGATACTACGTTGTTCGAGAATTTCGGTAATAACTCGTAACCCAACGAAAAGTAACTAAGCAAGCCGAGCAAGGTAAGAGCGGTAAAAACCACTATCACCAGCGTTGGCCTTTTTATAGAAATATCTGTTATTTTCATCCTTTTATAGTTTTTTAAGGGTGATGAAACAAGTACGATTTTAACCGCACCCGTTTCATTTTTTTATCTTTTAGAAATGATTGTACAGCAGTACCCCAATTGGGTGCTACTTTTTCTTATTTTACAATCGATACTTTGGTGCCGTCTTCTAAGTTAATTTGGCCACTTGTAATTACGGTTTCACCTTCGTTTAATCCGCTTAAAACTTCTACATTATCGCCTAAAATACGACCAGTAACAACATTACGTAATGATGAAGTGCTGTCGCCTTTTAAAACATATACTTGGTTACTGCTTACACTACCTGCAAAAGCAGTACGAGGAACCAATATAGTAGGAGCCAATTTAGGGAAGGTAAATACCGCTGTTCCGTACATACCTGCTTTTAGAACACCTTCTCCGTTAGCCACTTCAATTTCGATTGGGAAGTTTAAAGAAGCATCGGCTTTAGCCGCAATGAACGTAATTTTACCGCTGAATTTTTTATCAGGGAAAACAGAAGATTTAATCTCAATTTTATCGCCTAATTTAATGCTTGCAACTTGGGATTCGTTAACATTCACTTTTAATTTTAAGCTAGAAACATCTACAATTTCGAACATTTGAGTTCCTTGTCCATTTACAAAAGCACCAACTTCGATGTATCTTTTATTGATGATACCGTTGATTGGCGATTTAATATTTGCATCTGCTACTCTACGTTGAGCAGCCTGTAAACGCAATTTCGCATTTTGCGTGTTTAATTTCGCTTGGTCGTATTGTTGTTGCGTAATACCGCCAGTTTCGTACGAGCTTTTATAACGTGCTTCGTCTTTTAGTGCATTTGCATAATTTGCTTGAGCAGTTTCTTTATCGGTATTGATAATTTCGGCGTCAATACGAGCAATTACTTGGCCTTTTGATACGTGTGCACCTTCATCTACATAAATAGCCGAAACACGACCAGGGTTTTCAGATAAGAAGTTAAGTTCTTGTTTTGGAGCAAAATTTCCATTTGCAACGAAATCTAAATCAAGTACCTTTTTTTCTACCGATGCAGTACGCACTGAAATAGCTCCCGATCCCTGCGCAATAAAGGCAGTTTTTTCTTCATTCTTTTTCTTGTTGTTTTTAAGGACCATGTAAATTCCACCAAAGGCAACAACTAAGACAACGATTATTATAAGTATTCTTTTCATTTCTAGTTTAATAGCGATTTAAGATTTCCGTTTGATTTTATTAATTGTAATTCGGCTATTTTATAATTTAATAGCGCTTGTGTTAGGCTGTTTTTAGCCGCTGTTAACGAGTTTTCTGTTTCCAACAAATCGTTAAAAGAAGCTAAGCCATTGTTGTAATTGTTTTGTGTACTGCGATAAATTTCTTCCGCTAAATCAGCATTTTTACGTTGTAAGGTAATGGTGTTTAAACTATTACGTAATTGTATTTTAGCGTTTTCGTAAGCTAAATTTAACGAATTTGTTAATTGAATTCGATCCTCGGTGTTTTCTAATAGATCAACATTGGCCTGGCGTACTTTCGAACGTGTAGAGAAACCGTTAAAAATAGGTACGCGTAATGTTAAGCCAACTGCCGAAGCACCAAAGCCAATAGCATTGCTTCCGGTACGTAAATAATCAAAACTATTGCTTTGACTCGAATACGTGTAATTGGCACTTAATGCTAATGTAGGGTAGTATTCAGAAACATATGCTTTGCGTTGTAACTCGTATAATCTCTTTTGTACATCTAATAATTTGATTTCAGTACGTGCGCTCATAGGAACCGAATCTGGAAAATTAGGCAACGAATTTATTCCGGTAAGCTCTGCTTTAGGTAATTCAATAGCGGTACTAACCGGCATACCCATCGAAAATTTTAATTGATTTTCGTAAACCGTGATGGCATTAACCGCCTGATCGTGTTGCGTGTTTAAGTTGGTTAAGTTTACATTAATCCTGTCTACATCAATTTTTCTAGTTAATCCACTAGCATATTGCGCATTGATGATTTTTTGAACAACTTTTACATTTTTAATGTTTGTATCAATAACCGATAATTGTTCTCTTGTAACTAAAACCTGGTAATAATTGTTGGCTACCAATTCAATTACTTGTTCGTCGGTTAATTCAGCGTTTAAACTGTAATACGCCTGACTAGCTTTAGCAGCTTGTAAGCCTGTAAAAACCTGCTGATTGAATACTTGTTGTTGTAATTGCACACCAGCATTTGAATTCCACGATTGTCCGAATTTAAGCACCTGTGTTTGCCCACCAAAATCAACCACTTGTTGGCCAATAATAGGATTGTAGGTTAAGCCCGAAGTGGCATTAATTTGAGGTAACGCCTGTGCTCTCACTTCTTGTTCTTTGTATTTCCCTCTGTCAATTTCCATTTTCGCTTTTTTAGCGTTGGAATTATTTTGAAGCGCATAATTTAGCGCATCTTTCAGGGTAACTTGTTGCTGCGCAACGGCCAGTTGCGGTATAACAATGCCGGCAAATAAGACGAGCATTAATGTTACCAATTTTACTCTATGCATAATCTGTTTTTTGTTTTTTGGGTTTTTTATAATTGTATTGGTAGATTTTTTGGATTTATTTTGTGTAAGTTCAACATTTTAAGCCTTTTACAAAAATAATAGATAAATCTTTTTGTTCGGTAACCATCTGATGAATCATTTTTTTATCGGGTATAATGTCTTTGCTGCAGGCCATTAGGCATAAATGACTGAGCCCTACTAAACTTTTTAAGTAAAGTTCGCTCGTATAGCGGATATCTGTGCTCGTTATTTCGCCTTTATTTAGTGCAGCCGTAAAAATTTCGCAATAAATCTCAACTTCATTTTCTTTAAAACCTTCAAGTTTTTCTTTGATGTTCTCATCGGAAATTAAATCAGGTAATCCATCCGATATTTTTAGCATGAAGTACTTCTTGAAATAAGAAGTTCTGATGTCTATAATGTTTAAAAGCGTTTCGTTTAGGTCTAAATTTGGATTTCTTTTTTTATTTAAATGCTCAAAAAAATCGGTAAATACCTTTTCTATCACCCCAAGAATCAAGCTTTTTTTATCTGGAAAATAATAATATAATGAAGGTTTTGAAACGGATAAATCTTCAGCTATATCATTCATGGTGGTTTTGTTAATTCCAAAATGAATGAATCGTTTAATCGCCCCGTCTATTATCTGCTCTCTTTTTTTGTCTGCTTCGATCATTTTACTTTTCTACTTTCTGACTTTTTTAATAATTTGGTCAAATGTACTGCTAAAATTGAATTAGTTAATCAAGTGATTAATAAAATAGTTAAATGCTGACGAATGAATGACATTTAGAGAGGGTATTAGGGTTACTTGGAAAGAAGTAGAAGCGATTTTTTCGATTTCTTTAAATAAAGCGTTTATTTGTGGAAAAACGGTGGATGCTTCATCGTTACTATAAACAATACTATGAAAGCCCTATTTTTTGGAATATTTTTCATGCTTTTTACAATGAGCGCTTTTGCGCAGCGCAGCCAACAAGCCGACTCGGTTTTAAAAGTAAGTGCGCTTCGTGCTTGTAAAACTATCGATTCTATTCAAGTAAAAGAGCTGTCGAAAGAAGCGCTTCAAGAAGTCGTGAGCGATTGTATTCAAGAGCAGGTAATCAATTATCAAATTGGAATGAAAATATTGAACGCTTCCAATTCAGCAAGCACAGCAACGGAGAAAGATGGTATCATGCAGGTCGATTTAGATATTACCATTGAGTCCAACTCGCCAGCATTTAAAAACGATTACAACGAAATTAAAAGGCTTTTGCTTAAACAATGCACCTCCTACAAGAAAATTGTCCAGCTAATTGAATGAAAGAATTAATTTCTCGCTATTTAAGAAATGTAAGCAAAAAAGCGTAGTCAAAAAGCTATACAATATTTCTTACTTTTGTTGCTTTAACAAAGGAATCCATGCTTCAGATACAAGAGAATATTTCGTTACAACCTTATAATTCATTTGGCATAGCGGTTAAGGCCAGTTATTTTGTCGAAATAGTAACAGAAGCAGATTTAAAAGTCCTATTCGAAACCGAAATTGCAAAAGCGCAACCACTTTTAATTTTGGGTGGCGGAAGCAATGTTCTTTTTACACAAGACTTCAAAGGCTTAGTGTTAAAAATGAGTATTAAGGGTATTAAAGTCGAATCTCAAGGCGAGCGGGTAGCTGTTACTGCTGGTGCCGGAGAGGTATGGCATGATTTTGTGCAATACTGTGTAAAGCATAATTATGCAGGTGTAGAAAATCTAAGTTTAATTCCAGGTACAGTTGGGGCTTCGCCCATTCAAAATATCGGGGCATACGGCGTTGAGGTAAAAGATGTGTTTCAGTCGTGTACTGCTTTTGAAATTAGCTCAGGTGAAATGAAAACCTTTACCTACGAAGATTGTGCGTTCGGTTACCGTGAAAGTATCTTTAAAGGCACTTTAAAAGGACAGTACATTATTACTTCGGTTACCTTTTCGTTATCTCAACAAGCAAAAATTAATACCTCATACGGGGCTATCGAAACCGAATTGATAAATAGAGGCATTCAAAAACCGAGTATTGCCGATGTTTCAAGCGTGGTATCAGACATTCGTGTAAGTAAATTGCCCGATCCATCAACCATTGGTAATGCCGGTAGTTTCTTTAAAAATCCAGTACTTGGTCAGGCTGCCTTTGATGAAGTGTTTGCTAAGCACCCCAATGTAGTGCACTACCCCGCTCCAAATAATCAAGTAAAACTAGCGGCAGGCTGGCTCATAGAACAATGTGGTTGGAAAGGAAAAGTTGTTGGAAATACCGGGACGTGGAAAAATCAAGCGCTGGTTTTAGTAAACCATGGTGGGGCAACCGGAAAAGAAGTGTACGATTTTTCTGAACAAATAATAGACAGCGTAAAGAACACTTTTGAAGTCAATTTAGAACGCGAAGTAAATATCCTGTGACATATAAAGGTCAATTAGGCGTTTAAACTGTTTTTTAGGCCTTCGTTCCATTTTGGTACTATGTTTGTTTAAGGTAATATGAACATCAAAAAAAAGATTGTTTTAATCACCCTAAAGCTAAACATCATGACAAAGTTGGAATTTAATTATCTGGTTAACCATCACTCAGTATCATTAAGATCTTATGCATTAAATTTTACAAAAGATGCTGAAGACGCAAACGATCTTGTACAAGATACAATGCTTAAAGCAATCACCTATTACAATAAGTTTAAAGAAGGTACCAATTTAAAAGGATGGTTATTCACAATAATGAAAAATACCTTCATTAATAATTACCGTCGTTTGGTTAAAACCAATGTATTGATTACGCAAAGCGACGATATATCATCAGCCAATTTATCGTACAGTGCGGCAAAAAATCAAGCAGAAAGCAAATTTGTGTTAGGAGATATCGATAAAGCATTAGCGCAATTACCTGAAGAATATTACGTGCCATTTATCCGCTACTTTGAAGGCTATAAATACCATGAAATTGCCGATATGTTGGAGATTCCGATTGGAACGGTTAAAACCCGTATACACGTAGCGAGAGGGATACTTAAGAAATATTTAAAAACCTATTCGAATCCTGTAGTCGAATAAAAATATAACCCTATGAAACGAAAGCCTCAATCACATCTGATGAGGCTTTTTGCTTTTGTAGCGCACAGACAGGAGTTCTTGGCTTTCGAAAGTCCCGCTCTCGCTTCAATCTTTTTATTGAAATAATAAAAAGGATTTCTCGCTAAATCGGGGCTAACATTAAAGTTGTTTGCAAAACCAGTGTTAAAATAGGAAAAGGGTAGATTCGTTTCGAGGAGGCCTTTGTACTGGCTTAAAACAAAGAAATAAGTTTGGGGTGAATTCGTTAAAAAGCAAAAGGCCTGGATACATCCAGGCCTTTTTGCTTATCATATATTTGGTTAGTTGATTCTTATTTATTATTTCATCTATTTATTCTTTTTTGAAAAGCGAAACAAATGAAAACCTTGTTTTTTAATCTGTATTTCTGTCCGGAGACAGTGTTTTTGTTTTGTGGTTATAAAGATAAGCGAAATTTTAAACTTGTCAAGCTTTTTTTTATTTTTTATTGTTACTTTTTTTTATTCTTTACTTTCTGCTATCCTCAGGGCATTTTATAGACTTAAATTAATTTGAGTCTGTTTTTTGAAGTTTTTACTCTTGCCTTTCAAGTGGCTTTGTATAGTTAAAGCGCTTGTTTTTCAGTTTTTTAAGGTGTTTTTGATTTTTTTTAAGAAGGAGTAAGCTTTGAAATCAAGAAACATTGCTTTCGTTTTAATGTCGGAAAAGAGGGGTTTAATACCTCGAATAAAATTTAATTTGACCGTAAGAGCTGTTTTTTGCTTTTGTTTTTTCGTTTGCTTTCGATTTATTTCTTTTTGTTGCTAGAAAATAGGCGCTATGCAGTTGTTGAAAGAGGCTACAGCCCCTGCAGTTTAAACCCGATTAAGTGTAAATCCTTTTTTGCTTGGCTACTTGTAGGTTGGCTTGCTGCGCTGGAAGCAAAAAAGATTGGAGCGGTAGCGGGAGCTTGCTTTCAAAAGGACTGCTGTTGCTGCTTTTCAAATAAGAAAAGACGATGTTTTTGAGTTTAACTATTTTAGTACCTTCGGTAAAAAATTGAAGAATGGATTTGCCACTTTATACCAAAAGCCAATTGGCTTTGCGCAACGGACAGGATAAACCGCAAATTTGGGTCGCTTTTAAAGGTACTATTTACGATGTAACGGAAAGTAGGTTGTGGCGCAATGGAAAGCACTATGAGCATTGGGCAGGGCAAGATTTGACGGATGAATTGTCAGATGCTCCGCATGCGGATGCTGTTTTTGAAAAATTTCGACCGATTGGTAGACTAAGCTAGAAAAAGCAGGTTGAAAGTAAGTCCTGATGCTACTCCTTTCAACCCGCTGATTTTTTATTAAATTGCGAATGCGCTTAGCGCTACAAATTGATTCACTCTTGAAGCAATTTCTTCGTCGGTTAAGTTTAATAATTTTTCGGTGCCAAATTTTTCTACACAGAATGAGGCTAATGCCGAACCGAAAATAATGGCATTTTTCATGTTGTTGAAATTAATGCTGCCAACTTTAGCCAAATAACCAATAAAACCACCGGCAAAAGTATCGCCGGCTCCGGTTGGGTCAAATACATCGGCTAATGGAAGTGCTGGAGCAGAAAAAATTTGCTCATTATCGAAAAGTAGAGCGCCGTGTTCGCCTTTTTTAATGATTAAGTATTTTGGCCCCATGGCAAGGATTTTTTTAGCTGCCTTAACCAATGAGTATTCGCCAGATAGTTGACGGGCCTCTGCATCGTTAATGGTTAAAACATCAACCATTTTAATGGTCTCTAATAAATCGTCCATCATAATGTCCATCCAAAAGTTCATGGTATCCATAACAATTAATTTTGGACGGTTTTTTAAACGTTTAATAACGGTTTGCTGTACTTGCGGGGTTAAGTTACCCAACATTAAATATTCGCAATCTTGATAATTTTCTGGGATGATAGGGTCGAAAGTTTCCAATACGTTTAATTCCGTAATTAAGGTATCACGGCTGTTCATGTCGTTATGGTATTTGCCTGACCAGAAAAATGATTTTTCACCTGCTTTTATTTGTAATCCTTCGATGTCAATTCCATGTTCATTAAACGAGTCAATAGCTGATTTTGGAAAATCATCGCCCACAACACCCACAATTTTAGTGTTTTTATAGAAGTAAGACGCGGCTAAACTAGCGTAAGTTGCGGCTCCACCTACAATTTTATCGGTTTTTCCGAATGGAGTTTCAATAGCATCGAAAGCTACACTACCTATGATTATCAGGCTCATATGAATATTTTTTAATTTTTTTAATTTTTTTTCACTGCAAATATTGCATAAATAATTTAAAAGCCCTAATATTGCATTCCCAAAACGAACAAGGGATTTGTAGCCTAGCGCTATTGATAACAATGTTTTGGTAGCCGGATTCCTTCTTAGCTCAGCCGGTTAGAGTCCCGTACGTACGGGATTAATCAGAGGGTTGCTGTTTACAGTGATTAGGAAAAAACAACCGGATTCCTTCTTAGCTCAGCCGGTTAGAGCATCTGACTGTTAATCAGAGGGTCGCTGGTTCGAGCCCAGCAGAAGGAGCAAATCCTCACAGATGTGGGGATTTTTTTATTGCAAATTGATACTAGGGTGTTTAAGATACACTAGTTAACCGGATTCCTTCTTAGCTCAGCCGGTTAGAGTCCCGTATGTACGGGATTAATCAGAGGGTCACTGTTTACAGTGATTAGGAAAAAACAACCGGATTCCTTCTTAGCTCAGCCGGTTAGAGTCCCGTATGTACGGGATTAATCAGAGGGTCGCTGTTTACAGTGATTAGGAAAAAACAACCGGATTCCTTCTTAGCTCAGCCGGTTAGAGCATCTGACTGTTAATCAGAGGGTCGCTGGTTCGAGCCCAGCAGAAGGAGCAAAACCTCACAATACTGTGGGGTTTTCTGTTATATGGAGTTTTTCATTTATATCTTATATTCCCAATCATCCAATATTTATTATGTAGGCTACACCAATGACTATGAACGTCGATTAGAGGAACATAATACGAATGAGCGAAATACGTTTAGTTCCAAGCATCGCCCATGGGAGATTTGTTCAGTTTACGGATCAAGCGGAAAAGTTGGGGGGAATAGAATAATTTCTTTTTTTTGTAGTCAATACTAATTACAAATTTCCTTGAAACAAGCCGAACAAACCCTTATCAGTTTTTTATTACCAGAAGGTATTCTGGATTATTTCGAACTACTCAAAGTAGAGAAAGAGTTAAAAGAATTCCATATCTATCTGGAAGAGAAGAATATTGCACCTTTGGGCTATCAAATAGCCGAACTTGAATCAAAAGGATTTCTTCCAGAAGTTGGCATTCAGGATTTTCCCATCCGTGGGCAAAAAGTTTGCTTACGCATCAAAAGGCGTAGATGGACAGTAAAAAAGACTGGTGATATTATTAGCAGAGATTGGGATCTAGTAAGAAAAGGGGCTCGAATGACTACGGAATTCGGTCTTTTTTTAAAAGGAATATTTGGATAATCATCCTATTAGCTGTTATCATTTAGGTCATTATTTCCAAATTGATGGTAAACAGCTTCAGGAGCAGTATAAGGAACACATTAGTGATTATGGAAGCTGGGATCAAAAGACGCATGCCGATGATTGGATGCTTTTTACAAAGAATGTGAGTTCCAGGCTCAGTATTGATGAAACAGCTTTATCCAATGGAGAACTTTATACTGTTGTAACCAATAAAGAGGCTAAAGGCAGGAAAGGCGCTATTGTAGCCATGATTAAAGGAACAGTTGCCCAAGACATTATCACGGTATTGACAAAGATTCCTGAGCGATTAAGAAAACGCGTACAGGAAGTAACCATGGATATGGCCGCTAACATGCAATTGGCCATAAAACGATGCTTTATAAATGCGCATCGCGTAATTGACCGTTTTCATGTTCAAAAATTAGCCTATGATGCTGTTCAGGAAGTCAGGATAAAGTATCGTTGGGAGGCTATTGATGCAGAAAATGAGGCTATTGCCAAGGCAAAGAAGGACAATACTGCTTATCAACCAGAGGTATTAGCCAATGGAGATACATTAAAGCAATTGCTCGCACGCAGCAGATATCTTTTATTTAAGCATCCTTCAAAATGGACTACAAATCAGAAACTTAGAGCAGACCTACTTTTCGAAAGGTACCCCAAATTAAAGAAGGCGTATGCTATAGCCCAAAAATTGGGAGATATATTCAGACTGTGTAAAAGTAAAGAGCAGGCTTTTAAAAGATTGGCAATATGGTATAATGAGGTTGAAGCTTGTGAAATTGATTCTTTTAGAACTGTTGCAAGGTCAATTCAATCGCATTACCTATATATCCTAAACTTCTTTATTAACAGAGCCACGAATGCTTCTGCAGAATCTTTCAATGCAAAGATCAAAGCTTTTAGAGCAACCTCAAGAGGCGTTAGGGATATTAAGTTTTTCTTATTTAGACTATCGAAAATTTATGCCTAAAAAATACTCCCCCCCAACTTTTCCGCTTGATCCCAGTTTACTCCTGTGGGAAGTTAGAGAAAGATGCAATTCGTTTAGAACGTTTTATCAAAAGACAAAAGAGTAAGAAGTTTATAGAGAAGTTAATTCAAGGAGAGGTATTCACTGGCGTTTTATCTCCGTTGGCTAGAGTCCCGTATGTACGGGATTAATCAGAGGGTCGCTGGTTCGAGCTCAGCAGAAGGAGCGAAACCTACAATGAAAATTGTGGTTTTTTTGCGTTTAGGACGGGGAGAGAAGTTTATCCCGATTTTTTATCGGGAAGCCCAACAAAAAAAAAGATATTAACAATGCGTCAATATCTTTTTTAAAATTCGTTTTATTAATCCTATTCATATAGGCAATTCTTGTCGCTCAGTTTTTCCCAAACCCCTTCGGCTGATTTAATTTCTATCGATAAATTTCCTTTTTTGCCTTTGTTATGGAGGTAGTAAATGCTGATAGGATGGTAGCCTGCTTCCAGTGTGATGCTTTTTTCGATGGATGTTCCGCCTGTATACCCATAATCGGCATCTAAGAGGTTAAATTGGTGTAACTTAACGAAGGCTTTTTCAGGAGTATTCAGTTTTAAGATGTACGTGCCCTTTGCTGCGATTTTTATAAAAGCTGTATACACGGTTATTCCACTTGCTGTGGAAAGGGCTGGGGTGATAGACTTGCTTGTGCCGGTTTGATTGGGCTTTGAGTTGTTTTGGGCTGCGATATAGCTATAGTTTCCTGCATAAAACGACCAGTTTAAACCTTTTTTTACGTTTTTAGGGAGCTGAATACCTGGGATTGCAGCAGCATCGTAGGGACGGGCGGCTGCCGCATCTGTTGCTCTTGCTTGCAGTACTTTGGCTTTCATTTGTGCTTGCAGACCTTGGTATTCTTTTAAATTGCCTAGGTTGTTTGTTTCTTTGGGGTCGTTAATAACGTTGTAGATTTCAAATGAATCATCGGCAGATTGAATATTGTAGCGAACACCGATGTAATCGCCCACCCGAATGAGTTGCATCTGATTTCGTTTTCTACTCCTATGATTTTTTTCGAATTGATTAAAATTGGGGGTACTTCCGGTTTCAAAATATTCAACATACACTAAACTCGAATCCTGTTTACCGGTATTGGTTAGTGATGGCAGTAAAGATACTCCGGTTGTTCTCACTGGGATTGGCGTTTTGGCCACAGCTGCAAAAGTGGGCAACCAATCCGACAGCATAGAAGGGGTGGTTACTATCTTTTTGGCAGGAATATGGTTTGGCCAGCTCACTAAAACAGGCATACGAACGCCACCTTCCCAACAATCGCGTTTTATTCCGTCGAAAGGGCCATAGCTTTCAAAGAAAGTAGGTTTGTTTGCTGCAAAAGTTTTGGGTAAATACGATTCAATAGAAGGACCATTATCAGAACTGAATACAACTAAGGTGTTGTCGGCAATTTTAAGGTCTGTTAAAAGCTTTCGGATATCGCCAACAGCATCGTCTAATCTTCGCACGGCGGTAGCATACCGTTTATAGGTTTCAGGCCAAGCAACATTTGGTGTGTTTGGGTTTTTATCGTCATCATAAGTGGCATTAGCATAATCAGGATGGATATACGAGTCAACTGTTCCAGATGCGGTATTAATCATTTTCCCTTTTTGGCCTATCCATTGCAAGCCACCCTGAAGTCCGGCACCAGCAGGATATTCTTGGGTCGGTAATTCCAAAACCGCATGCGGGGCATCATAGGCTAAAAACATAAAGAAAGGCTTTTTGCTGGTATTTTGCTTTTCAAAATTGATGATGAAGTCCTTAGCTTTTGCGGTCCATAAATCTGTGGTATAACATTTTTCATAGCCAGCAGAAACTTCTTCATAGTTGGACCAGATTTCTTTTTTACCACGGTAGGTACCTTCCACAGGATAATGCTCGTGACCATCTGCATGACGCATATAGCCAAAATAGGTGTCGAAACCTCTTTTTAGCGGATGAGCTGGCCAATTGGGTTTTTGTTTTTCGTTTTCACCTTGCAAACCCCATTTGCCAATTGCAACGGTGGTATATCCGGCTGTTTTTAAAACGCTTGCAAGGGTATGGTTGTTTTCCAAAGCTTTGTCGAATTGGTTATCGCGTACATGGGCATTCCCTTGGTTGACTCCTGTGAGTAAAGAGGCTCTAGACGGTGCACATACCGGTGCATTAGCATATTGTTGTGTTAAGATGGCTCCAGATTCGGCCATTTTATCCAGATTGGGAGAAAACAGCTTGGGTAACTCTTTATCTTTTTGATTTTGAAATAAGACACCAAGATCGCCATAACCTAAATCATCCACCAAAATATACAGGATGTTTGGTCTCTGCTGTGCGTATAGTTTAGGGCTTACGCTAAAAAAAGAAAGTAGTAGAATGAAGCTAAAAGCATAGTTCGATAAGTAAGGATTTTTCATGGTCTAAAAATAGGAAAATGAAATTGATTAGTGCTTATATGACTTTGGTTGCGTTGCATGTAAGCGATATTTAAAACGAATTTGGTGCAAATTTAAATGTGAAACATACGAAAAGCACTGAACAGAGCTGCGGATGGCAAACTAACTTAACTTTGGATGATTAAATAATGATACCTGTTGTTTAGTAATTTAAATGCATTTCAATATGAATTGGTCTACTCTTAAAAACTTACAGAAAGATGCTTCTACGCTTCTTTTATTGTTAGTAGCATCTGCTTCAAGCAGTGTGTACGCACAGTCTGACCCTCGAGAGGTTAGAAAGCAAAATTTTCATGGAGTAATTAAAACGGATATTCGAGATTCAAAATCGGATTGGTCGGCTTACACTCCAAAACGAGCGCCAGAAGGAGCGCCGAACGTTTTATTTGTTTTATATGATGATACTGGAACAGCGGCTTGGTCGCCATATGGTGGAGCTATTAATATGCCTACGCTTCAGAAGTTAGCGGATAATGGATTAATGTATACACAATGGCATACAACCGCTTTGTGCTCGCCAACCCGTTCTACCTTGTTAACAGGCCGTAATCATCACTTAACAGGTAATGCTGCTATTACAGAAACAGCAGATGGTTTCCCTGGAGCAAATGGACGTATTCCGGCTGAATGTGCTACCATTGGAGAAGTACTACAAGAGAATGGTTATAGCACTTTTTGGATAGGTAAAAACCATAATGTTCCAGAGCAAGATATAGCTGCAGGAGCAAGCAGAAAACAATGGCCACTACGAATGGGCTTTGATAGATACTACGGATTCTTAGGAGGTGAAACCAATCAATGGTATCCGGATTTAGTAGAAGATAATCATTTCATCGATGCTCCATACAGTCCTGAACAAGGATACCACTTGTCAAAAGATTTGGCAAATAAAGCAATTGAATATTTAAAAGATCAAAATGCTACAAATCCTTCGAAACCATGGTATATGTGGTTTTGCCCAGGAGCCAATCATGCACCTCATCATGCACCAGCTGAATATATTGCAAAATATAAAGGTAAATTTGATGGAGGGTATGATGCCTATCGTAAATGGGTTTTACCACGCATGATTGCAAAAGGAGTATTACCTGCAGGAACACAATTAACAGATTTTAATCCTTTACCTCCAAACGTAAGTAATCCTGCGGATTATGTACGTCCATGGAATGAACTAAAACCGGATGAGAAAAAATTATTCTCTCGTTTAGCAGAGGTATATGCTGGTTTCTCAGAATATACAGACGCTCAAGTGGGCCGTATTGTTGAATATTTAAAATCTACCAACCAATACGAAAACACCGTGATTATTTATGCTGCAGATAACGGTGCATCTGGTGAGGGTTCGCCTAACGGTTCTGTGAACGAAAATAAATTCTTTAACGGTTATCCGGATGAGTTGGCTGAAAACTTAAAATATATAGACAAACTAGGTGGTCCTGATACGTATGAGCACTATCCAACAGGATGGGCGGCAGCATTTTCTACTCCATTTAAAATGTTTAAAAGATATAGCGAGTACTCAGGTGGTACAAGCGATCCACTTGTAATTTCATGGCCTAAGGGTATTAAAGCACGTGGAGAAGTTCGTAATCAATATCATCACTCGGTAGATATTGTGCCTACTATTTTAGATATCATTGGTATTGAAATGCCAAAAACGTTTAATGGAGTAGGGCAATATCCTTTATCTGGAGTTTCGATGCGTTATTCATTTGATTCAAAACCAAATGATCCAACTCAAAAGAAAGTACAATATTTTGCCATGTTAGGTACAAGAGCCATTTGGGAAGATGGTTGGAAAGCAGTTTCTTTACACGCACCATTGACAGGTAAAGGTCATTTCGATGAAGATGAGTGGGAACTTTATCACGTAGATGAAGACCGCGCTGAATCTAAAAATTTAGCGAAAGAATATCCTGATCGTTTGAAAAAAATGATTAAAGATTGGTTTGATGAAGCGGATAAAAATTTAGTGTTACCATTAGATGATCGTAGCGCAGCAGAGATTTTAACAATCGAACGTCCGGCTGAAGAAAAACCACGCGAAACATATGTATATTATCCAGGTGCATCAGCTATTCCAGAAGGAGTTGCAGTAAACGTACGCGGTAGATCATATAAAATTTTAGCCAATGTAGATATCAAAGGTGGAACAAGTACCTCTGGCGTTATCTTCGCACACGGTTCACGTTTTGGTGGTCACTCGCTATTTATTAAAGATGGTAAATTAAACTACGTATACAACTTCTTAGGAATTAAACCTGAGCAACGTTTTACATCAACAGCAGTTTTAACTCCTGGTAAGCACGTTTTAGGTATGGAGTTCATCAAATCATCGGTTGGTAAAACAGGTGAACAAATTGGAACCGCTAAGTTGTATGTAGATGGAAAAGTAGTAGCTACCGGACCAATGAAAACACAGCCAGCTAAGTTTACGTTATCTGGAGATGGTTTATGTATTGGTTTTGATAGCGGAGATGCTGTAAGTAGTCAATACAAAACGCCTGGTACCTTTAAAGGAGGAACTATCCAAGGCGTAGCCGTTTCTGTTGGAAAAGATCAATATATTGATTTAAATAAAGAAGCCGTTAGAGCTTTTGGAAAAGATTAATCTTTTTAAAATTAACGAGTAAGAAGGGAGCTAATGGAAAATTAGCTCCCTTTTTTTATCGATGCAGATTTGGATTTAACGATAAATAAGCCCCAGCACCAATTTCAGTTTAATTATTTCGATATTTGTATTTTTTTAAACACTATGAAGCCTTTTTTCCCTTTGTTTGATTTTTCGCAGAAAGTAAATTACCGAACTGAAATTTTAGCCGGATTAACTGTTGCGATGACCATGATACCGGAATCGTTATCGTTCGCTATTCTAGGTGGATTTCCGCCATTGGTTGGATTGTACGCCGCTTTCATTATGGGCTTGGTTACCGCTATTTTTGGCGGTCGACCGGGTTTAATTTCGGGCGGAGCAGGAGCAACGGTAGTGGTACTTATTGCCTTGATGAAAACGCATGGTATTGACTATGTTTTTGCTGCTGTTGCATTGGCAGGCGTGTTTCAAATTTTAGTAGGTGTTTTCAAGTTAGCGAAATTTATCCGATTGGTTCCTCAGCCCGTGATGTTCGGGTTTGTGAATGGATTGGCTGTCATTATTTTCATGTCGCAAGTGGAGCAATTTAAAACCATGGTAAATGGGCAAAGCATCTGGTTAAGTGGACAAGCATTTTATTACATGTTGGGTTTGGTATTGCTCACGATGTTTATTGTATGGTTTTGGCCTAAAATTACGAAAGCGGTACCTGCATCGCTTGTGGCTATTGTAGTGGTGTTTGCATTGGTATTAGGCTTTCAAATCCCAACAAAGTTGGTGAAAGATATTGCTTCGGTAAGGGGTAGTTTACCTCCTTTTCATATTCCTGCTGTTCCTTTAACGTTTGAAACCCTCAAAATTATTTTTCCATACGGATTGATCATGGCTGGAGTGGGGCTTACCGAAGGATTGCTTACGCTAAATTTGGTAAATGAAATCACGGGAACAAAAGGAAACGGAAATAGAGAAAGTATTGCCCAAGGATCGGCTAATATTTTAAATGGTTTTTTCTTTGGAATGGGCGGCTGCCCGATGATTGCTCAAACCTTGGTAAATTTATCTGCCGGCGCAAGAGCAAGGCTGTCTGGGATTTTAGCAGCACTCACTATTTTAGCGATTATTTTGATTGGAGCACCGGTAATTGAGCGGGTGCCAATGGCTGCTTTGGTAGGAGTGATGATGATGGTGGCAATAGGTACATTTGAATGGATGAGCTTTCGTGTAATCAATAAAATGCCTTTTCAGGATATTGTTGTTGGCGTTTTGGTAGCCTTAATTACAGTTTGGCTCCATAATTTGGCCTTAGCAGTTTTAATTGGGGTTGTTATTTCAGCATTGGTTTTTGCTTGGGAAAGTTCCAAACGAATCCGCATTACATCCTTGGTTAATGAAGCTGGCGAAAAACATTATGCCTTATTTGGCCCTTTATTTTTTGGGTCAGTGATGCAGTTTAACGAGCAGTTTGATGTGCAGGCAGATCCAAAGATTGTTGTGGTGGATTTTAAGGATAGTAGAGTTTGCGATATGTCTGGAATTGATGCTATCAATAAATTGACTGATCGCTACCGATTAGAAGGAAAGAAAATGTTGCTTAAACACCTGAGTAGTGATTGTAAAAACCTCTTAAAAAATGCAGATACCATTATTGAGGTAAATATTCTTGAAGATCCGTATTATCAGGTTATCTAGTTTTTTAGAAATCAAATTTCAATTGAACCGCATGCATTTTCTGATCAGGTGAAAAATCATCGAACCGCGACACCGTTAATCCCAACAAACGAATATAAGCTAGCTCGAGGTTCGCTTCGGCTAATAATTTAATGCCTTCTTTAAAAAGGGTTTCGGCATCGTTAAAAGGAATATCAAAAGATTTACTGCGTGTAATGATTTTGAAATCGGCAAATTTAATTTTCAGTGTGAGGGTTTTCCCTTTTAGCTGTTGCTTACTCAAACGCGTGGCAATGGTTTGGCTAATTTGCACCAATAAACCGTGCATGACTGATAAATCATTCGTGTCTTCGGCAAGGGTGTCTTCGGCGCCCACCGATTTAGAAACACGGTTGGAATGTACCAGACGATTATCGATCCCACGAACCACCTGATAATAGAACTTCCCTGATTTCCCAAATTGCGCTAAGAGCTGTGCCTCCGATAATTTTTTTAAGTCCGCTCCCGTTCGTATTTGCATGGCATTCATTCTTGCGGCGGTTACTTTGCCAATGCCAAAGAATTTTTCGATGGGTAATTTTTCCATGAAGCCTTTAATTTTGGAAGGACCAATAAAGGTTAAACCATCAGGTTTATTCATATCCGAGGCTATTTTAGCGACAAATTTATTGATCGAAACACCGGCAGAGGCCGTCAGATTCAATTCCGTTTGGATATCGTTTTTAATGGCTTTAGCAATATCTATGGCCGAACCAATGCCGAGTTTATCTTCTGTAACGTCTAAATAGGCTTCATCTAACGATAGAGGTTCTATGATGTCGGTATAGCGTTTGAAAATTTCCCGAATAGATTTAGAAACAATAGAATACACATCAAAGCGGGGATAAACAAATATTGCTGATGGGCATAATTGGTAAGCCTTGCTACAACTCATCGCCGATCGGATTCCGTATTGCCTAGCCTCGTAACTAGCAGTTGCTACCACTCCTCGGCTATCAGGCTTGCCACCAACCACAAGGGGTTTGCCGCGGTATTCCGGGAAATCACGTTGCTCAACCGATGCGTAAAACGCATCCATATCGATGTGGATTATTTTGCGTTGAACCTCGGTTGATGTATGAATCATAGTGGCGATAAATTACGTGATTTTTAAGGATAAGCCAATTATATACAGCATAAAAATACTTTTTTACGAGATTTTGAATGATGTCTTAAGCTTGTAAACGCTTAATCTATGAGAAAATGTAGGACAATTAGATTGAAGAATTTCAATGGAGAATATTCATGTTAAGCAATCAGCAGAAGCCGGGAAGCCAACAACTTCTACAAGTTCTAGCACCTTTAGAGATTAGCATGATATTCTTCAGTTTGTTAGGAAAGCTGATTGTTAATCAGCAATGTGGTGGGTAAAATTCCGATTGATGAGGTTTTGAATTTCACGTCTAAAAAAACATAAAACCCCATTCTCTTTGTAGGAATGGGGTTTTATGAAGTGGAAATTCTATTATTTCAGGAGTGTGCCTGTTTTTTTTGTGCCTTTACTGATGTATTCTATTTTAACACTGCTTTGTTCGGGCAGGTTTTTAAGTGCATCTATTTTCTTGGCAGTTTTAAATAGGCTTTCAGCAGAGGTGCCATTTATTTTTTCTACTTGGTCACCCTCTTGCATGAGTTTATTCTCGCCTGGTTTAATAATGGATTGAACGATTAATTGTTGTTTATCGTTAAAACCCAATAAATAGTCGCCCAATACGAAATCGAAAGGATTAGTATAGCTTTTATTTGGGCTCATAAAAATCTCTTTCTTTTGCATGTTTATGGTGAAATTGTATCGGTTAATAAGTTTTATGCCTATAGAACCATCAAAACCGGGATTCCAGCTCTCACTTTGGCCGCCGCCTGCCATTAAGGTTACACCAAAATTATGAATAGGTTGCATTGGACCAAAAGCAAAAGATTCGGCATGCCCCGTGTAGGTTGGGGTAATCATTCCCATACTTTGTGTCGTAGAATTGAAATCGGGTTTAAATCCACTCACTAACAGTTTATTTTGGCGTACAAAAGGTCTAAAACAAATTAAGCTATATCCTGCACCTGTGTCGAACACAAATTCTCCATCATATGGTGTTTCGGGTTTGACATTAAGCGTACCTTTTATAATGAATAATCCATTAGGTGATGTAATAGGAACCGATATACCCTCGTTGGTATTTTTATAATCACCGAAATCGTATAAAGAGATTTCTTTTTTATCGAAATCAACTTTGGTGATATAGCGTTTGGCAATGCTATTGCCAATTAGACCATCGGTACCTTTATGCGTTTCTTTGAAAATGGCAATGTTTTGGTTTTTAAAGCTAAATGTATCCAAGTGAATGGTATTATTTTCAGCAATAGCAATTTCCTGAACGCCACCAACCACCGATGCTTTTTGTTTACGCGTGGCTTTTAAACCTATTGAATCGGCCATTGCTTCACTGATGGCCATTCCATCGGCTCCGGTATCAAAAAGAAACTTTAAAGGCCGTTTAATGTCGTTTAGTTTCAGTGTTAAAACAATTGAATTATCAATAATTTCAAAAGGAAACTTTGCTCGTAGGATGGATGTTTTATATCGATTCATGCCGTACAGTTGATCAAATGCATCTACGTATAAGATTTTACCGGCCAAATCTGTATAAATAGCACTTTGAAAAGCTTTTTTTCCGGAAGGGTAAAAGAGGACCTCAATTTTTTTTGTTTTATCTACAATTGTTTCATTTCGATGTACAATAGAGTCACACGGATATTGTTTTGCAAGTGCAGTCAGTGCGTGTTGAGCACTCTGGTGCGTGGTAGAAGCAATGGAAAAATCTGGGGATAATGCCGATTGAATGGGCTCTGCACTTTTTTCCTTAAAAACGGCATTCAATTGCTCAACCAATTTTTTTGATTGTGCCTGTGCGAAAGATGTGGCAGTAAATGCGAAAACTGCTAGAAAAAGTATTTTTTTACAAGAATTTCTCATGGATGCGGTTGCTTTAAAAGCCATAAATTTTTTCAAGTTCTTTGTCAATATCGTTGGTTGCACTAGCGGTAACGCGTAAAATAACTTTTCCCTCTTTATCGATTAAAATCTTTGTAGGGAAGGCGTCCACTTTATACTCTTTTACTAAATCGCGTTTTGATTCATCGAAATTTAATACGTGTACCCAATTAATTTTATCTTCATCAATTGCTTTTAACCAGCTTTTTTTTGATTCTTCAATCGTACTGCCTCTTTCGTAAGCTACCGCGATAATTTCGAAACCCTTAGATTTGTATTTACTGTATAATGTTTTAAGATGAGGGTGGCTCGCTCTGCAAGGTGAACACCAGCTTCCCCAAAAGTCTAATAGAACGGTTCTTCCTTTATAGGCACTTAAGTCAATTACTTTTCCGTCTTTATCTTTTTTGATAAAATTAATGGCAGCTGTACCTGGCAAGGTGCTGCTAAATTTTTGAATGTTTGCTTTAATTCTACTTGCTGCGGGGTGATTTTTATATTTATCCGATAATCCGTTCCAAACTTGAGTATAACCAGCTGCTGTGTATTGATTGGTCATCCGATTTAATAAAAAAATAGAAGCAAGGGCATCGGGATGTTTTGATATGAAGTCTTTTTGCTGTTGCGTTATTCTTTTTCTTGCATTTAGGGATGCTTCTTGAATTTCTTCAATTGAACTGTTGAGTTTTACATTTTTATACTGTGCATTAAAGGTTTGAAGGTATGTTTCGTAAACAAATTTTTCATCTTTATACGTAGCTTCTTTAAATTGATTAAATGTATTGTTTTCATCATCGCCTTTTACGAAAGCTAAATGTACCAATGTAGCTTCTCCAGTAATTTGAATGTTTTTATTGTAAACAAAAAGATCTAGAAGAGGCGCGGGGTTAGAGAAGTTTTGTCCATTTGCTGTTCCTCTTAGGGTTCTATCGATGCCAATATTTAAACGTGCAACAGCCGGAATGGTTTGTTTAGGGATTTTAAAGCTAAATTTATCCTTTACGGCTGTAGTTTTATAACTTTCGCTTTTACCTAAACTGTTTTGGAAAATAAGAGATACACTATTATTTTCAAGATTTTTCAACGTTCCATTTACCGTAATGCTGTCGGTTTGCGCAAAGGTTTTGAAATTTGCGAAGAGTACGAAGGCCATTAAAAGCCAAGCTCCGGTTATTTGTTTCATGTGTGTTTTGTTGAGAGGATATATTTTTAAAAATAAGAGCGCTAATTTATTAAGAAAAAAATTGGCTTCCGGATTTTCCGAAAGCCAATTGAGGAGTTATTTAGCTAATTCTTTTTCTAAAAGTGCTTTAAGGGCAGGGTTCGATGGACGTGGAGAGTCAACACTTACAATTTTTCCTTTTTTATCAAATACAAGGAAACGTGGAATTGTATTTACTTTGTAGTATTGTGAAAAACCATTGCTTGGTCCACCTGCAAATAATTGCATACCACCCAAGTTTTCATCTTGAATCATTTTTAACCATTTTGCTTTGTCTGTAACAGCATCGGTGCTTAAACTGATTATTTGTACATCCTTACCTTTCATTTCTTCCTCAAGCTTTTTCAAGTGAGGGATTTCTTGTCGGCATGGACCGCACCAAGTAGCCCAAACATCTACCAAAACTACTTTTCCTTTTAGGCTTTCAGAAGTGACTGTTTTACCGTCTTTATCAGGAAAAGAAAAAGCATATGCATCTTCACCTGTCTTCAAAGTTAAAAGTGGAGTTACAATATCTAAATTTCTTTTCTTCTGGCTCGGAGTGATGATATATTTTCCAAATTCGTCAATTGCTGATTTGTATTCTGCATAGCTTTTGTAATTAGCGATTGAACTAAGAAGGATATCTCCTTTTATTGTATCATTTGGAACTAAAGTCAACGTACTTTTTATACCTTCAAGGCCTCGACCATATTTAATTCCAGCTGTTCTCATGTTCAGACTGGTTAAGCCAGACAGTGTACGGAACCCCCAAGGATTACTATAGATTTCGTTCGTGTTAGTCGCATAATCTGCTGTTTTTAGGGTTGCATAAAAAGGAGCATACTCTTCAACAGCAGGATGAGCTGAACGTGGTGTATTAAGGAAGTTACTTGCATATAATGCTAAATCCCATTTCATATACGTAGGCATATTTTTATCGAACTTTACATTACCGGTAGATTTTCCTTTTAAGAATGTTTTAGATTTTGCAACAATTTCTTCTTGTATCGGGAAATAATCTACAAAGGTACTATGAACTTTCATGAAGTTAATCGAACGGTGCTCAAGAGGAAATACTAAATCGTGCCATTGCGTTAAAACCGTATTCTCTTTAGAATTGCTTTTACCTGTCAATACATAACTTGAATCTAGTAAGTTAACAGACAGTTTATCTCCAGCTTTGAAATAAAAAGTATAGTTTCCGGTTGGAGAAACTGCATTTCCTGTCCCAATTAGGTATAATCCTTCATATTCTGGATAAAATAAGAATCCGAATTTTCCTTCAGAAGAGGGCTGTATGCTTGATAATTCCACTGGTTTCCCTTCGTCCACTTTATAAAGTTTTACAGGTAATATTCTTTTTTGAATGATTTTTCCTGATACTTCCACAGGTTGTTGGGCCGAAGCAGAAAAGGCTACCAGAGCGAGCGCAACGGATGCAATGGTTTTTTTAATTGTTTTCATTTGTTATTTAGTTTTTGTGTTTTTTACTGTTAAAAAGTAGCGCTATATGTTGTTTCTGATACCGATGGCGAAATATACAGGATATCGCGCGGGATCCCTTTTCCTTCGAGCGTAAAAGCAGGCTGGGCCGTTAAGTTACCAACTGGTTTTGTAAACATTCTAATTTTGTAGTTTGCACCTACCTTAGTTCCTATTATTACGTAATTGTAATTGAAAGGGGCATCTGCTGCCACTGTATATTTACGATGCCTAATAAAGGTAATTTCCTCACCTACAGGAACTGTATATTGCAGACTCTCAAATTTATTGGAAAGGTTTCTTGAGTAAACTTCTCTTCCAACAGAAAAATAGAGTAAGTTTTCATCGTTATCTAGTAAGCCATACTGTTCTGCATTATATAGTTTGTCGGTGGTTTTTAAGGTGTCATTTACAAGGAGAAACGCATTTCTTGCTGGATTGATTTGCGAAAGAATTTTTAAGCTTAAATCGGTTTTATCTTGAAAAATCCCGTATCCAATTATTGGCGAGATCCCTGACTTGTATCCCATAAATAGTAACTTTTTGTTGTTGTTATTTGCAGGCATTTTTGTTTCTCGATGATCAACAACAGCTGTCATTACAGCAGCAGTTCCATTTGCACTAAGAAAGGAACTGCTTACTTCATCGAAAAAACAGGGGTCAACTACATAGTTGGCAAGGAAATATTTAGATAAATAAAAAGGTGTATTTAAATCATCCTTAATTTTGGCAACACCAAATTGACCAGTATTAGCAGACATCGCATAAATACTGTGGGTCGTCCCATTGTTTATCAAATAATTTGCCTGACTTCCTAAAAATACGGCCCCGACCTTTTTGGTTGCTGGCGGTTCATAGAATAGGGTGTTATAGCCTCTTATTTCAGATAATGTGTTGATGTTCATTGCTGAAATATCATTTTCCGATGAAAGAAATAACGTTCGTGTATTTCCTAATGTGCCTGTAACAGTAGATTTATAAGCTGAAAAGAATGCAAGTATGCCCGCTTTTCCATTTAATTTCTTTCCATTAATAGAGCTGTAAACGTCTTCAACAACTCCTTCGGGTTTAATCGTACTGGGTGTTAAAAAAAGGTCTAAATCGGCCTTAGAACCATCATCTTTTGCTACATACCAGCCTCTGGTGTACTGAGTAACTACATTAACATTGGATGTGAAATACTGAGAATATCCGGTTTTGTTATTGGTTACACGGTAAACTAATACCCAAGTTTTGGCAGGCTGTTTAACTAAATAATCTAAATTTTTTGTCTTAGCTAATGTATCTAAAACAGGTGCGGAACCTTGCACACTGGTTTCGTAAATTCCCCATAAATAAGAAAATTCTGCATTGGGGTCTGTTGATGAGACGGTTGGGCTGATAGTCAATTTATCAGAATTTGAAATTTTCATGTACGTAGTTTCAAGCCCTGACACAGTAATTTGTTCGTGTGGTTTTATATCTAAATTAGTATCGTCTTTTGCACAAGATCCCAATAAAAGGCAAGTAGCAAGTAAAGACAGAATAAATGTATTTTTCATAATTGAATAATTAAGGGAATAAAACAAGTTCTCCATTTTCATCTTTCAAAGGATTACCAGGATGTTGCGCATTATAAGATGTTAAGCCAATTTTTAAGGTGCCAATCCAAAACTGCATCAGTGCATATTCAGCACCAATGGAGCTCATAAATTCTTGATCCCATTTTTGGCCAGTATAATCAATCATAAACTGGTGTTTTGTCACACTGTATTTTCCGTAATAATATTGTGTTGCGGAAGCATTCCACGCGGCTGGTTGACTTAATCGGTCAGTAAACTCTACTTTACGCCAGATATTGCTTTTTTCGCCTATTTTAAAGTTTTCATCATCAACCACTTTAAATTTTAAAACATAGGTGTTGGTTTTTAAACTGGGATGTCTTAAAAGGATAATAGGAACCTTGGTATGCACTGACCCTGCTTTGATCACAAAATTTTTGGTGGCTCTAGGATCTTTAAAATCTAGATATTGCTGACCGCCAACCGGATTGTTGGCATTTACAACTTGTTCCTGTTCTAAGCTGAATGAGCGATCCTTTTCGCTCACACCACCAATGGCATAAATGTCAAAAAAAACGGTGTCTTCTTTTACACTGGCATCTTCATAAAAAAAAGTGTAAGGCTTTAGGGTGTCGGCAAGGTTATAGGTTGCGGTATAAATTCTATTTGGTTCGGGGCCAAATTGAATTCTAGCCGTGTCATTGTACAGATAAAATTGGTCTTTTTTACAAGAATAAAGTGATAAGACCAATAATGATGCGGATAAAAATAGTAACTTTTTCATGGCTTTATCTTAGTTAGATTCTGAAAGTGGTAAAGGAACTACATAATTAACAGCGGCAGCTGCGGGTGCAAAAACAATGCTTGTTCTCGGCGCATTTATTCTCTTATAAGCAAAAAACGCTTGTCCTTCGCCATAGAACTCTTTCCGTAATTCTTTTACAATTTCTAGCTGAAGTTGCGTTGGATCTGTTGGAAGTGTAGAAGCTGAAATATTTCTGGCGGTTCTAAACGTATTCCAGTAGGTTTGCGCTTCTGCCAAAGGAGCTGTTTCAGCTGCAATTAAATACATTTCACTTAAACGCAACATGGGTATTTGTTTAAAGTCAGTAGAAAGATTAGCAGGGTCTTCTATTGGAAGAAACTTTCTTAAAACATACGCTCTTGAACCATTGGCAAGTGTAATAAGTTGCCATAAATTTGCTTCACGAATATCGGTGCCAGTATTGCCGTACAATGTAGTGGTAATGGTAGTAGCAGCAGTTCCTTTTTTAATATTTCCGTTGTTGTAATTATTGGTGTACTTGTCAAACATGTCAAAATCATATAAGCCAAAAATATGCTCGGTGGTTAAAACATAATCTTTACTTGTGGCCATGTCTGCAGCCGTACCGAAACGAAATTTAGAAGTTCCATCCGCATTTTTTGCGTCAATAATAACTTTGGCATTGTTGAATGCTAGAGTTTTATCGCCAAACCACAAATATGCCCTAGCTTTTAATGCTTTAATGGCATAATAATTCATCCGTAAATAACGGTATGCAAAATAGGTGTCATTCGGGTCGAATCCACTGCTGTTACCGGGGCTTTTCAACTGGGCCAACGAGTATTGCTGTATTGGGTCTATGTTGTTAACCAATTCTTCGGCTTGATTAAGATCTTTTAATAAGAGTTCTTTATACGCATCGAATGGAATTCGAGTGGTTGGAGTTTTAGAAACCGTTAACACATAGGCCAATTGATTTCCTTCAGTGGGAGTTGTAGGAACTGGACCAAATAATCTCAAAATATCTAGATGACAATATGCTCGAATTGCCAAGGCTTCCGCTTTGATCATGGCATAAGATTCCTGTGTTTTGAAAACACTTCTATTATCATCTATTTTACTCAAAAGAGCATTGGTATTGGCAATAATAGAATATTCTTTTTCAAAGATGCTTTGAAAGGCATTTTGTACTCCGGCATCTCCAAAATTAAATAAGCCTATACGCTGGTCAGTGGTGTTCGATACAACATCCCAACTCGATATCAACCGTTCGATGGTTGTTTGTGTCATTGCTAAACCATAGGCATCGTTAGCTTTCATTTGTATATAGAGACCCGCTAACGCATCCTTATAACCATCCTCTGAGTTAAATAATACATCTTGAGGAGTACGTGTTTTTGGCTGTACATCCAAAAACTTCTTACACGAAGTAAATGTTAATGCCAAAAACAGTGTTAGTAAGATTAAACTGATTTTTTTCATTTTTTATATTCTTTAATGTTTTGGCTTGTCTTCATGGATATTGCATTATCTTGTGTGTTCAAGCCAACCATATGTTAAAATGTTACGTTTAAGGTTAATGAAAATTGTTTAGAGAACGGATATCCAGTACCTCTTTCACGGCGAATGGTGCTTAAGTAGAATACATCGGCCATATTACCGGCAATACTTAAGTTTTCTATACCCATTTGTTTCACAAATTTTGCTGACCTAAAGTCGTATTGTAAATTGACATTTTGTAAACGAAAAGTATTTTCATCTTGCACAAAACGCGATGTTTTAGGTGTTACTCCGGTAATTAGTAATCCTTTGAACGCGGTAACATCACCCGGTTGTTGCCAACGACTCGTGTAAACACGCTCGTCAACATTGTATTTATAGTTGCCGGTTTCCACCCTGTCAATTAAGGTTTGGTTGTAGGCTTGTCCTCCAAAGCGATAACCAAATGAGGCATTCATCGATAGGTTTTTGTAACGGAACAAGGTGCTTATATTTCCAAATATTTTTGGATCGGTAACCCCGGTAGGAGAAACATTGTTAGCATTCCAAGTATAGGTAGGCTGACCATCAGCCCCTAAGTACAGTTCTTTTCCGGTACTTGGATCTATTCCCAAAGAAGGCACAGTCCAAATGGTATTACTTGAGTAACCTGGTATAAAGAGTTGCCCAACATTTGTGGCCGAGTTTCGGATAGATGTTTGTGCATCTTGATAGGCTTTAGATGTTTCAATTATCTTATTTTGGTTATGGATGATGGCAGTAGTAATGCTCCAGGTTACGGCAGGTTTTGAGATCACAAATCCTGTTACTTTTAATTCATACCCATTGTTTTGAATACTTCCAATATTTTCAACATAACTCGTAAAACCATTTGATGCAGGTAGGTTAACAGATGAAATTAACCCATTGGTGATTTCTTTATAAACATCTGCAGTAACTCTAACATGTCTATTGAAAAATTCAGCATCCGTACCCAAATTATATTTGGTTGTTTGCTGCCATTGTAGATCCTCGTTTCCAAGACCTAATAGATAGGAGCCTAACCAAGAAAAATAGCGATCGTCTGTGTAGTAATTGTATGTTGATAAAGACTGATACGCATTAAAGCTTTGTGATCCTGTTGTACCAACAGAACCGCGTAATTTAAGACGATTTATAAATTTATTTCCTTGTAGGAAATTTTCATTATGAAGGTTCCACCCCAGACCTACTGACCAAAAAGGGGCAAATCGTTTGTTACTTCCAAATTGTGAAGCACCATCTATCCTAAATGAACCATCTACAAAATAACGGTTATCATACGTGTAGTTGGCATTTCCTGTGAAACCTACCGAGCGAGTTAAGCTTTCTGATCCAGATGGTTTACCTCCTTCAGAATATTGAAGTGCCATGGAAATAAAGTCGAAATTTGGATTAGGAAACCCTTCGGCAAGGAAATTATAAGTATACGTTTTGTTTTGACGGACGTTAAAGTCTAATCCTCCAAAAACAACATGCTTGGTGTTAAAGGTTTTAGAATAGGATATATTGGCGGAACCATCGTACGCTAGATAATTCGAAATTCCATATCTATAATCCCCTTTTCTGAATACATCATCAACACTATAATTGGCAAAGGCAGTGTGATCTGCAGGTCTAAAAACATCCGTTTGTACGTTTCTTTTGGTAATACCAAATTGCGATCTAAAGATTAATCCGTTCGTAATGGTCCACTCTACGGAAGTATTGTTAATGATTTCTGAAGTTCCGGTTTTATCAAAAGTGTTTAATGTAGCGTTGTATAAAGGATTAGTCGGTAAAGAAATCCAATAATTATAAAAATCAGAGTTTCCAGTATCTCCTAAAAACCGCAGGGCATTTCCATCTGTATCATATGCTCTCCAATAAGGGTTTAATTTAGAATAATCGGCAAATGATCCGTATGGAGACTCTTGTGATTTCCCGTCAGAAATTTGTAAGTTATTCCGGAATCTTACGTTTTTGTACGTGTACATGAGTGTGATAGCTCCATTGAAAGTATTACGAAAGGAGCCTTTCATTACGCCTACAATGTTATTCACCTGTGCTGAGGCAGAATATCTAAAAGCTTGATCACCACCTTCAAGGCGCAAGTTATGTCTTTGTCCAACACCTGTTTGAAGCGGTATCGCCAGCCAATCTGTCTCTACCCCACTGTTTACTTCATTCAAAAGATAATTGTAATACCTTTTTAGAGGTAAGTCCTGTTCTGCCCTTGCATTGTTGTAGTAACCGGCCCTTAGCTCCAAGTCTAATTTTTCTCGTGCTTTTAGTAAAGTATAATCGGTTAGGTCGGGCGATTCGATGTTTAAATCGCCTTTATAACTGACGCGTAGTTTTCCGGCTTTTGGCGCTCTTGTAGTAATCACAATTACTCCATTTGCACCTCTAGATCCATAAATTGCTGTAGCAGCTGCATCTTTTAAAATGGTAATTGATTCTACTTCGTTTTCATTAATATCTAATAATTTTTGAAGTGTCGATTGAAAACCATCTAAAATAACTAAAGGCGTATTTAAATCTACTCTTGTTTGGTCTTGTAACTCTCCAACATTGGGCAAACTGGAATTTCCACGTATTTGGATCTCTGGCATACGGTTTGGATTGTTTCCAAATGAATTGCTTTCAATAATGTTAAAGGATGGGTCAATATTACGTAAGCTAGTAAGTAAGTTTCGGTTACCAAATTGCTGTAGTTCCTCTCTAGTTACAGTAAGCGATGAACCTGTAAAACTCTTATCTACTTTTTTGAAGATACCGGTGCTGATCACAACCTCTTCCATTTTATTCTCTTCTAGTACTAATTTTATTGTTAAGAGAGTAGTAGTAGCTTTTATTTCATACGGTTTATATCCCACGTATGTAACAACAATGATATCATTTTCAGAATTGGCAATGAGTTTAAATTCTCCCTCTTTTGACGTTTTTATTGCCCTGCCTTTTCCGTTTTTTATTTTTACGGAAGCACCTTCAACAGGTTTGTTGTTTTCATCTACTACACGGCCGCTCACAATAATATCGCGACTTCTTTTTTCTTCTGCAGATGGTTGTTGAAGGATAATGGTTTTGTCGTTGAGTTTGAATGTAATGTTTTGATTTTCAAATACGCGAGATAAAGCTTCGTCTACACTTACATTCTTCACTTGAATAGAAACCGGTCTTGATTCTTTTAAAATGGATGCACTATAGAAAAAGTCATAGCCGCTTTGTTTCTTAATTTTTTGGATAATGTGTTCGATACTTGCTGATTTTTCATTAAGCGTAATCTGAGAATACCCAGAAATGGCACTTGCTTGTAGGATAAATGCAAATAATACAATAAAAGTTAGTTTCACTTTTAGGGAATTTTTGGCAATAGTTTGGTTATCAAGACACTGCTTGAATGTCATGTAAAAATTCATACATTTGTTTGTTTGGGTTTGGTTAAAGTGTAAATAGTTCGTTTTTAGACAGCTTACCTGGGTTTAACTCAAATGAGTATAGTTAAGGGCGTTGCCGCGCCCTTAGCTTTTTTAGGTAAACTGTAATGGTGTAAAATTACGGCATAACAGTTATCCTCCTTCCTTCATATTTAAAGTGTAAACTTTCGGTTAACTGCATAATGGCTAGCACTTTCTGAATGCTTCTAGTACGCGAAATAGAACCTGTAAATTTGAGATGCGTTAAGTTGTCCGGGCAAACTATTTCAACATCATACCATCGTGCTATTTTTCGCATAATGCTGCCTAGTTCTTCGTCATCAAAATAAAATTCATTTGATACCCATGAAATCGCTCCATCTAAATTAACGGAGTTAACTGTCAATGTATTTTTTGAGTTAATCGATTGTTGACCAGGTTTAAGTAATACAGTTTTTTTATTCTCAGCCATTACCTGAACACTGCCCTCTATTAAGGAAGTAACAACTGCTTTTTCATCCGAATACGATTGAATGTTAAAATGTGTTCCTAAAACTTGTATGGTTTGTCCCTTTGAAATTACTTTAAAAGGTTGACCGTTTTTATGTGCAACTTCGAAATAAGCTTCACCCGATAATTCTACAATTCTTTCTTTTTCATTAAATACCGTAGGATATTTAAGATTGGAGGCAGAGTTTAGCCAAATTTTCGTTCCATCGGCTAATGTTACGGTAAAATATCCTCCATTCGGCACCGTAAGTTGGTTAACTTGTGGTGTAAGATTGTTTTGCTCGGAATGATATTCTATTTCACCCTCTGTTGTTTTAATGATGTGGGCATTGGCATGATTGGTTACAGAGCCATTCTTAACTGCTGTTAAGGCAAGTTTTTCTCCATTTGCCAAAGTCAAAATCGCCTTTTTTTCTCCCGGAATAATAGGAGTGGATTTTACAATTTTAGGCGTCTCATTTTCTTTCTGAATACTGAAAAGGTATAAACAAATAGAGGCAATTCCGATTACTAAAGCAGCGGCAATTAGTTGATAAGGAGAAACGGAAAATGTGCCTTTTTTGGGTGTTTCTACCGAAATAGAAAGTTTCTTCCAAATGTTTTCTCGCGCTTGGTCAACATCTTGTGGACTAAGTTCAAGGTGTTTATTAGATTTTTCAAGGTACCAACTTTCTAATAATGCAATTTCAGCATCGGTACAGGTACCCATTTTGTATTTTTTTAACAGTTCTTCGGCGTTAATTTGAGGCATGTAGGTAAATAGTTTGGCTTATTTACTACTATAGACGGGCAAAGAGTGGGTAGGGGGTAGAAGAATTAATAAAAAATTAAAAATAAATTAACAAAAACAATTAAGCCTAGCTTGGTTCGAAGAATTTTTAGGGCATTTTTAACCTGTTTTTTAACAGTTTCTTCCGATATATTTAATTTTGTAGCAATTTCCTTGTTGCTTAAGTGTTCGTAACGACTCAATTTAAAAACTTCTTGCATTTTTTCGGGTAAACACGAAATTCCTTCTTCAATCATCAACTTTAGCTGCTTTTCTCGAATTCGATAATCTGTAACGCAATTACCATTGTTAATATAAAGTTGCAAGGAATCTATATATCGCTCTTTTACCTGTTCATGAGAGATAAAATCTAGCACTCTATTTTTAACAGCCGTATACAAATAAGACGATAATTTAGAAGTAATGGTAAGACTTAATCGGTTTTTCCACAATTGGGCAAATAGTTCATGAAGGATGTCTTGAGCCTCATCTTTATCTTTCAGTTTTTCGCAAGCATGATAATAAAGTATGTCAAAATAACGATGATAAATCACCGTAAAAGCAGCCGCATCCTCGTTTTTTAATAAGACGAGAAGTTCATCGTCTGTAAACGAATCATAAAGCAAATTTGAACTGGATTTAAGGAAATCAGTTGACATTATTGTTAGTTTGCAGAGAGACGTTTAGCACTCAAAACTAAGTACAATAACTGAAATAACAAAAAGATTGCCATTTGTTTATCTGACGGTGAATTTCCAACACATATTTTTAATATGCTCCTGAGCTTGAAGAATCAAACCTTTATGCACTAAAAGAAAAATCTATTTCATTTTTTGTAATTTTCTTGTTGTTTTTAGTTAATATTGCTTGAACTAACAACCCTATATGGATAACAAATTGACGCATCATTTATTGTGGGAACGACTGCGCATGGGCGATAAAGATGCCTTTTTCGATTTGTATAAAACCCTTTACTATTCGCTGGTAAACTTTGGTATTCGGGTATGTGCCAATGCAGATATTTCAAGTGAAGCAACCGATCAAGTATTTACAACCATTTGGGAAAAGCACGAAACCCTTAATCGTGTAGAAAATGTAGAAGCTTATTTACGCACATTTTTAAAGCGGAAATTACTGCGCATTTTGGAGCGTCAACGCAAAATAAACGATGCGCTATCCAATGCTGGCGCTGAAGGCGAATGGATGGAAATGAGTTATGAAGAATTCATTGTAAAAGTGCAAAGCGATGAATTGGTTAAATTTCAATTGAAAACCGCCCTCGAAAAATTAACCTACCGCCAGAAACAACTTATTCACTTAAAATTCTTTGAGGGATTAAGCTATGAGCAGATTGCCGAAGAAACCAATCAAACCATTAAAACAGCCTATAACACGGTGTACGATGCCATCAAAATTCTTCGTAAAGAACTGAAGAATTAAAGGTTGGGTTTGTGAGATTAAGAAAAGTTATTTGCTGTTCTTACGTTTATTCTGATTTTCTTTCGTATAAAACCCCCTTAAACAGGTCGTGAAGTTAATGTTAAAAAAAAGTTAAAATTTCTTTAGGAAAAAGAGAACTTTTTAGACACTGTTATAATAAAGACCAAATAAAAAAGAATGATAGACAGAAGTAGGTTTGAACCAGAGGACTTTCTAGTTGATAACACTTTCCAATTATACTGCTCAGGAACAGATAAATTGTCTGTAGAATATTGGGCAAAATATATCCACGCGCATCCTGAACAAGCAGGAGTAATCGCTGAAGCTAAGCGACTGTATTTTATTCTGAGTGGCAATAAACGCCCATTGGATAATCAATTAGAGCAATTTAAAGCGGATTTAGAAAATCCTTCCACAACGCTAAAAGTGAAGCGAAATTTCACTTGGCTTAAAATAGCCGCCGCAATCGTATTAGTGGCAGGAATCGGTTATTTGTACCAGAAGTATACCACAAAAAGCATCCCTGCTGAACTTGTGGTAGCGAAAATATACACCACTAAGGGTGGCGAGCGCAAAAAAATCACCCTCCCCGATGGTACTACCGTGATGTTAAATGCAAAAAGTGTCTTAGCCATCGGAAAAGAATTTAATGATAAATGCCGGGAGGTAAATTTAAAAGGAGAAGCATTTTTTGATGTTACGCACAGCAAAGACAAACCTTTCAAAGTTTATACAGAGGATTTTAATATCAATGTTTTAGGAACGGCTTTCAACGTAAAGGCGTATCCTGATGAAGTATCATCCGAAGCAACATTAATTAGAGGTGTTATTGCTATGGAAGCGACCAAAGGTGAAGGAGGTATTATTACATTAAAGCCGAGCCAAAAGGTTACTTTTTATAAAGTTCACAAACAGGCAGCAAAACAAAAAGTATTAAAACCTGTAGCTGCTCGTCCAGAAATAGTTATTAACCATTATACGAAAATAAACGACAATACGATTGTTGAAACCGCATGGACAAAAAACCGCATTGAAATTTATGATCAAGATTTTGATGAAATAAGGAATGTTCTAGAAAAGTGGTACAATGTAAAAATCAAATTCACGGATCCGGAAGTCGAGAAATTTCGCTTTACACTAACCATTGGCGAAGAAACTATCGAACAAGTGTTACAAGCCTTACAACAAGCAGAAAATAATTTTAAATATGAGATAAAAAGAAATGAAGTAATCATCTCGAAGTAAACGAAAAAAAGGACGGTGTTGGAGCACCGCCCTTATAAAGTTTTTCTTCGATTAAGTTAAAGGCAGTTATTGCGCTAACAGATCGCTGCCAAGAAATGTTCAACCAAAAAAACAAAAATATGATTTATTATTACTTACCGCAAGGGCGCTTTAATTATAAAGCGATCTTAAAATTCATTATGCTAATGAAATTGACCTGTATGATGGTTTTCATTACCTGTCTTAATGTATCGGCATCGGTTTTTTCGCAAGAAAAAATATCCCTCGATGTGAAGAATACAAAGTTAGCCAGGGTTTTACAAATTATTGAGCAGCAAAGTAGTTATCATTTCGTGTATAGCTCTTCGTATGTTCCAGTAAATAAAGATGTAAGTATTACGGTTTCCAATATTCCCATAACCGATGTTTTATCGACTCTTTTAAACAGAACCAATTTAAAATATTCGGTGTCGGATGGCGGATTAATTGTGATTAGTAAACGTAAAGATGTTGCCATAACCGGAACGGTAAAAGATGCAAATGGGGCCGCATTGCCCGGCGCAACCGTAAGGGTAAAAGGAACCGGTGTTGGAACATCATCAGATATTAATGGAAAGTTTACATTAAACGTTCCTGAAAATGCCGTTTTGGTTGTTTCGTATGCAGGCTTTCAAACGAAAGAAATGGCTATCGGAAATCAAAACGATATTGTAATCGTTTTAACGGAAGATTCGAAACAATTAACGGATGTTGTGGTAACAGCATTGGGTATTAAAAAGGAGCGTCGTGCTTTGGGTTATTCGGTAACGCAGGTGGCAGGTGAAACCTTAACCCAAGCAAGAGAAAACAATGTTACAAATTCATTGGTTGGTAAAGTGGCAGGTTTAGATATAACATCAACTTCGGGTGGTGCTGGTGCGGCAAGTAATGTAACCATTCGTGGTGTATCCAGTTTAGGCTCTGCAAGTCAACCATTGTATGTGGTTAACGGTGTGCCAATGGAGAATAAACCCTTAGGATATAAAAATACCACTGGTGTAGGAAATACAGGAAGTCAATGGGATAATGCTCCAGATTTGGGTGATGCGATTAGCAATTTAAATCCAGATGATATAGAAAGTATTTCGGTTTTAAAAGGTGCTGCAGCATCAGCATTGTATGGGTACAGAGCAAAAGCTGGTGTAATTTTAATTACCACCAAAAGCGGTAAAGGAAACAGCATCGAATTTAATAGCAACTATGTTGCAGAACAAGTGATGGACAGAACCAATTGGCAATATGTGTATGGCCAAGGGGTTAATGGTCAAAAACCAACCACTCAATTAGCAGCGGCTTCAACTGGCGGTTCTAGCTGGGGTGCAAGATTAGATGGGTCTAATGTGATTCAATTTGACGGAGTAAGCAGACCCTATTCAGCTCAAAAAGATAACATTGAAGATTTCTATAAAACTGGTGGTACTTTTACCAATACCATTGCTTTAAACAAAACCTTTGACGGCGGTGTAGTTCGTCTTTCAGGTAGCAACATGGACAATAACTCGGTAGTGCCAAACTCGGGTTTAAACAGACAAAACTTCACTTTATCGTCTACTTTCGATCCAATCAAGCGCTTAGTAATTGATGCGCGTGCAAATTATATTTTGGAACAAGCCAAAAATCGTCCAATGGTATCTGACGGAGCAGGTAACGCCAATTACAATGCGGCATTCTTGCCAACCAGTATCAATATCAACGATTTAAAACCTTGGAAAAATGCTGCTGGAAACGAAATTTTATACAATACCGGAAATCCATACGCAACAAATCCATGGTTTGCAGCAAACGAGTTTATAAATAATACCAAAAGAGAACGTTTATTAACTTCAATTAATGCACGTTATACTTTTGATAATGGATTATTCTTACAAGCTAGAGCGGGCAGAGATTCGTACACCGACGATTATTTATCGGTAACTCCTTCAGGTACGTCATACGATCCAGATGGTGGTTTTACCAATCAGGCAAGTAAGTTTTCGGATATCAATGCCGATGGATTGATCGGAAAATCATTTAAAGCAGGCGATTTCTCTATTACGCCAAATATTGGTGCAAGTTATCGTCGTACAAAGAGCTCAGCCGTAATCAATAGAGGTTCGTCATTCCAAATCCCAGGCATTTACACCTTCTCAAATACAGGTGGTAAATCGGCCTCAATTATGGAGACCGATATGGAAACGCAATCGGTTTACGGTACCTTAGAATTAACCTATAAGGATATTTTTTATTTAACCGGAAGTGTTAGAACAGACTGGTTCTCAACTTTAGCTACTCCAGGATTTGATAATAAATTAAGCATAACGTATCCATCTATCAGTGGTTCATTTGTGTTTTCTGAGTTGTGGAAACCGTCGTTCTTAAGTTTTGGTAAATTAAGAGCTGGTTATGCTAATGTAGGTAATGCAACAGATCCATTCCAAACGCAATTGTATTACGAGTTACGTAGTGAGGTAGTTAATGGAAACTCTCTTGGAAATATTAAAAACGATGCCATTCCAAATTCAAAATTAAGCGCCTCTAGTGCAAGTGAAATTGAAATTGGTACAGAGATGCGTTTCTTTAACGATCGATTAAATTTAGATGTTACCTGGTATAACAAAAAATCAAAAGATGAAATTATTGCCGTTCCAACCTCTACAACAACAGGATATAACGGAGCAATACTGAATATTGGTGAACTAAGGAATAAAGGTGTTGAAGCATTAATCTCTGGAGTAGTGCTTAAAAGTCAAGATTTTAAATGGACTTCAAGTGTAAATGCCTCGTATAACGATAATGAAGTTATTACCCTTGCTCCAGGAACAGCATCGCAACCATTGGCAACCTCGAGAAGCGGTGTAGGTTTCTTGCAAAATTTACAAGGAGAGGCAACCGCTCAAGTAATGGCATACGATTATAAGTATGATGCAAATGGTAACATTATGAAAGACACGAACGGTGTGCCAGTAAGAGGAGATTTAAAACCGTATGGTTCTGCATATGCAAAATGGATTGGCGGTTGGAACAACGAGTTTTCATACAAAAACTTCAATATGTCGTTCTTAATCGATGGTAAATGGGGCGGAAAATTATTTTCAGCAACTGATTACTACGGCTATGTTTTTGGATTGCATCAGGCAACACTTGAAAATCGCGATGCTTTGGGCGTGAATGCAGCCAATTATTACAGCACGTTTGCAAATAATGTATCAAAAGAGTTTGTACAAGATGCAAGCTTTATAAAATTCAGACAATTCATATTCGGATATAATTTCCCGGCTAAAATGTTCAACAATAAAATTAAAGGTTTAAACCTAAGTTTTGTTGGACGTAACTTATTCATCTTAATGAAGAAAACGGATAACATCGATCCAGAATCAAGTTACAATGCAACCTTACCAGGGATGGAATTAGGTGGTGTGCCGCCTGTACGTACCTTCGGTTTAAATTTAAGTGTTAAGTTATAATCTCCTAAACGAATTGAAAATGAAAACGATCATAAAATTATACGTACCACTTTTAGTATCAGGCCTAATGTTGGCTTCAAGTTGTACAAAAGAGTTCGATAAAATTAATACCGATCCGCAAGCTGTCGGACAAGTAGAATACAACCCAAACTATTTACTTTCAACAGCGCAGTTGAATTATACAGGTAGCATTGATTTTGCGTATGAAACTTGGCGCGGAAATTTAATCTATGCCTCAACCATGATGCAAGGCATGTCGTCGGTAATCAGCTATTGGGCAGGCGATAAATATATGTTAAACGAGGGCTATACAGCAGCTTATTGGGAAAAAGCCTATCCAGATCAGGTAAAATATGCCGTAGATGTGGTTGAATTTACCAAAGGAAAACCCGAGTATAATAATGTGCATCAAATGGGAAGAATTTGGAAAGCATTGGTCTTTGAAAGATTAACCGATTTATATGGTGATATTCCTTATACCGATGCCGGACAAGGATATTACACCGCCGTTTTATACCCTAAATACGATGCACAACAAGCCATTTATACTGATTTGTTAAAAGAAGTAGATGAAGCAGTAAACGCATTAAACGCTAGTGGAGATGTAGTAAAGGGCGACCTTGTTTATGCAGGCGATGTGGCAAAATGGAAACGTTTTGGAAGTAGTTTAATGTTACGCATGGCCATGCGATTAACAAAAGCAGATGCTACCTTAGCGCAAACCTACATCAATAAAGCGGTAGGCAAAACCATGAGCAGCGATGCAGATAATGCTTTATTTAAACACGATGCAAGCGGTGCTAGAGTAACGCAAAATAGAAATAGCCAAGTATTGTTAGGGGATGGAGGTCAAGAGAATTATTATACGAGATGGAGCAGTACGTTTATCAATTATTTGAAAACAAATGCCGATCCACGTTTGGGTAAAGTGGCCGTTACTAAATTGTACCTAACGGATGGAACAAAAGCACAAAATCCAAACTTTATTACAACAGCTTCTGTTCAAAAAGGTATGCCAAACGGTAAAGATTTAAGTGGTATAGCCGGAAGAGATGTTCGCCAAGATGCATCTTATACCGATTTTACCGATTATTCTTCTCCTAATCCTGGGATGCTTAAGAGAGATGGAAACACCTTTATTTTAACGTATGCGGAGTCTGAATTACTTTGGGCTGAAGCTGCTCAACGCTTTAATATTGGAGGTTCTGCAGCAACGCACTACAATGCAGGTGTTACGGCAGCGATGACTTTCCTTTCGCAATACGATGCAAGTATGGCTATCGCAACTACCGATGCAGCAGCATATTTGGCAGCTAATCCGTATGTAGCAGCCAATGGCTTACAAATGATTGCTACTCAGTACTGGGCGCACACCATTACCATGTTCGATTTTTATGAAACATGGGCAAATTGGAGAAGAACAGGTTTTCCTGTACTAACGCCTATTGTGTATCCAAATACGAGCACTGGTGGCGTAATACCACGTCGTTTTCCTTATCCACTAGCAGAAGGTGTAACCAATGCAGCAAATTATAAAGCTGCTGCAGCAGCAGTGCCTGGTGGAAATACATTGGTAGGAAGAGTATGGTGGGATAAGTAACTATTTGTCAATCCTTATAATTTTTTAGGTAGGCCGGCATCGTACATTCGATGTCGGCTTTTTTTTACACGGTTTTAGCAATCGATTTCTTCATTTTAGGATATAAGCAAACGATTGTTCAGTGATTTATGGATCAAGTAATGGATTAACGGGATAAAACATTGGATAGCGATATTTTGAAACAAAACTTTGATTTCTTTAGCGTTGATTGACTGATTAATTCTATTGGTTGTTTAATTTTTTGTTCTTTTATTTAAATTCAAATAATTGATTTTAAATAGCTTAAATAAAATTATTTTATGGGGATAGTGGAGGAATGCAAGATTGGTAAAGGCTTCATAAATACCTTTAATGTATTTTATGATAGTTGTTGTAGGTATTCATGCACAAAATGAATCAAACGTTTGCGTATTATTTGACAACTCATTTCTTGAAAACTCGTATTATCTTTAGGCATTGAATCATATATAACATGTGTGATTCACAATCACTCAACAATTTAAAAAGCCAGTTAAGGGCTAGTTATAGGAATACTAAGGAAGAAACGCTTTAAATTAACACTCTACATTTATTTCTCTCTTTAGGTAGTGGCATCACGAAAGTGATGCCGCTTTTTTTTGTCGGTAACATTTCTACTGTAATTTTTGATAAATGGTACAATTAAGAGATATTTATGTGCCAAACAAACGCATATGAAAGTAAAAGTTACCCTAGCTATTTTATTCCTAGTTCATCTCTCTGTCTTCGCACAACAATCATCTAAACAAAAGCCAGCTAGAAATACAGAAGCTGCAAAAAAAGAGAAAGGCGCTATCCCGGCGGGAAAGGAAGAACCGAAAACGAATTCCGCTGAAAGAAGCATTCAAGTGGAAAGTACAGTGGTAACCAATAGTAGTGTAAACGTTGAGGGTAAAAATATTCCATACAAGGCTACTACAGGTACTTTACCGGTGTGGGATGAGGAAGGAAAAGCCATCGCTGGGTTATTTTACACATATTATGAACGAAGCGATATCGAAAATAAAGATAAACGACCATTGGTTATTTCATTCAATGGTGGGCCTGGCTCAGCTTCGGTATGGATGCACATTGCTTACACAGGACCGGTAGTTTTAAATATTGACGATGAAGGTTATCCGGTACAACCTTATGGGTATAAAAAGAATCCATATTCTATTTTGGACGTTGCCGATATAGTATACATAGATCCGGTAAATACCGGTTATTCTAGAGCGGTAAGCAAAGATGTACCCAAGGATAAGTTTTTTGGCGTGAAAGCCGATATAAAATATTTGGCCGAATGGATTAATACTTTTGTAACCCGCAATAATCGCTGGGCGTCGCCTAAATTTTTAATTGGTGAAAGTTATGGAACAACGCGTGTCTCGGGACTGGCCTTGGAATTGCAAAACAATCAATGGATGTATTTGAATGGTGTGGTTTTAGTATCGCCAACGGACTTGGGTATTGAACGCTCAGGCCCCGTTGAAGCAGCATTGCGCTTACCCTATTTTTCTGCTACCGCCTGGTACCACAAGGTTTTATCAAGTGATTTACAAAGCAAAGATTTAACAGCGATGTTACCCGAGGTAGAAAATTTTACCATCAACGAATTGATACCTGCAATTTCGATGGGTGGAATGTTACCTAAAGATAAAAAGCAGGCAATTGCAAAAAAGATGGCCCGGTATTCGGGATTATCAGAAAAGGTAATTGAGGGCTATAATTTGGATGTCCCTGTAGATCTTTTTTGGAAAGAATTGTTACGTGATAAAGGTTTCACTGTAGGCCGATTGGATTCCCGTTACCGAGGTATCGATAAGAAGGATGCGGGTACCGAACCCGATTACAATGCGGAGTTAACGTCTTGGTTACATTCTTTTACACCGGCCATTAACATGTACATCCGAAATGAGCTGAAATATAAAACCGATTTAAAATACAATATGTTTGGGCCGGTACATCCTTGGGACAGAAGTGGCGATACAACTGGTGATAATTTGCGGCAAGCGATGGCCCAAAACCCTTATTTGCATTTGTTGGTGCAATCGGGTTATTACGATGGTGCTTGCGATTATTTTAACGCCAAGTACAGCATGTGGCAATTGGATGCCGCAGGGAAATTAACCGATAGAATGCGCTGGGAAGGATACCGAAGTGGGCATATGATGTATTTGCGCAAAGAGGATTTAAAAACGGCCAACGAGCACATTCGTACATTTATTAAAACATCCTTACCCAAAGAGGGCGAAGCTGCCAAGTTTTAGCGAATTTCTTGCAGATAGCAACCCAGCTAAACCGTATTGCAGCGGCACACTTTTTTGCCTAGGTTTTTTATTGTCGCCAGTAAAATTTGTAGAACCTAGAAATTTTACTGGTTTCCTTGCTATTTCTGGCAAAAAAGGTACAGCGGAAAGACGGACTGTTGTGAACCATGAGCAGTGCTTTTGCTTTTCTAATGCTTAGAAATATGAATCTGAAATCTTTACAGGACATAAACTTTATGCGGTTTTACGTTCCAACCTTTTTTCTACATTTGTACTATGAATACAGGCTTACAGCTTTATAATACGCTTTCACGTAAAAAAGAACTTTTTGAACCTTTAAATGCACCCAACGTTGGGATGTATGTATGCGGACCAACTGTTTATAGCGATGTGCATTTAGGTAATTGTCGCACATTTATATCATTCGATTTAATTTTTAGATACCTGAAGTATGTAGGGTATAAAGTGCGCTATGTGCGTAACATTACCGATGCCGGCCATTTGGAAGGCGATAGGGATGAAGGAGACGATAAATTTGCAAAACGTGCCAAGTTGGAACAACTAGAACCTATGGAAATTGTTCAAAAGTATACATTGGGTTTTCATGATGTATTGCGCTTGTTTAACACCTTACCACCAAGTATTGAACCTACTGCTACCGGCCATATTATTGAGCAAATAGAAATGGTAAAGGTAATTATGGACAATGGTTTTGCGTATGAAAAAAATGGTACCGTGTATTTTGATGTGGATAAATACAGCAAAGAATATAATTATACGGTTTTAACCAATCGGAATTTGGAAGACATGCTAAACAACACGCGCGAACTGAGTGGTCAGGATGAGAAACGTGGGCGTTTAGATTTTGCCCTTTGGATTAAAGCAAAGCCCGAAACCTTAATGCAATGGCCATCGCCATGGGGTAATGGTTTTCCGGGCTGGCACATCGAATGTTCGGCTATGAGCGCCAAATATTTGGGCGCTGAGTTTGATATCCACGGTGGCGGTATGGATTTGGCGGCTACGCATCATACCAACGAAATTGCGCAGTCTGAAGCATGCAGTCATGTGCAACCAGCGCGTTATTGGATGCATACCAATATGTTAACCGTAAACGGAACACGAATGTCTAAATCGGCAGGAAATGGCTTTTTGCCAGGCGAGCTTTTTACAGGTGACCATCCGCTTTTAAATAAGGGCTACAGCCCAATGACGGTAAAGTTTTTTATGTTGCAAGCGCATTACCGCAGTACACTCGATTTTTCGAATGAAGCTTTGGAAGCATCCGAAAAAGGGTTTAGACGCTTAATGGCTGCCGTTTATTTATTGAATAAATTAACAGTTTCGGAACAAAACGATTTTGATATTGATGCAATTAAAACAAATTGCATTGCCGCCATGAACGACGATTTTAATAGTCCAGTTTTAATTGCCGAATTGTTTGAAGCGGTGCGTATTATTAATACCGTTTACGATGGAAAGGGTAAAATATCAGCAGAAAATTTGACTAAACTAAAAGCATTAATTAGCGACTTCGTTTTTGATATTTTAGGCTTAAAGGATGAAGAAAGTGGTAATTTAGAGTTAAATAGCGTGCTTGAAATGGTGATTGATTTACGCAAGGAAGCTAAATCGAATAAAGATTATGCTACTTCTGATAAAATTAGAATTGGCTTGCAAGAACTGGGTATTCAGTTAAAAGACGGAAAAGAAGGTACTACTTGGAGCAAAGCATAAGAATGATGATGAAGCAGAAAATAGTATTATTACCATTATTGGCTTTGTTGCTTTTGCAGGCTTGTCAAACAAAGACGGAAAATAAAACAGAAGAAAGTACAGAAAGTACCACCCCGAAATTAGTTTCTCCGGATTTTAATGCGGATAGCGCTTACATGTATACCGAAGCGCAAGTAGATTTTGGGCCACGAATACCAGGCTCAGAAGCACATAAAAAATGTGCAGATTATTTGGTAACCAAGTTGAAAGCATTTGGTGCAGTGGTAAAAATACAAGGCGAGGCGACTAAAACCCACGACGGTAAAACATACCAATTGAAAAATATTTTGGCCAGTTTTGGGGCAGAGAAAAAAACACGCGTTTTAGTTGCTGCCCATTGGGATGCGCGTCCATTTTCGGATCAAGATGCCGATCCCGCGAATCAAGGCAAGTCGTTTGATGCTGCCAATGATGGAGCAAGTGGAGTAGCCGTTATGCTCGAAATGGCGCGTCAAATACAAGCTAAACAACCCAACGTTGGGGTCGATTTTGTGTTGTGGGATTTGGAAGATTATGGCAAGGCTAACGATGAAACCGAAGATGAAATAACCTGGTGTTTAGGCTCGCAGTATTGGGCTAAACAGGCAAAGGCAAGTGGATACAAAGCGATTTACGGCATAAACTTGGATATGGTAGGTGGCGGAAATGCCCAGTTTACCCAGGATGAAATATCGCGTCAAGCCGCTCCAGATGTGGTAACAAAAATATGGTCTATCGGTAATGAAATTGGCTATGCATCGTACTTTGTTCAAATTCCAAGCGGCCGATTGGTAGATGATCATGTGTGGATGAACAAAGCAGGGGTTCCATCGGTTGATATCATTCATTACAACGATAATGTAGGTTTCTACATCAATTGGCATACCCAACTGGATAACCTCGCTAATATTGATAAAAACACCTTAAAAGCTACTGGGCAAACGGTTTTGGAAACCATTTATCGAGAGAAAGAAAAATAATGGTTACGGTAATAAACTAAATGAATGTGTAATTGTTAATTACTTTTAATCAGCACCAATCTAGAAAATTTTATATTCGCCAAACATATACGTTAAAAAAACAATGAAATACTTTTTTTCAGCTTCTATAGCTTTACTTTTATCAGCAAGTGCGTTTGCCCAAAAGAGTGACGGAACTACAAAATCACTTATTAATGCAGAAAAGGAATTTGCTAAATCGCTTGCCAAAAATGGCGATAAAGCGGCTTTTTTAGAGTACGCACATGGAGACGCGTTGGTTTTTAGACCAAATCCTGTGAATGTAAAAACTTTTTATGGCGCACAGGCCTCGAGCGAGAAAGATATTAGTTGGGAAGCAAATTTTGCCAAAGTGTCGCGCAGTGGCGATTTTGGATTTTCTACAGGCCCATATGAATACGGTAGTACCGATAAAAAATACGGTCAATATTTATCTATTTGGAAAGTAGAAAACGGCAAGTGGAAATTGGTGATTGATTTAGGTACCAATAGCAATAAACCTTTGGCTAAAACAACGCTTAATATTGTGGAGCCAAAAGATCATAAAACTCCTCAATTTAAGAACGAGAAAGAAATTAAAGCCAGTAAAGATATTGTGTCTTTAACCGAAAAAACATTAAATACCTTGTTGAAAACACATGGCGTGTTGGCATTCAATAGTTTTTTAACCAGCGATGCACGTTTACTTTTTCCAGGTAATGAAGCCATCAACGGGAAAGCGAGCATAGTACCGTTCTTAAATGGGATGATTAGCAAAATCAATTTAAAAACAAGCGGCGTGGATATTTCATTAGCCAGTGATTTTGCCTATTCGTATGGCGTTGCTACCATTGATTATAAAGCCGACTTACGCGAAAGCTTTAATTATGTGTTTGTATATGAAAAAGGAGCAGACTCTGCCTGGAATTTAGTAGTACAAGCATTTGTACCTGCAGAAAGATAATTGTAAATAGTAAATCAAAAAGGGGCACTTTGTTAAAAAGATGCCCCTTTTTTGTACGTTTTGGCAAGCAAATTGTTAAGAAAAGGCAATAATTAGTACGATTTTAAACCAAACACATGATTAAAAACATATTGATACTCTTTTTGATGTTGGGGCTCAGTTTGCAAGGAGTAGCACAGAAAAAATCAAAACGAAAGTTTGATGTACAAGGAAAGGCAGGAGCAAGGGGCATTATGCCCGAGAATACCACAGAAGGGATGATTAGAGCCATTGATTTAGGGGTAACCACCATTGAGATGGATGCTGTTATTTCGAAAGATAAGCAAGTGGTTTTATCGCAAGAACCCTACTTTAACCACGAAATTTCACTCCAGCCAAATGGAAAAGAAATTACGCTGAAAGACGAAAAGAAATTCAATATCTACAACATGAATTATGCAGAGATTGAGAAATTTGATGTGGGTAGTAAAGTACACGCGCGCTTTCCCGGTCAGATGAAATTTGAAGCGCATAAGCCCTTGCTAAGCAAAACCATTGATAGCGTAGAAAGCTATGTGAAAAGCAAGAAATTGCCAAAACCAATGTACAGTATCGAAATTAAAACCATTAAAAATGGCGATAATGTGTTTCATCCAGAACCGGCAGAATTTGTAGACTTGGTCATGGCGGTAGTTTTAGAAAAGCGTATCGAAAAACGTGTTATTATTGAAGCCTTCGATATGCGGTCTCTACAATATTTGCATGAAAAGTATCCTAAAATTCAAACTTCGTTGTTAATTGACGAGAAAGAACCTTTTGAAAGTTATATTGAAAAATTAGGGTTTAATCCAACTATTTATAGCCCGTATTCGGTTTTGGTAGGGAAAGGTTTAGTCGATAGATGCCACGAAATGGGCATTAAAATCATTCCTTGGACTGTAAACTCGCCCAAGGAAATAGCGTACTTTATGAGTTTGGGCGTAGACGGTATTTTAACCGATTATCCAAATGTAATGGAACAGCTAAACAAGAAATAAGTTGGCTCAAATGATGAAGACCTATGAGGTTCTTAAAACCAGATAGGTCTAAAATATATATAAAAAACAAAAAGCGTTGAATGGAATCCATTCAACGCTTTTGTTTAAGCCTGCACTGTGTAATTTTTAGTGATGACCTTCAGTACTTTCGTGAGCAGGAGCTTCCGTTTTTTCATGACCTTCTGATGTACCAGCATGATGAGGAAAAATAGGTCTGGTAAAAGCTACACAAAGAATTATAACAATAATCCATACGGTTAGGGGTAATGCCCAAATACCTTTAGTTTCCTGAACGGGTGCGTGTGAATCGTGCGCTGACATGTCTTCTATTTTTGATTTAAAATTTATGCTTTGTAATTGTGTGGTAAAGATAGTAACAATTTTAAATAAAAAGATTAAAATACAGATTTGTATACTTCTGGAACCAATAAAAAAACAAGTTCTTTTGTTCGTGTATTAAAAATCTAGCTAACAACAAATAGTTTGTACAGCAAGAGATTGGATTGAAAATTAAAGCAGCTCTTTAATTATTTTCTCAATAGATAGGCCTTCTGCTTCCGCGCGGTAATTGCGCACAATGCGGTGGCGTAAAATTGGCTCGGCAATAGCTTGAACGTCTTCAATATCTGGTGCGTATTTACCACTGATAGCTGCATGACATTTAGCACCCAAAACTAAAAATTGTGATGCACGCGGACCCGCTCCCCAACTGATGTATTTATTTACCATATCGGTAGCATGCTCGGTGTTAGGGCGTGTTTTTGATGCCAATTTAACTGCATATTCCAACACGTTGTCGGTAACTGGGATCGTGCGGATCAATTTTTGAAAATATTGAATATCTTCTGCGGTAATAATTTTTTGCAGTTCAGTTGTTTGATTGCTGGTAGTATTTTTAACAATGGTTAATTCATCCGCAAAAGCGGGATAATTCAGCTGAATGTTAAACATAAAGCGGTCTAATTGCGCTTCAGGCAGGGGATAGGTTCCTTCCTGTTCAATCGGGTTTTGCGTAGCCAACACAAAGAAAGGCTTGGGTAAAGCATGGGTTTGTCCGGCGGCGGTCACTGCTTTTTCTTGCATGGCTTCTAAAAGTGCAGCTTGGGTTTTAGGCGGAGTACGGTTAATCTCGTCCGCTAAAATAATATTAGAGAAAACAGGGCCTTTGATAAATTTAAAGTGCCTGTCTTCTCCTAAAATCTCAGCGCCAATAATGTCGCTGGGCATTAAATCGGGGGTAAATTGGATTCTGTTAAAATCTAAATCAAGAACCGAAGCAACTGTTTGTACCAATAAGGTTTTGGCTAACCCAGGTACGCCAACCAACAAACAGTGTCCGTTGCTAAAAATGGCGATTAAAACAGATTTAATGATGTCATCTTGTCCAACTACAACTTTGCTAATTTCGGCTTTAATGTTGTTGAAAGATTGGTGAAGCGCATCAACAGCTTCTACTTCGTTCTTATAGTGCATGTATGTTATTTAGATTCAAGTTTCCGTGTCCAAATTTTTAATTCATCGCAGCTTAAAAATTCATCGTCAATTCTAATAAACGTATTTTCACGACGTTTTTCAAACCATTCACTTAAGGTACGATTAATTTTATCACTTTGTGCCGCATCTCTAATTCGAGGCAAATCTTGTTCTAAATTTGCTTTATGTGGCGGGATTTTAGATTTTAAATATAATATTTTGTAGGCTTGTTTTCCATCAGGCGAGTTAAATAAATCAGGTTTAGAAACGCCTCCCACTTTCATGGTGTCGATAACAACAAAAACTGCAGGGTCTAATTTGTCTAATGGAATGAGAGTTGTTCTGGCTTGTACCTCCTCATAATTTAGCATCATACCGCCGTTAAATTTGGTGTCCTTGTTGTCAGAGTATAACGTTGCAGCTGTAGAAAAAGACATTTTTTTATGCTCAATTTTTTCGTAGATACTATCTGCGCGAAGTTTTAAACGGGTCAAACTTTCAGGCGTTGTTTTGGGTATAATTAGAATGTGACGCGCATGTACTTGTTCACCACGGCGCTCGATTACTTGTAAAATGTGGAAACCAAATTCTGTTTCAAAAACTGGCGAAACCTCACCCGCTTTCAATTTAAATGCCCAGGCGGTAAATTCTTTTGCCATGGTATTTCTATCAAAGAAACCTAAATCACCACCATCAGATGCAGAACCTGGATCTTCTGAGTAGGTTCTAGCCAAAGTACCCATGTCTTCTCCGCCCTTAATACGTGTGCGTAAAGCTTCAATTTTTTCGCGGAAGCGTTGCTTTTCTTCACGGGTAAGTTGCGGGTTTAAAACAATTTCACCAACCTCTACTTGCGTGTTAAATTCAGGAACAGTATCGCCTAAAGATTTAAAATATTTTTCAACTTCATACGGTGTAACGTTAATGTTCTCCGTAATTTTTTGTTGCATTTTTTGTGAAATCAAATCGTCTTTGATTTGCGGTCTAATTTCATCTTTATATTGTAGAACCGATTTATTTAAAAATTGCTCTAAGCGGTCTTGTCCGCCAGCACGTTGAATACTGCTACGCATACGTCTATCCACCTCATCATCTACTTGACTCTCTTCAACCATAATGGAATCGAGTTCAGCTTGTTGCTTCAGGAGTTTCTGTGTTAGAATATTTTGTAATATTTTACATTTTATGCTAACATCAGGTGGATTACCTTGATACAGGTATTGGGTATATTGTTGGTTAATATCTGAAAGTAACACAACGTTACTTCCTACTACAGCAGCAACTTTATCGATGGTGTGCTTTTGAGCGAAACTGTTTAAAAACAAGCCCATTAAAGCTGTTGCTACTAAAAAAACTTTCTTCATTCTATATTGTTGTATTTTGCAAATTTACTATTAATGGTTCAATTAACGATGACTCTTTTTATTGTTTTGCAAGCCTTTTCAATTCGTTTTGGTTAATTTTTACCGGGTATTTTTCTTTCAGGCTTTTTAGCCAATTTTCTTCTAAATATTGTTGATAATCTGCCATTACATCTGCTTTCACCTCGTTTAAAGGTTTGTTGTAATGTGCAATATTTTTTTCATAATAATCAACAATGGCCCAATCGTTATTGTTAATCTTATCCCAAATTTTTTGTTCCGAAAGGTTAAACATCAGTACCCCTTCGCGGTATTCATTTAGTAAAAAAGTATATTCTTTTTCGCTATAATTTGGTTTTTTACGGGTTTTTAAAGCGTTTTCGTAGGTTTTAATCTCTTCCTCATAGGCTGTATTTTTGTCCAAGCCCAGTTCGCGAGCTTCTAAAACCTTCAGTTTAAAATTTATGTACAGATTTAAATAGTTTTGTAAACTATCATAGTCTGTAGTTAGGTTTCCGTTATGCCCTTTTTTATATGCCCAGATAAACTCTTTGCTAGTTAAGGTTTTACCATTTATAGCCGCTATATTTTGCGCAAGTGACACGTTACAAATTAAGCTGAAAACAAATACGCAATAGGCCTTTCTCACGCAACAGGGTTATAAATTAATGGATAAAAGTAATAATTAACGTCGCTATTATAAGATATTTAACTAATTTTAACAGATATTATTTTATCGCAAAAGTACAAATGGAAAACCAGCTTATCAACAATGCAAATGCACTACGTTTATTTTTTAACGATGAAGTGTTTGTGGTGGAAGATAAAAGTGTTGAAATGCCTCATTTTAATAATGCAGAGGCCGTTTCAGCCTCCATTGAAAAGATAGAAAGTCCGGTTGTAACAATTCCTGTAGCACCCGAAGCTCCCGTACAGAAAGTAAGTATTACAGAAATTCCAGCAATTCATACTCCACCTGTAAGCGCTAAAACATTTAAATTTTTGGGAGGAAATCAAAAATCGGTGCTCATTTTAGTGAATGATGCGCAAAATCCGGTAAGTTCAGAGCAAGGAAGAGAACTATTGCGTAAGATTGTGAAAGCTGTTGACTTGGCCACCCCCGATTTTGCGGTAGTGAACTATGCCAACTATTCAGGAACCACCTATGCAGAATTGAAATTCTTTTTTAAGCCAAAGATAGTTTTGTCTTTCGGAGTCGATTTTTCTGCCATTAGCTTAAGCCTAACTTGGCAGGGAGATATTCTTTTACACGAGAATGTGAAGCTAATTTTTGCACCTAATTTGCACGATTTAGAACAAAGTCGTGAAGGGAAGGTGGCACTTTGGGCCAATCTTCAGAAGATAAAATAACCTTCATTCTTTTTAAATACCCAATCTTTCATTCATGAAGAAAATTGTTTTTGCCACCAATAACCAACATAAAACAGAAGAGATTCGTTTAGCTCTTACAGGACAATACGAGGTTGTTAACTTGCAAGATATTGGTTGCACAGAAGAGATTCCAGAAACTGAAAATACCTTTGATGGAAATGCAACCTTAAAGAGCCAATATGTCTTTAAAAACTATCAATTAGATTGTTTTGCCGATGATAGCGGATTGGAGGTTGATGCCTTGAACAATGAGCCTGGGGTAGATTCAGCACATTATGCTGGTAGCCGCAATAGCATTGAAAACATGGAACTGGTTTTAACAAAGCTAGCCGGTATCGACAACCGAAAGGCGCGTTTTAGAACTGTGATATCGTTGATGCTCAACGGTGAAAATCATTTGTTTGAAGGTGTGGTAGAAGGTAGTATTCGCAAAAGTATGAGCGGTGTTAAAGGCTTTGGATACGATCCTATATTTCAACCAGATGGGTTTGACATAACCTTCGCAGAAATGGACATGTCCGAAAAAAATAAAATCAGTCATCGGGCAATCGCCTTGAAAAAGATGCTAGCGTTTTTGAAAGCTCAAGGCTAATTTAAAAACAGTAGCTGCCTGATTTTGCGTTCTCTCTGGAAAAAGAATAGCGTTAGTCTCCGCTAGCGTTTGGCAAGAGAATGAAGCCAAACGCGTATACGTCGCTAAAGGAAAGGGCAGTCGCTTTCCTATGTGCTAAAACTATTTTATACTAACTGGTTTCGCCACGCTCTTCACCTCTACATTTTTCTCTGAAGCTGGCTTTGCTGCACCGCTACTTGTTTTCGGAGTAGGTGTTTTGCCCTTCGGTTTAGTAGATGGAGCTGACTTTGCTGCAGATTTTTTAGGTGTTGTTTTTCCTGATGAACCAATAACATCTTTTTTCGCTTTCGGACGCTCCGCTGGTTTCCATGAGAAACCTTTCAGTACGTGATCTTTTGCAACATCAACATCCGGTTGGGTAGCGGTCTCTGCTTTATTAATCAGTGTAATTTCTTGCACTTCATTGTCTTTAAAGATGAATTTAATTCTGCTGCTAATGCTTTGATTCATGTCTTTATAGACCTTGGTTTTTTCATCTTGTGTGTAATAAATACTTTCTGCATTACCGTCTACATACAGGTTTTTCACTTTTCCATCTTCAAAGAAGCCAGTTATCAATCGGCCTTTTATTTGGTTGAAACGCAAAGAATCTTTAGGTGTGTTTACCACAAAAGCATTTCGGATGGCTTGAAAATTATTGATTTTGCTCTGTTTAAATTGAATGTACATGGTATCAGCTACTTGCTGTGAGCCATCAGACCAGATAATGGGATTGCCATAGCAGCGTAAAGTTGAATCAGCACTGGTATAGAAAATACTATCGGTTTTAGACTGAATGTTCGTTTTAAAGAGTTTGGCATTATGGTATGCTTTAATGCTCCGCGTTTGAACAGTGTCTGCTGGATTAAACTTTGTTGTATCAGGTTTTAAACCAATGTTTTTGATGTTTTTTGCAGCCGGATTAACTACGCCTTTAGCGGGCTTAGCAGGGGCTTTTACTGGTGTGCCAGAGGGGTTAATTGCCGTCTTTTTGTTTTGCGATTGGGTAGTTGCAGTTTGCTTTTGTATACTATCTTTTTTATTATCTAGAGTCGATTTGGCGACGCTATCCAATGTGTTTTGTAGACTGTCGTTTTTTGTGTTAATCTTCTGTTTTGATAACGAATCGAGTGCTACGGAATCTGTTTTTTCTGTTAAATCAGGTGACAAGGAAGCTGTTTTAACGTCCTTTTGTTCAGTTGGGTTAGCGTTTTTGTTTTTTGCTTTTTTATTATTGCCCGATTTGGTATTGGCAACGATTTCTGTTTCACCTTTATATTTTGGCTCTTTGCTTCCGGTATCCTCATCTTCGCCAATTTCGTTATCCGCCTGAATGGATATCTTAGGAATGAGTTTCAGACTTTTTTGTAACACCATTTGCGCCTCCAACGTGTCGGCGCCAAGCCACAAGGTATCGGACATTTTTTTGCCGTTTTTGATAATCGAATCTTGGGTGCCAACTGACATATAGGCCCCCCGTGTAACCAAGGTTCGTTGATCTTTTTTATAGTAGTAGCCTAAGTTTCCTCTAATTTTAATGTTATCTTTCGTGTCGGTAAAAACAATGTTCCGAACGGCTTCACCAATGCCGGTACTGCCGTCATAATGCAAGCTATCTCCCTTTAATGAACGGGTGCCTTGTGTGTATAAATTTCTCTTTCCAAAATAGGCGTTTTCGGTTTTGGTATTGTATCTACCATTTTCAGTATACATGTTATCATCTTTTCCCTTGATGTTGGTTGGGCCATAAAAATAGGTCCAAAAATCCCCGGTATTATACCGGAGTGTATCTGATTTAATGGTTGCCTGAGGAGTAACCGCCAAAACATTGTATCGGAAATACGAATCGTTTGTATAGCTTTCGTATTTCCCATTTTTACTGGTTAACGTTACGGATTGATTCACAATTTTTCCGCCATTGGTATAGGTTCCAATTTTGGTATTGGTGTTGTAATCAAGTATATTAGTTGTTAAAACCATAGTAGGGTCTTGCATGCGTACATTACCGGTAAAATGTGCATGTTTTTTATGGCCGTCATATTGCAGTTCATCCGAGTAGATATCGGTTGTTAACTGGTTGATATGTACGTTTTTGTGCATTTCTACAGAATTTTTCTTGGTGTAGAAAATGGCACTATCGCAGGTAAGGGTTGCATTATCTTGTTGGAACACGCCATTGAGGATATATGAAATGTTGTTTTTTATATCTCCGCGCATTTGACCGCTGATAAGTTTAATTAGAGAACCTTTTTGCCCGAATAAAAAAACAGGGCTAAACAGTAGAAGTAAACAAATAATTATTTTTTGCACAATACAAAGTTAGTTTTTTGTTCCGAACGTTCGGAATACCAGTTAAAAATAAATATTTTTGAAGCATGTTACCCGTACAGCCGTTCAAAAATTTTCTCGCATTAGAAGCGCTTCTTCAGTCAGGAGATCGTATACTTTTGGCCGTAAGTGGTGGGAAAGATTCGGTGTTGATGGTATATTTATTTCAGGCCGTAGGTATTGACTTTGGAATAGCTCATTGCAACTTTCAATTAAGAGCAGATGAGTCGCAGCGCGACGAAAATTTTGTACGTACATTGGCGCATTCCTTCGGTATTCCATTTTATGTAACGCATTTTGATACAAAAAAATATGCGGCTGAAAATAAAATTTCTACTCAGATGGCAGCGCGCGAATTGCGTTACCAATGGTTTGAAGAAATACGGGCCAGCAAAGGATACGAGTACATTGCGCTGGCACAGCACCAAAACGATGCCCTGGAAACAGTGTTAATTAATTTGACACGGGGAACAGGAATTAGTGGTTTGCACGGTATTTTACCTAAACGGGATAAATTGATTCGGCCTTTGTTGTTTTTAACCCGAAAGGAGATAAACGAAGTAGTAGAACAAAATAACCTCGCTTTTGTAGAAGATAGCTCCAATTTAAGTAGTGATTATGTTCGGAATAAAATTCGTTTAGAGGTAGTGCCGCATTTGCAAGAGATTAATCCGAATTTGGAGCGAACTTTTGCCGAAAACAGTGCGCGTTTTTCAGAAATAGAACATTTTTTGGAAAGTGCAGTCAATAAGATTGCTAATAAAATAGTTTCGGTACGAAAGGATGGTATTTACATTCCACTTGCGGAAATTGATAAACTGAATCCACAGAAATTGCTGCTTTTTGAATTGCTGAAGCCTTACGGTTTTGTGTCGTCGGTGGTAAATGAAATTTTGCAGTCGGGGCAAAAGCAAAGCGGAAAACATTTTTATAGTGAAAAATATGAGGCGATTATTAATCGGACAGATCTGATTCTGGTTGCACGAGATACGAAAGAGCTGATGAATCAATATATTCACAGCGATACAGAGGTTATTTCTTTTGGTGATTATCGCTTTGAAATGGAGCAGTCTGCAAGCCTTAATTTTGAAAGAACCCCCAACAAGGCCTTCCTGAATGCCCATGAATTGATTTTTCCCTTGGTTTTGCGCCATTGGCAAAATGGAGATAAATTTATCCCATTGGGGATGAAAGGGTTTAAGAAGCTAAGCGATTTTTTTATTGATGAAAAATTGCCCTTACATTTGAAAACAACCATACCGATTTTGGTAAACGGAAATGGTGAGGTGGTTTGGGTTGCAGGAATGCGACAAGATGATCGGTACAAAGTAACACCTGGAATAAAAAAAGTTTATATATTAGAAATAAGAAATCAAGAATTTGGAAAGTAAATACGTTTATATAGAAAGGCAATATCTGGGAAGAGATTACGTGCGCATATTTATTCGCTTAATTATGGCTGCCTTCTGCTTTGCAGCGTATGTGTACGAGCGTGACCGCGATAATACCCAAGATTTATTTTTAGTAGTGGGTTTTGGTATCATTGGGGTTTCCATGTTGTTACTTTTTTTAATTCAATATAAAATTACAGTAGACAACGGAAGTGTTATTTTAGACGGTTTATGGACTACCAAGCGTGTTAAAATAGATTTAAACAGCATTGTGGATGTTCGTAAAGATACGTATAGCCGCTATTATTTTAATAATCCGGTTTATAATTTACACTCGAAAGGAACCATCCGCTTTTATTCGTCGGGGAAAGATGCCGTGGTGCTGACCGACCGCGATGGATTGGAGTATTTTATTGGAACGCAACGACCAAATGAACTGTTTCTAGTGGTGAAAGAAGAAATGAGGAATCTTAAAGTGTAGAGGGATTTCTACATGACATATGTCAAGAGGCTTTGAATGTATATTTAAAGCCTTTTTTCATTTAGGCATTTTTGTTGGTTACGTTTTGGTATTGCTTGAAGTTTCTTTGGGCGAACTCCAAAATGAAATCAACACATGAAACCAGATACTATCAACCTAGGAGATCATAGTTTAGAGTTAGAGCATGAATTGCTTTGGTTAACCACTATTTTTAATGATTTGCATAGGCAGTTTGGAAATGCACTATCGGAAGAAAGTTACAAGCGCGTTTTAAAAAATGCCTTACTGGATTCAGGTATTTCTATCGATGAATCAAGAGAGTTTTACGTTAATTTTAATGGTTTTGTGTTACAACATACCTTTTTTGCTGATTTTGTGTTAGGCAATAAGATCATTTTAGAGGTACGATCGAGCATTCGAAAATTTAGCCTTTCGGATATTTTTAGTCAGTTGATTGTTGAAAAACCTATGTTAGCCATATTGGTTAATTTTTATGGAGAGGAGCTGACCATGGAGCAAACAGTTTTAGTTCCGTACGCTTTGTCTAAGGATGCGAAAAAGGTAGCAGAGAAGAACCCCTGAAACCCGGTTGAAACGGATACCGGCTCGCGCGGAATGCCTTGCAGGCGTATGAGTGAAAGACGGGGCTGCCTTGAATAGAAGGAAAAGCCCGAAGTTTGCTAAATAATAAAATACACCCACCAGTTTTTGTAGTTTTTATTGCAATTTGCTTACAGTAAATTTAATTAAAATTGGGCTACATTTGTATAACAACAATACAGATATACATGAAGATAGGAATTGTTTGCTACCCAACCTTTGGAGGAAGTGGTGTAGTTGCAACCGAGCTTGGTAAGGCTTTGGCAAATGAAGGTCACCAAGTTCATTTTATAACGTATAGCCAGCCTGCACGGCTTGATTTTTTTTCTGAGAATTTATTTTATCATGAGGTATCGGTTCGAGATTATCCATTGTTCGACTACGCACCGTATGAATCGGCCTTGGCCAGCAAATTGGTAGATGTAGTGCGTTTCGAAAAATTAGATGTGTTGCACGTTCACTATGCCATTCCACATGCTTCGGCAGCTTTTATGGCGAAACAAATTTTAGCAACCTATGGCATACACATTCCGGTTGTAACTACTTTGCACGGTACGGATATTACCTTGGTGGGGAAAGACCCTACATATAAACCCGTAGTTACTTTTTCGATTAATCAGAGCGATGGTGTAACAACTGTTTCGCAAGATTTGAAAGATGATACCTATAACCATTTCGAAATAACAAAGGATATACAGGTAATTCCGAATTTTATCGATTTTAATCGATTCAGTTTACAGGCAAAAGACCACTTTAAAAAGGCCATTGCGCCGAATAACGAACGTATTTTGGTGCATACCAGTAACTTTAGAAAGGTGAAGCGTACAAGCGATGTGATTCGTGTTTTTGAGAAAGTGCAAGCAGTTATTCCTTCTAAATTGTTGATGGTGGGCGATGGTCCTGAGCGCGTATACGAGGAGCAATTGTGTCGTAGCTTGGGCATTTGCGAAAATGTACGTTTCTTGGGTAAGCAAGATGCTGTTGAAGAGATTTTATCGGTTTCGGATTTGTTTTTGATTCCTTCTGAATCTGAAAGTTTTGGCTTAGCAGCGCTGGAAGCAATGGCTTGTAAAGTGCCTGTTATTTCTTCTAATGCGGGTGGTTTGCCAGAACTGAATGTGCATGGTTTCTGTGGGTTTTTGGATAATGTTGGTGATATTGATAGCATGGCCGCTCATGCAATAGAGATTTTAAAAGACGACCTTGTTTTAAAACAATTTAAAGAGAACGCCTATACGCGTGCGCAAGATTTTGATTTAAAAAAGATACTCCCTTTATACATTGCTTATTATGAGCAAGTGATAGCGCGAACACCAAAAGTAGCGTGTTAATGTGTTAGCTAAAGGATTACCGGAAATTAAATTCTGAGCAGACGAGAGTACATACAAAAGCCATTCGGAAAACCCGGATGGCTTTTGTATGTAAGGGTGTTTAGACCTATGGTAAAGGTGGTGCAGGTTTGTTTTTGTAATATAATCGTTTATATTTAAACGTAATAAATCGCTTTTTGCGCGTTGTAAGCGGCTTTTCTGTTAACTGGAGGGCAGTCAAACGTTTGCTTTTGTTAAGCAGTTTTACGCATTTTTTGGTTTGATTTTAACTGATTTTTTGCTGCTTTTTGAAAACTTGGCGATTTTTTTTAAAAAAAATAATAAAAAACATTACACGATAAATACTAACTAAATCACAAATGAAAATCAAATTTTTAGCCTTTTGTTTTCTGTTGAGCCTCAGCATGCATGTGGCTGCCCAAAAAAAGAAAGCAACTGCCAAACACACCTTTGCCATTGCTGATGGTAATTTTCTATACGATGGAAAAGCAATTCAATTGCATAGCGGCGAAATGCATTATTCGCGTATACCTAAACCGTATTGGCGCCATCGTTTAAAAATGATGAAAGCAATGGGTTTAAATGCTGTAGCAACCTATGTTTTTTGGAATTATCACGAAATAGCACCGGGGGTTTGGGACTTCAAATCGGGAAATAAAGATATTGCCGAGTATATGAAAATTGCACAAGAAGAAGGTTTAATGGTTATTTTAAGACCAGGACCATATGTGTGTGCAGAATGGGAATTTGGTGGGTATCCATGGTTTTTACAAAAGGTTCCAGGAATGGTTATTCGTGGAAATAATCCGCAATATTTGATGGCGACAAAAGCGTATTTTACGGCACTTTATGGGCAATTAAAAAATCTTCTTATTACCAATGGAGGTCCCATCATTATGGTGCAAGGCGAGAATGAATTCGGCTCGTATGTGTCGCAACGAAAAGATATTTCATTGGAAGAACATCAGAAATATAGTGCTGCTGTGTTTCAGCAATTGAAAGATGTAGGCTTTAATGTGCCGTTTTTTACATCTGACGGTTCTTGGTTATTTAAAGAAGGGGCCTTACCGGGAGCTCTGCCTACTGCAAATGGTGAAGGGGACGTAGAGAAGTTGAAAAAATTAGTTGACCAATACAATGGCGGTAAGGGGCCGTATATGGTAGCTGAATTTTATCCGGGTTGGTTAGACCACTGGGCAGAACCTTTCCCTAAAACTCCTGCACAGCGCGTGGCCGATCAAACAAAAAAATACCTTGATGGGGGCGTATCTTTTAACTATTACATGGTCCATGGGGGTACTAACTTTGGCTTTACTTCAGGAGCTAATTATAAAAAAGATAAAGACATTCAGCCGGATATGACCTCGTACGATTACGATGCGCCGATAAGCGAAGCAGGTTGGGCAACAGAGAAGTACTTGAAACTTCGTGAATTGCTTAAAACTGCTGAAACACCCGCTATCCCTGCTAAACTTCCGATTATTACTATTCCGGAAATTAAATTAACTAAAGCAGTTGATTTAGAAGGCTTGAAAGATAAAGTAACACCGGTTACAAACGATACACCTTTGACCTTCGAAGCCTTAAATCAACCTTACGGATACGTTTGGTACAGCAGAAAGTTTAATCAACCTATTTCGGGTAAATTAGAGCTTAAAGGACTTCGCGATTATGCCATTGTTTATGTGGATGGAGTAAAAGTAGCGGAGTTAAATGCATATTATCAAAAGTATGATTGTGAAATTGAGGTTCCATTCAATGCTACTTTAGATATTTTAGTTGAAAACATGGGCCGCATTAATTACGGTGCACGTATTGTTGAAAGCACGAAAGGAATCATTTCTCCTGTCATTATTAATGGCGAAACCATTACCGGCGATTGGAATATGTATAAATTGCCAATGGATGCTGTGCCGTCAATTGCAACAGAAAAAGCAAATGCCAAAGTAAATAGACCAACTATTTATCAAGGCGATTTTACGCTAACAAAAACTGGCGATACATTTTTAGATATGAAGGATTGGGGTAAAGGGATTGTGTTTATCAACGGAATAAATATTGGCCGTTACTGGAGCGTTGGCCCGCAACAAACCCTATATGTGCCAGGTTGTTGGTTAAAAGTAGGTAAAAACGACATTGTGATTTTTGAACAAAAGAACGATACTATTCAAAAGTCGTTGAGCGCAACTGATACACCAGTACTGGATAATGTAGTTCCTGAAAAGGGATTGCCAAAGTAGTTGGCAGTTAAGATATAGCACATCTTTGGATGGGCTGTGTTTCAAAGTATTAATTAGTAGGTTTTGTAAGCCATTCGGAATATCCGGATGGCTTTTTTATTCTGAACCGATGATTTGCCTTTGCCTGGTAAATAAATAATGGTGCTTTTGAAACTTTCTCAAAATCATATAGTTATAATTCGTACCTTTGCGGCCTTGAACAGATTTTGCCCCTGTCTTAAAGGGAATAATTTCTAGTCGAGGATAAAAAAAGAAGCAACACATGAAGAAAATAGCGGATTATAGAAAGCTTTTAAATGTTGATAAAACAGCTGATTTGAAGGAGCTTAAATCGGTGTATCGCACCGTGATGAAAGATTGTCATCCAGATAAATTTCAGGAAGAAGAAGAAAAATTAGCAGCAGAAGCAAGAAGCAAAGAGATTATTGAAGCGTATCATTTTTTGGTAAGTGTTGCTCCTGAAACGCGTGAGCAAAATTTAGAAACCTACACGCAAACGATTAACAATTCAAACATTCAGGATTTTGAATACAAACAACAAGTATTGAATGTTCAATTTTACGATGGTAGTGTGTATGAATATTTTGAAGTTCCGCGCGCTATTTACATTAAATTGGTAAATGCAGATTCGCCGGGTCGTTTTGCGCGTAGACATATTTTCAGCGATTTTCCTTATAGAAACGTTACCCGCGCGTTAGAAACCGCTTAACTATTTTCGCACCTAACTGATAAAATCTTGAGCTTTTCGTGTAAACAAATAAAGGGCTGTTTACACGAAAAGCTTTTTTTATTTAGCGAAAACGAGGCAAACTGGCGATCCTAAGGCAATTCTTTGTCCGCTGTCGCTTAATTTTCCTGTGGTAGCATTTCGTTTGAAAATAACCACCTCATCTGTATACTGATGGGCAACCAAGAGAAATTTTCCGCTAGGGTCGATGCAAAAGTTGCGTGGTCCTTTTCCCAAGGTACTTACTGTTTCAATCGCATTTAATGTACCGTTTTTAGCAATCGCGAATACCGAAATACTATTGGCATCTCCTCTGTTGCTTTCGTAAAGAAACTTGCCATCGGGCGAAACGTGGATATCTGCACCATCTATTTTCCCTTGAAAAGTTGGTAATGTGGTATTAATTTCTTGAATCTTTTTCAGTGTTCCCTGTTTGTAAGAAAATGTAGTTATTTTTCCGTTAAATTCATGTGCTAAATAGGCGTATTTCCCATTTGGATGAAAAGTAATGTGGCGCGGCCCAGTGCCCGCATTGGTTTTGAAAACGGATTTTTCGGTTAATGTTTTGCCTTCTTGCATTGGATTGTATGCGTACATGTAAACCTTATCTTCTCCTAAATCGGTAGAAACAAGATAACGATGATCGGGTGTGAATTGTACCATGTGTACGTGGGCACTTTCTTGTCGGCCTTTGGGGTCAATGCCTTTTCCTGTGTGCTGAATAATTTCTTTCGATGGGTCTAGACTGCCGTTTTCATTGCGTTTAAATACTGTAATGGTTCCGCCGCTGTAATTGGCCACAATAACGTTGCGGGCATCAACCGTAATGTAGCAGGGATCGGCACCTTCGCTCTTTACTTTGTTTATAAATGTCAATTCGCCGGTGCTTAAATTGTACTGAAAGGCGCTTATGGTGCTGGTATTTCCTGTTTCGTTAACCGAATAGGCAAATTTTTTATCTGGCGATAGTGCTAGGTAACTTGGGTTTTCAATGCCTTTAATCACGTGGGCTAAAGCGCTTTTTCCGTTGGAAGAATTAAAGTTATACGTATAAATGCCTTCGCTTTTACCTGGTTTTGTGTAGGTGCCGATTAAAAGTTTCGTGTTGGTTTGTTGTGAAAACGCTGCGAACGAAAGCGTCAAAACGAATAGAAGAAGATTAATTTTTTTCATTGAAAGGGCTGAATATAATCTGTTAATTTTTTGCTTTTGTTGGATGATTAATTTTGTAAGGCTATAAAAATGGAATAGCTAACATAACCATTTTTGCTGTAAAGTTTTGCGTTTTTTTAGACGAAAAAAAGGAGGGTCAAAAAAAGAGGCAATCTTTCGAATGCCTCTTGTGTATTATTTGATCAGGTGTTTAATCTGAATTAATTCGTGTTCTTCTAAATAACGCCATCTACCGCGAGGTAAATCTTTTTTGGTTAAGTTCCCGTAAACAACACGGTCTAGTTTTTCAACGCTATAGCCAAGGTGCTCAAAAATACGACGTACAATACGGTTTTTTCCGCTGTGAATTTGAATGCCGATTTCTTTTTTAGAACCACCGGCAACGTACGAAATATTATCTGGCTTGATTAAACCATCTTCTAGTTCTAAACCAAATGCAATTTTATTTAAATCGCCTTGGGTTAAGCCTTTGTTTAACTCAACGTTGTAAATTTTAGTAATGCCGTTTTTAGGATGCGATAATTTATCAGCTAAATCGCCATCGTTGGTCATCAACAATAAACCGGTTGTGTTACGGTCTAAGCGGCCAACAGGATAAATACGTTCGCGACTTGCTTTATCAACCAATTGCATAACGGTACGACGTTCTTGTGGGTCGTCAGTGGTGGTAATGTAATCTTTTGGTTTGTTTAAAAGCACGTAAACCTTTTTCTCGCGCTTAAGAAGTTCGCCGTTGTAGCGCACTAAATCTTTTGCAGGGTCTACTTTTAAACCTAATTCCGTTACAGCTTCGCCATTTACGGTTACAACACCTGCAGCAATTAATTCATCTGCTTTGCGGCGTGAACAAATACCTGCATTTGAAATATAGCGGTTTAAGCGAATTAGACCTTTGTCTTCATTGCTTTTTTTACCAGGAGCAATTACAGTTCTTTCTTCGCGGTTAAACTCTAAATCTCTTGGTTGCTTCTGTTCTTCTCTATTTCTAAACGGTCTGGTGTCTCTCTCGTCTTTCGGACGAACATTTCTTGAGCTACCCGCACTAGGTTTGAATGAGTCGTATTTATTTGTTTTCGATTTGAAGTCTCTATCTCCCTTAGGCTTAAA